>NZ_JBEOYD010000021.1:0-162719 GCF_040296885.1 Streptomyces sp. NPDC001980 | reverse complement strand
GAGCCCGTGGTGATGTACCTGCGCAAGCAGGGTCCGGGTCTGGTCACCGCGGCCGACATCGCGCCCCCGGCCGGTGTCGAGGTGCACAACCCCGACCTGGTCCTGGCCACGCTCAACGGCAAGGGCAAGCTGGAGATGGAGCTCACGGTCGAGCGTGGCCGCGGTTACGTCTCGGCCGTGCAGAACAAGCAGGTGGGCCAGGAGATCGGCCGGATCCCGGTCGACTCCATCTACTCGCCGGTGCTGAAGGTCACGTACAAGGTCGAGGCGACCCGTGTCGAGCAGCGCACCGACTTCGACAAGCTGATCGTCGACGTCGAGACGAAGCAGGCGATGCGGCCGCGTGACGCGATGGCGTCGGCCGGCAAGACCCTGGTCGAGCTGTTCGGTCTCGCCCGCGAGCTGAACATCGACGCCGAGGGCATCGACATGGGCCCGTCCCCGACGGACGCCGCCCTTGCCGCCGACCTGGCGCTGCCGATCGAGGAGCTGGAGCTCACGGTCCGTTCCTACAACTGCCTCAAGCGTGAGGGCATCCACTCCGTGGGTGAACTGGTCGCGCGCTCCGAGGCGGACCTCCTGGACATCCGCAACTTCGGTGCGAAGTCCATCGACGAGGTCAAGGCGAAGCTGGCCGGCATGGGCCTGGCCCTGAAGGACAGCCCGCCCGGATTCGACCCCACGGCTGCGGCGGACGCGTTCGGCGCGGACGACGACGCGGACGCGGGCTTCGTGGAGACCGAGCAGTACTGAGCGCTCCGCGAGGAGGCCGGTTCTGCGGCTGCAGGTCCGCTGTGGCTGGTCGCGCAGTTCCCCGCGCCCCTTCGGGGGCGCGGACCCTCCGGGGTTGAAAAGAGCCTCGGATCTCCGACGGGCGACCGCCCGCTCGGATACTGACCCCGGTACCTGGCACGGCCGGGGCAGACACACAGGAGAAGAACCATGCCGAAGCCCACCAAGGGTGCCCGTCTGGGCGGCAGCGCCGCGCACGAGAAGCTGCTCCTCGCGAACCTCGCGAAGGCGCTCTTCGAGCACGGCCGTATCACCACCACCGAGGCGAAGGCCCGCCGCCTGCGCCCGTACGCCGAGCGTCTGGTCACCAAGGCGAAGAAGGGCGACCTTCACAACCGCCGTCAGGTGCTCCAGGTCATCACGGACAAGAGCATCGTGCACACGCTCTTCACCGAGATCGGCCCGCGGTACGAGAACCGCCCCGGTGGTTACACCCGCATCACCAAGATCGGTAACCGTCGTGGCGACAACGCGCCCATGGCTGTCATCGAGCTGGTCGAGGCGCTGACGGTCGCCCAGCAGGCGACCGGCGAGGCCGAGGCCGCCACCAAGCGTGCGGTCAAGGAGGCCGAGGAGGCCAAGGTCGAGGAGACCAAGGCCGACGAGGTCGTCGAGGACGCCAAGCCGGAGGCCGAGGAGGCGTAAGCCGTCCTTTGGCTGCCGGTCCGTTGTGGCTGGTCGCGCCCACGCGGCGGAGCCGCATATCGGTGCAGTCCGGCGCCCCTTACGGGGCGCGTCAGTGGGCCCGTTCCTTTCGAGGGGCGGGCCCGCTTTCTTGCCCTGAGAGGATTCTCCTGTGAGTGACGACGTTCAGCCCGGCCAGGTGCGCATCCGTCTCGACCTGTCCTACGACGGGACCCACTTCCACGGCTGGGCCAAGCAGGCCGGCGGGAGGCGGACCGTGCAGGGGGAGATCGAGGACGCGCTGCGGATCGTCACGCGGTCGCAGGACACGGTGTACGAGCTGACCGTGGCCGGGCGGACGGATGCCGGGGTGCACGCGCGGGGGCAGGTGGCGCATGTCGATCTGCCCGCCGGGGTGTGGGAGGAGCAGCGGGACAAGCTGCTGAAGCGGCTCGCGGGGCGGCTGCCGAAGGACGTGCGGGTGTGGTCGGTCGGCGAGGCGCCGGCGGGGTTCAACGCGCGGTTCGCGGCGCTGTGGCGGCGGTACGTGTACCGGGTCGGGGACCGGCCTGGAGGCGTGGACCCGCTGCTGCGCAACCACGTGCTGTGGCACGACTGGGAGCTGGACGTCGATGTCATGGACGCCGCCGCGAAGTCACTGGTCGGGGAGCACGACTTCGCCGCTTACGCGAAGAAGCGCGAGGGCGCGACGACGATCCGGGAGATCCTCGGCTTCGGGGTGAGCCGGCGCGGCGACGGGGTCGTCGAGATCGAGGTCCGGGCCGATGCCTTCTGCCACAACCAGGTGCGGTCGATGGTCGGCGCGCTGCTGTTCGTGGGGGACGGGCACCGGGGCGTGGAGTGGCCGCGGAAGGTGCTGGACGCGGGGGTGCGGGACAGCGCCGTACATGTCGTACGGCCGCACGGGCTGACCCTGGAGGAGGTCGCGTACCCGGCGGCCGGCCAGCTGCTGGAACGGCAGCGGCAGGCACGCCGGGTACGGGTGCGGACGGTCTGAGGGTCAGCCGGCCAGGACCTTCCTGAAGGTCGGCTCCAGGAACGGTTCGAGGGACTTGGCGTAGCCGCCGGTCATGTGGCTGTTGTCCCAGTAGACGACGTGCCCGCCGATCACCGCCGGGCAGTAGCCGTCCGCGCAGAAGGCGGGGAGCGGGTTGATGACCGTGGCCCCGTACTGCTCGGCGACCTCGCGTTCCAGCTTGCGGAAGTCGGGCAGGTCGACGGCGGTCTCGGACTTCAGGGTGCACTCGGCGGGGTTGGCCGAGTTCTCTGCCAGGCAGTCCGGGATGTTGAAGGTCGGCTTCGGGGTGTCGGCCAGGTAGACCAGGTCCGAACCCATGGCCTTGAGCTTCTTGAACGTGTCCTCGGCGCCTGCGCGCACGGTGGTGTACTGCACGCGGTTGGCCACCACGATGACATCCGGCTTGAGCTTCTTGATGTAGGCGAGGGCGGTCTCCCGCCACTTCGGGCACTCCGTGTACTCGCGTCCCAGGTCCTCGCGAGTGATCTTGTAGACCTCGGGGGAGCAGCCGCTCTTGATGACCGTGACGACCTTGACGTGCAGCTTCAGGCCGAGGGCGTTGAAGGCGTTGCCCCACTGGTAGGCGTGCGAGTCGCCGAGCAGCACCATCGTCCGGTCCGCCGACTTGTCGCCGATCACGCAGTCGTCGTGCGGGGTGAAGCTGGTGACCAGCAGCTGGTCGATGCAGCCGTGGTCGCCCCGGTCGTTCGGGGACTTCAGGAGCGCGCTCTCGCTGACCTTGGGGGCGTCGCGCTCGCCCACCGCCTGCACCACGGACTTGGTGCCGTCGAACCCGGTGAGCGCGGCGGCGGTGCCCGCGGTGCCGAAGGACAGGTTGAGCGGTACCTGGAGTGCGACCACCATGGCGACGGCGGAGGTGGCCGTCAGGGTGCCGCCGGTGAGGATGCCCCGCCAGGGGCGGACGACCAGCTTCACGTTCTCCCTGAACCGCTTCTCGACGACGTAGTGCGTCGCGATGGCGATGAGGAAGGAGAGGACCGCCACCCGGAAGCGGTCGGAGTAGCCGAACTCCCAGCCGATGATGTGCGGCCAGAGGATCAGCAGCGGCCAGTGCCACAGGTACCAGCCGTAGCTGACCTTGCCGATGAAGTCGAAGACCGGGTTGTCGAGGAGCCGCTCCACGCCCAGGCGGGGGTTGGCGCAGCCGCCGGCGATGATCAGCCACGCGCCGAGCACGGGACCGAGGACGGCGTACCCCGGCAGCGGGGTGTTCTCCGTGATGAGCAGGCCGGTGACCAGGGTGGTGGCCAGGCCCAGCCAGGAGACGACCGCGGCGAGCCCCCGCGGCATGCGGGAGATGACCGGGGCCCAGAGGGCGAGCAGGACACCGAAGGCGAGTTCCCAGATGCGGGACTGGGTGCCGAAGTAGGCGAGTGGCTGGTTGGTGGTGGTCTCGGTGTAGCCCAGGTAGAACGAGCCGCCCACCACGGCCATCAGGACCACGCCGACCAGGATGCGGTTGCGGCGGAACACGAGCCGGCTGAGCCAGGCCACCACGACGAGCACGATCGGGGTGGCGAGGTAGAACTGCTCCTCGATGCCCAGTGACCAGAAGTGCTGGTACGGCGACTGGCTGCCGTCGTTGGCGAAGTAGTCGGTGCCGTTCTCGGCCAGCCGCCAGTTGATGACGCTCAGTGACGCGGCGAGTCCGTCGTCCATGTAGCTGCGGAAGCTGAACGGGCTCGCGTAGAGCCAGGACAGGACACCGGTGGCGACGATGGTGAGGGCGGCGCCCGGTGCCAGGCGTCGGAAGCGGCGGGCCCAGAACTTGCTGAGGGACACCTTGCCGGTCTTGTCGATCTCGGCGAGCAGCTGGCTGCCGATGAGGAAGCCGCTGAGCACGAAGCTGACGTCCACACCGCCGTGGATGTCGAGGATGCCGGTGTGCATGCAGACGACCATCATGATGGCGACGGCGCGCAGGCCCTGGATGTCCGGCCGGTACTTGCGAAGACGCTCTGTCTGCGCGGCCGATGAACGATGGCTGGTCACGTCTCTCCAGTAATCCAGTAACTGTCCGGGCCGGCGGCTTCAGTGGACCGTCGGGCAGGCGACAGCGGTACCGCTGACGCGCACGCCCTGGGCGGGGATGCGGATGCCGCACGACAGCCGCAGCTGGGCGGGCAGTTCGTTCTGGGCGCCGACGTGCGTGTGGCAGCCCACGACGACCTCGCGAAGAATCGATTCGCTGCCGATCGAGGAGTCGTGGTCCACCACGGACTCGTGCACCCGGGCGCCCTCGGCGACGGTGACGTTGGCGCCGATGATGGAGCGGTCGACGACCACGTGCGGGCCGATGACGGCATGCGGGCCGACCGTCGAGCCGCCGGTCACGCGTGCGGTCGGGGCCACCACGGCCGTGGGGTCGATCAGGGCCTCGGCCGGCGGTCCCACCAGGGGCGAGGGCGCCCTGCCGGTGATCAGGTCGGCGGAGCCGTGCACGAACGCCAGCGGGGTGCCGAGGTCGCGCCAGTAGTCGTCGGTGGTGTGGCCGAAGACCCGCCCGCCGTCGGCGACGAGCCGCGGGAAGGTCTCCTGCTCGACGCTCACCTCCCGGTCGCCGGGGATGGCGTCCAGGACGGACCGGCGGAAGACGTAGCACCCGGCGTTGATCTGGTCGGTGACGCACTCCTCCTGGGTCTTCGGCTTCTCCAGGAAGGAGAGCACCCGGCCCGCCTCGTCGGTGGGGACCAGGCCGAAGGCGCGCGGGTCGGCGACCCGGGTGAGGTGCAGTGTCACGTCCGCGTCCCGGGCCTCGTGGTGCGCCAGCAGGGCGCGCAGCCCGGTGCCGGACAGGATGTCGCCGTTGAGGACGAGGACCGGGGCGTCGGGCGCGTCGCCGCGCAGCAGCCGTCCGGCGTTGCGGATCGCTCCGCCCGTGCCGAGGGGGATCTCCTCCACGGCGTACGAGATCGCCAGGTCCTGGGAGAAGTCCTTGAACTCCTCCTCGAAGAGGCTCGCGAGATACGAGGTCGCGAAGACCACGTGCTCGACGCCTGCGGCCGTCAGCTTGGCGATCTGGTGCCGGATGAAGGAGGCACCCGCGACCCGGAGCAGCGGCTTGGGGGTGTGGTTGGTCAGCGGTCGCAGGCGGGTTCCCTTGCCGCCCACGAGGATGATGGCTTCCTGCATGATTCCTCGCTCGGTCAGCTCGTGGTGCCGGTGCCGGGGCCCGCGTAGTCGGAGGCGAAACAGGTCTTGATGGCCTTCTCGCTGAGAGGGCGGCCGGCGAAGTCGAGCCGGGAGGCCGTCTTGTCGTCGGGCGGGGTGTTCGGGTCGTCCTCGAAGTGGATCGACCACCAGTACACGCCCTGCATGTGCCGCTCCTGGACGACCTGACAGACGGCCGTGTACCAGTTGGCCTGCACCTTCGCGTTGACCTTGCGGTGGCTGTAGAAGTCGCCCGGGGCGTGGTAGGCGCCGTTCATGGCACCGATGCCGGACTCGGAGACGAGGATGTTCGGCAGGGCGCCGGTCGCCTTCTTGTCCAGCCATGTGTCCCAGCCGTCGACCAGGTCCTTGACGGGCGCGGTGTCCGGCACCTTGACGGGGAAGTAGGCGTCGACGCCGAGGTGGTTGACGGGCATGTTGATGCGGCCCGTGACGTAGTTGTCCCAGTTGGCGTCGTAGGCGATCTCGCCGGAGAAGGTCTTCTCGGCGGAGTCGACCAGGGTGTTCCAGCCCGGGTCGCCCTCCAGGGAGTTGAGCTCGGTGCCGATCACGAAGGTGTTCGTCTTCGCCTCGCCGGCGGCTTCGAGGTACGGGGTGACGAGCTTCTTGTACGAGGCGAACCAGGCGGAGCGGGAGGCGGGTGCGACGTCGCCGCGCCAGCCGTCCTCGGGCTTCAGGGACGACTCGTCCATGATCGGGCGCAGCCGGGTGCGGAAACCGGCGTCCTTGAACACCTTCAGGACCCGCTCCAGCCGCTGTGGGGTCGGGGTCTTGGCACCGGCCCACACCTCGTCGGACGTGCCGTTCTTGGTGTAGAAGGGGAAGGAGATCGACACCGAGTTGGCGCCCAGCCCGATCAGGTACGCGGCCTGCTTGTGGGCCTGCTTCTCGATGAAGTCGTCGGAGAGTTTCTTCCTGTCGTCCTCCCAGTAGATCTGCACGCCCCACTGCGGCATGCCCGCCTTCCAGGGCTTGGCGACCTGGAGGGCGTCGGCGGACGCGGAGGGGGAGGCGGATGTCGTACCGGGGCGGGTGCCGTCGTCCGAGGTGGTGGACTCGTCGGAGTCGCCGCGGACGAGGCGGGGCAGGGCCGAGCCGGCTTCCCAGCGCACCGGGTGGTCGCCGAGAACGAACGGGGTGCCCAGCACGACGGTGAGGACGGCCACCGGGAAGATGGCGAGCAGGGGCAGTCGCGAACGCATGTCAGTGGGTGTCTTCCGAGAGGTCAGGCGGGCTTGGCGATCACGACGAACTTGTTCTCCTCGCGCCGGACGAACTTCATGAAGCCCTTGAAGCCGCCGAGCCCTTCCAGCACGGAGAAGACGGGGATGCAGGCGACCACGACGATCGGCTCCCACCACTTGCGCCGGCCGCTGGCCGAGGCGAGCGCGTTCAGGCGCAGCCCCTCCCAGTACGTCCAGATCACGTAGGCGAAGTTCAGGGCCCAGAGGAGGATGATCGACTGGGTCACCGGTGAGGTGTTCATGTCGTTGAACAGCCAGCCCACGAGCAGCACGGCGCCGATGTGCTGGAGCGGACCGAGGATCCAGGTGGCCACGCAGATCGACAGGAACCAGCGGTAGCGCAGCGGCACCTTGCGGTTGAAGCAGAGGGCCACCAGGCCCCAGGCCCAGCGTTCGCGCTGCTTGATGAAGTCGGCCGCGTTGGCGGGCGAGGCGCCGTAGCAGCGGCCGTTGAACCAGTCGCTGCGGCCCGGGTACGTGCGGCAGAAGGTCAGGGCGAGCCGGGCGTCCTCGACGATCTCCTTGGGACCGAAGTCCCAGCCGATCTCGGCCTCGATGGACGCGCGTAGCACAAGCAGCTCACCGTGTACACCGGCTGCGGGGGTGCCGAGTCCGGTCAGGGCCCGGAAGCGGGCGATGTCGTCGGCGGGGCGCACCGCGTCGGCGAGCCAGGTGAAGAGGCTCACCGCGTTCTCGCGGGGGTAGGTCAGGATGCCCTGGGCCATGTGCTTGGCCTCGTCGGGGTGGGCGCGGCGCTGCCGGTTGATGAACTGGGCGAGCGAGGCCGCGGTGTCCGGGCCGACGCCGGTGTCGTCGTCCATGTGCAGCACCCAGACGTATTCCAGGGCCTCGCCCTCCGCGATGCGCAGCTCGTGGGCGTAGTGGTTGGCACGGGCCTTGAAGCGGGTGCCGTTGGCCGGGACGTAGTCCTTGGGAACCGTGATCACTCGGATCAGCGGGTGGGAGTCGGCGAGCCGGTCGATGTCCGCCGCCGCCTCGCAGCCCTCCTCGGTGAGGATGTCGACCCGCATGTACGGGAAGAACTCCGGGAGGTGCTCGACGTAGGAGAGGATCGAGCGTTCCAGGGCCGGGTAGGTGTCGTGGCGGCCGATGGTCGGGCACAGCGCGATCAGGAAGTCCTGCTCGGCCGGGGCGGGCGGGGTCATCCGGTCGCTCTTGCGGACCCGGCGGCGGATCAGCAGGGCGCCCTGGAGACCGATCAGCACACCGGCCGCCGGCAGGGACCAGACGACGGTCAGGATCCAGCTCATCAGTGAGGAGCTGGGCCGGTAGGACCACAGGCCGAAGACGACCAGCAGGACGAACGGCAGCAGGAACGGCAGGATGCCGGGTTTCCACGAGGCGGTGCGTTTGGCCAGCTTCGCGTTGTGTCGCGAATGCGGGGTTCCCCCGTCGACCACTGTCGATGCCATACGGCTACATGCTCTTCCGTGAGATCGGTGGGTGCCGGACGGCATGGCTCAGTGACGGGACGGGTGACACGAGAAACCTCGTCTCACTCGTTCCGTTCCGCGCCGTGATGTTGCCCCCCGGCACGCCTTTTTCGGCGTTCTGCGGCCGGCTCAGATGCCCCCCCGGGCGTCCTGCGCCACCGACCGCACAAGAAAACAAATCTTGCCACGTAAGAATCAGTCATGAAGCATTGGTGAGCAAGATGTAGTGGGAAAGTAATAAATCTATGTCTTGTGCAACGAGGTCCAGTCGAAGCCCGTCCGTCCGTCCCCGCTGCCGGTGATGACCTGCGAAGACTTGTAGGTCGCTTTCACATCTTCCGGGGTGTTTTTTCCGCTCGGGCTGGAGACATTGGCGTATGTCAGGGCCTGTCCCCATACCGTCCAGAGCACCCACGGGGTGTCCGAAAGTGTTCTGCGCTGTGCGGAGCCGAGCGGAACGTAGAAGGACTCGGCAAGGACGCGGGGGCGGTCGTAGCGTTCCAGGCCCTGGTACCAGACCTGGGTCCAGGGCCTGCCCCGGAACGGCCGCCGCGGGGTGTCGCTGTAGTCGTCCACGCCCACGACGTCGACGTACCGCCCGCCCGGGTAGTAGACGCCGGGCTCCCGCGCGAAGGTGCCCTCCCAGGCGCTGGGGGCCCAGACGAAGAGCAGGTTGTGCAGGCCGCGGCTGTTCACCAGGTAGTCGTGGGTGACCTGCCACAGTTTCCGGTAGGCGGCCGGATCCTGCCCCGCCCACCAGAACCCGTGGCCCGGCCTGGCGTTCATCTCGTGGTACGGCCGCAGCAGGACCGGCACGCCGTGCTCCGCCAGGTATCCCAGGTGGTCGGCGAGAAAGCCGAGGTCCAGCAGCAGGGCCTGGTGCTCGGCGGTGCCCGGCGTGACCACCCGGCCGAACCAGCCGCTGTCCCGGGCCGCCGGGGAGCTCTGGTAACGGGTCTGCTCGAAGCCCTTGAGGGGGCTGCCCGGGTAGGGCTGGTGGAAGGAGAAGCCGACGATGCCCGCCGGGCCGCCCCCGTTCTGCGGCAGGCTCACCCGGGTCCCGGAGGCGCAGTCGAGGTGCGTGCCCGAGGGGTGGTACGACCCGTCCGCCGCGCGCGGCAGCCCGGCCCACACCCCGAGCGCCAGGTCCACCGCGTCGTCGACGTACCCCCAGCACCTGCGGCAGCTCGGCCACGAGGAGCGGGAGTACGAGCGCGGCTCGCCCACCGCCCAGCCCGGCTGCCCGTACCCAGGCCCCAGGTCCACCTCCACGAACCCCGGGAACCTGCCGGTGATGTCGTGGGCCTTCTTGTAGTAGTAGCCGGGCTGCTTGGTGCCCCGGTAGTCGCCGTACGACGGGTTGTAGCGCTCGTTGTGCAGCTCGACGTGCTGCCCGATGACCGTCCGGGACGGTTCGCCGCGCCGCGCCCGGTTCTCCAGGCCGGCGAGCAGGGCGTAGACCCGGCGGGCGGCGGGCGTCGCCTCGGGATCGCGGTTCCGCAGTTCGGTGGGGACGAGCCGGGGAGTCCGCGCGGCGTCCTCGGTGTCCCGCCGGGCCCACCACACGGCCGGCGGACCCAGCAGCGCGGCGGCGGCACCCGCCCCTATGAGCCCGACCCGTCCCCGCATGCGCATGACCCTCGCCCGCCCCGTTCTCTCCTCGACCGGCCCCCGGCCCTGGTCGAGGCCATTCTGCCCGGCCCCGGGCCGGGGGTCCGGCACGCGCTCCTCGGCCGGGGGGACCACCGGCCGCGTCCCCCACCCCACAGGGCAGTACGGCTAGGCGGGCTCGACGACGAGCCAGGCGACGGTCGAGGTGTCGCCGGTCACTCCCTTGACGCCCGGGTTGATCCGGACGCCGTCGATCGCGGCGCCGGTGGCGTCCTGCTGGTCACGGCCGTCCAGGGCGAGGCCGTGGAGGCGGGGGCCGCCGCGGCAGGCGGAGTCGGTGTAGTCGCCGTTCACCGGGGCCGGGTCGATGACGATCAGGGCCTCGCCGGTGAAGTTGCCGATGCCGGGCCGGAGGAAGGAGTCGGCCATGTTGGTGCGCACCGGGAAGTGCGGGTTCCAGTCGCCGCGCAGGGTCACGCCCAGCGAGAGCCTGAGGGGTGCGGCGATGCGGTACTTGCCGGGCGGGAAGTAGACCGTGCCGCCCTGGCCGGCCGCGTCGATGGCCTTCTGGATGGCCGGCCGGTCGTCGGTGGAGTCGTCGCCGAGGGCGCCGTACGCGGTGTCCCGCACGTTCAGCCAGCCCGCGCCGGTGCCGGCCGCGCCGGCGAGCAGTCTGCGTCTGGACGTGTCCGTCATGAGTCCCCCAAGGGCCCCGACGACCGGTGATGTCCTTGATCACCGGCCAGGCAGGGGGGAGACTCTCACGCGCTGTGCGGACCGGTCACCGGTCGGCCGCGGCCGACGCCTGGGCCTCGCCGCGGCGGTGGATCTGGCGGAAGGTGAACTCCGCCAGGTCGTCGCCGGCCTGGAAGACCTTGGTGTCCTTGGTGGTGACGTCCTTGCCGTTCACGAAGCCCGCGGTGGTGAAGTACGCGTAGCGGCCGTACGAATTGGTCGTCGTGCGGCAGACGCCGGAGTCGCAGAAGGTCTTCACGCCGGAGCCGGCCAGGGCGGTCACGAAGCCCTTCTTGTCGGCCTCGGTCTTGGCCTTGCTCGCCTGCGCCTCCGTGTTGAACACGGCCACGCCGACCGTGACCGCGACACCGTCCTTGGAGTAGGTGACCCGCAGCAGGCGGGTGCAGCCGTCCTTGTCGAGGACGGCCGGGAGGGTGCCCTTGGCGGCCGTGGCGCACTTCTTGGCGTCGGCCGTGGCGCCCTTCTTGTAGACCGTCCCGCCCATGGTCAGCTGGGTGCCCGGGAACAGGGTCGTGGCGCTCAGCGGTGCCGTGTCCTTCTGCACGCTGGATATGAACTCCTCCGGGTCCAGCGGCGGCGGCGCGCTGGTCGGGGCGAAGGACGGCACCGAACCGGCCGTGTCGCTGGGCAGCGAGCCGCTGGCCGGCAGGTTGGTGGGCGCGCCGGAGGCCTTGTTGTCGCCGTTCGCGGACACCACGGCCATCGCGACGGCGGTGCCGATCGCCAGCGTGGCGACCACGCCACCGCCGATGAACAGCACCCTGCGCCGCTTGTTCCGCGTCTCCGACGCCTCGGCGAGCGACGCCCAGTCCGGGGTCGGGCCGGCGCCGCTGTCCCAGGGCTGCTGAGACTGCGGTTTCCACGGATCCCACTGGGACTGAGGTCCCCCCTGCCCATAACTCATGGGGCGCATCTTAGACGGGGGCCGGGGGGTACCGGTGCGACTGTACGAACGGAGTCAGGGGACCTTCTGGGGACCTTTGGGGGCAGGACGGCGCATCCTGGTACGGTCGCGCTCCCGGGATTTCCCGCCGCGGTCGGCGACGGCTCGTCCGGATGTCGACGGGAGCTCGTTTTGACCCGTCCGGGGCCACCCTTGTAGGCTTGCTCTTCGTTGTGTATTGGCTCGCTCGTTCTCACGGGAGCGGCCTCTACCTAGGTTCCCTGGAGCAGTTACCAGTGGGCGGCATACGGGTAGCGTCCCCGGCATTGTCGTCCCCAGCTGCACGATCGCTTCAGTGATGCCATGTGTCAGCACCCATCCACTGAAGAAGAAGGCTGCGAAGTGCGTACGTACAGCCCCAAGCCCGGCGATGTGACTCGCCAGTGGCACGTCATTGACGCTCAGGACGTCGTCCTGGGCCGTCTCGCCACCACCGCCGCGTCCCTTCTCCGCGGCAAGCACAAGCCGATCTACGCGCCCCACGTCGACACCGGTGACTTCGTCATCATCATCAACGCCGACAAGGTGCACCTGTCCGGCAACAAGCGGACCCAGAAGATGGCGTACCGCCACTCCGGCTACCCGGGTGGTCTGCGCTCCGTCCGCTACGACGAGCTGCTGGACAAGAACCCCGAGAAGGCCATCGAGAAGGCCGTCAAGGGCATGCTCCCCAAGAACACCCTGGGCCGTCAGATGCTCACCAAGCTGAAGGTCTACCGCGGCGAGAACCACCCGCACGCTGCGCAGCAGCCGGTTCCGTTCGAGATCACCCAGGTCGCGCAGTAAGTCCGGCCACCCCCTAAGACTGAAGAGAATCTGAGGAGAATCGTGGCCGAGACCACTGTTGAGCAGCCGGTCGAAGAGACTGAGCTCGTCGACATCGACAGCTACACCACCGAGTCGGACGTCCCCGTCGAGGGCGAGTACACCTCCGAGTCGCTCGCGTCCCGCTTCGGCGACCCGCAGCCGGCCGCCGGCCTGGGCCGTCGCAAGAACGCCATCGCCCGCGTCCGGATCGTCCCGGGCACCGGCAAGTGGAAGATCAACGGTCGTACCCTCGAGGACTACTTCCCGAACAAGGTGCACCAGCAGGAAGTCAACGAGCCCTTCAAGGTGCTCGAGCTCGAGGGCCGTTACGACGTCGTCGCCCGCATCGCCGGTGGCGGTGTCTCCGGTCAGGCCGGTGCGCTCCGTCTCGGTGTCGCCCGCGCGCTGAACGAGGCCGACGTCGACAACAACCGCGGCCCGCTCAAGAAGGCCGGCTTCCTCAAGCGCGACGACCGCGCGGTCGAGCGCAAGAAGGCCGGTCTGAAGAAGGCCCGCAAGGCCCCGCAGTACAGCAAGCGCTAATCACCAGCTGCCTGCACGTACTCCGAACGCCCCGGCGGCACGCCACATGTGCCGTCGGGGCGTTCGTTTATCCCAGCCAAGGGCGTATAACGACACAAGATGCTCAAAGGCCGGTGTGATCGCATGACTAAGCGCCTGCCATCATCATTTCCTGGCAGCAAGGACGCTTCTTCAGGAGGACAAGTGGGACGACTCTTCGGCACGGACGGCGTGCGCGGTGTCGCCAACGCGGACCTGACCGCCGAGATGGCGCTCGGGCTGTCCGTCGCGGCGGCGCACGTGCTGGCCGAGGCGGGCACGTTCGAGGGCCACCGGCCGACGGCGGTCGTCGGACGGGATCCGCGCGCGTCCGGGGAGTTCCTGGAGGCCGCCATGGTCGCGGGCCTGGCCAGCGCGGGCGTCGACGTCCTGAGCGTGGGCGTCCTCCCGACGCCGGCCGTCGCGTTCCTGACCGGCGTGCTCGGCGCCGACCTCGGTGTCATGCTCTCCGCCAGCCACAACGCCATGCCCGACAACGGCATCAAGTTCTTCGCCCGCGGCGGCCACAAGCTCGCCGACGAGCTGGAGGACCGGATCGAGGCGGTGTACGAGTCCCACCGGCACGGCGAGCCGTGGGAGCGGCCGACGGGTGCGGGTGTGGGGCGGGTGCGGTCGTACGACGAGGGCTTCGAGCAGTACATCGGCCACCTCCTGTCGGTCCTGCCCAACCGGCTCGACGGGCTGAAGATCGTCCTGGACGAGGCGCACGGCGCGGCCGCGGGGGTCTCGCCGGAGGCGTTCCGCCGGGCCGGCGCCGAGATCGTCACCATCGGCGCGGAGCCGGACGGGCTCAACATCAACGACGGCTGCGGGTCGACCCACCTCGGCAAGCTCAAGGCCGCGGTCGTCGAGCACGGCGCGGACTTCGGCGTCGCGCACGACGGCGACGCGGACCGCTGCCTCGCCGTCGACCACACCGGCGAGGAGATCGACGGCGACCAGATCCTCGCGGTGCTCGCGCTCGCCATGCGGGAGCGCGGTGAGCTGCGCGCCGACACCGTCGTCGCCACCGTCATGTCCAACCTCGGCTTCAAGCTGGCGCTGGAGCGGGAAGGGCTGCACCTCGTGCAGACCGCGGTCGGCGACCGGTACGTGCTGGAGGAGATGAAGGAGCACGGCTACGCCCTCGGCGGTGAGCAGTCCGGCCACGTCATCATCCTCGACCACGCGACGACCGGCGACGGCACGCTGACCGGGCTGTTGCTGGCGGCGCGGGTCGCCGAGACCGGGCGGTCGCTGCGGGAGCTGGCGGGTGTGATGGAGCGGCTGCCGCAGGTGCTGATCAATGTGCCGGACGTCGACAAGTCACGGGTGAGGACGTCGGGGGACCTGGCGGCGGCGGTCGCGGAGGCGGAGCGGGAGCTCGGGGAGACCGGGCGGGTGCTGCTGCGGCCTTCGGGGACCGAGCCGTTGGTGCGGGTGATGGTCGAGGCGGCCGATATCGAGCAGGCCCGGTCGGTGGCGGGGCGGCTGGCCGATGCGGTGAAGTCGGCGCTGGGTTGAGCTGCAAGGCGTAGCAGAAAGTGCGCGACTGATCACTGACTGTTTCTCTTGCGTCGAGGCCGCTCTGTGCGGCGCCCCCTCGACGGAAGAGAAACACAGCATGAAGATCGTGAGCACCATCCTGAAGCGAGCGGCCGGTCCGGTTCTGGTGGCGGGCCTCGTCGTCACCTCGTCCGCCACCCCGGCCGCCGCCGCCCAGCCCCCGGGCTCCACGGCGTTCCGTATCCTCGGCGGACTGGTCGGACTCCAGGCGCGTGCCGGAGTCAACAACGTGGTCACGGCCAGCACTTCCACCGGCCGAGTGATCCTCACGGACGCCACGGGCATCGCGATCGGCCCGGGCTGCACCCGGCTGGACGCCAACAGCGCGGACTGCGGCAGCGCCGCCACGGCCAGCCGGCTCGCGGTACAACTGGGCGACGGGAACGACACCTTCGACGGCTCCGCCGCTGCTGTCAGCACCACCGCCGATGCCGGTACGGGCATCGACAAAGTGACCACCAACGGCCGCAACGACGTCATCGGCGTGCAGGACAACGCCGGTGGTGACACGGTGAACTGCGGCGCCGGCGTCGACACGGTGTTCGCCGACCCCGGCGACACCATCGTGAACTGCGAGAGGCGGTTCCAGTAGTCGCCGGAAGCCGCGGGACTTCGCCATACGTGCACGCTGCCCGGCCAGGAGTCACTTCTGGGCCGGGCAGCGGCAGTTGGGCGCCCTACAGCTTGCGCAGCCGCAGCCGCTGCACCTTGTGGTCCGGGCCCTTGCGGACGACCAGGGTGGCGCGGCCGCGGGTCGGGGCGATGTTCTCCACCAGGTTGGGCTTGTTGATGGTGCGCCAGAGGCCGCGGGCGTAGTCGACGGCCTCGTCCTCGGAGACCTGGGTGTACTTCCGGAAGTACGAGTCCGGGTTCTGGAAGGCGGTCGCGCGCAGCTTGCGGAACCGGTTGAGGTACCAGCGCTCGATGTCCTCGGCGCTCGCGTCGACGTACACGCTGAAGTCGAAGTAGTCGGCGAGACCGACCCGGGTGCGGCCGTCCTGGCCGGGGAGGGCGGGCTGGAGGACGTTGAGGCCCTCGACGATGAGGATGTCGGGCCGGCGGACGGTGAGCTTCCGGTCCGGGACGATGTCGTAGATGAGGTGGGAGTAGACGGGCGCGGTGACCTCGTCCTTGCCGGCCTTGATGTCGGCGACGAAGCGGGTCAGGGCCCGGCGGTCGTACGACTCGGGGAAGCCTTTGCGGGACATCAGGCCGCGGGCTTCGAGCTCCTTGGTCGGGAGCAGGAAGCCGTCCGTGGTCACCAGCTCGACGCGGGGATGCTCGGGCCAGCGGGAGAGCAGGGCCTGCAGGAGCCGGGCGACGGTGGACTTCCCGACGGCCACCGAGCCGGCCACGCCTATGACGAACGGGGTGCCGGACTGGGAACCCTGCTCGCCGAGGAAGGTGTTCAGGGCGCCTCGGAGGCCGTCCGTGGCACCGACGTAGAGGTTGAGCAGTCGCGACAGCGGGAGGTAGATGTCCCGCACCTCGTCGAGGTCGATGACGTCACCGAGACCGCGCAGCTTCTCGACCTCCTCGGCGGTGAGCGGCAACGGCGTCTTGTCGCGCAGCGCGCTCCACTCGGAGCGGGTGAGGTCGACGTAGGGAGTCGCCTCCGGCCTGTGCCGGTGGGCGCTCCGGGGCATCGGGGAGACCGGAGAGATCACATTCCATTGTTAACGGAGTTTGAACGGGGTGGGGGGTGGGGTCGGTCACGTGGGGTTCTGATCACGTGAGAGACGACTCTGCCGCTCTGCGGTCCTGTGCCTGCCGACACGGATCGTGCTGCGTAGGGGCGGGATAATTTCCGATTTCGGGCACGCTGAGCCGTGTTCGGGTGAGGGGCGGCACTTAGGCTGCCGCTCATGTGCGGAATCGTGGGATACGTGGGGGCGCAGTCTGCGCTCGATGTGGTGGTCGCCGGGCTCAAGCGGCTGGAGTACCGGGGGTACGACTCGGCGGGCGTCGCCGTGCTCGCGGACGGCGGGCTGGCCTCGGCGAAGAAGGCCGGGAAGCTCGTCAACCTGGAGAAGGAGTTGACGGAGCGGCCGCTGCCGACCGGTGCCACCGGTATCGGGCACACCCGCTGGGCCACACACGGCGGGCCGACGGACGCCAACGCGCATCCGCACCTCGACAACGCGGGCCGGGTCGCCGTCGTCCACAACGGGATCATCGAGAACTTCGCCGCGCTGCGGGGGGAGTTGGCCGAGCGGGGCCACGACCTGGCCTCCGAGACGGACACCGAGGTGGTCGCCCATCTGCTCGCCGAGGAGTTCTCCGGCACCGCCGATCTCGCCGAGGCGATGCGGCTGGTGTGCCGGCGTCTGGAGGGCGCGTTCACGCTGGTCGCGGTGCACGCGGACGATCCGGACGTGGTCGTCGGCGCCCGCCGGAACTCCCCGCTCGTGGTGGGCGTCGGCGAGGGCGAGGCCTTCCTTGCCTCGGACGTCGCCGCGTTCATCGCCCACACCCGGTCGGCGATCGAGCTGGGCCAGGACCAGGTGGTGGAGCTGCGCCGGGACGGCGTGAGGGTGACGGGCTTCGACGGCGCCCCGGCGGACGTCCGCTCGTACCACGTCGACTGGGACGCGTCGGCGGCAGAAAAGGGGGGTTATGACTACTTCATGCTCAAGGAGATCGCCGAGCAGCCCAAGGCGGTCGCCGACACCCTCCTGGGCCGCATCGACGCGAACGGCTCGCTGACCCTCGACGAGGTCCGGATCGGCGCCGCCGAACTCCGGGAGGTCGACAAGGTCGTCATCGTCGCCTGCGGTACGGCCTTCCACGCCGGCCTGATCGCCAAGTACGCCATCGAGCACTGGACGCGCATCCCGTGCGAGGTGGAGCTGGCGAGCGAGTTCCGGTACCGGGACCCGATCCTGGACTCGCGCAGCCTCGTCATCGCCATCTCCCAGTCCGGCGAGACCATGGACACCTTGATGGCCCTCCGGCACGCGCGCGAGCAGGGCTCGAAGGTCCTCGCGATCTGCAACACCAACGGCTCGACGATCCCGCGCGAGTCGGACGCGGTGCTGTACACCCACGCCGGACCGGAGGTCGCGGTCGCCTCGACCAAGGCGTTCCTCACCCAGCTGGTGGCCTGCTACCTGGTGGCGCTGTACCTGGGCCAGGTGCGGGGCACCAAGTGGGGCGACGAGATCAGCGCGGTGATCCGGGACCTCTCGCACATCTCCGGCGAGGTCGAGCGGGTCCTGGAGACCATGGAGCCGGTACGGGCGCTGGCGCGGTCGCTGGCGGACAAGAAGACCGTGCTGTTCCTCGGCCGGCACGTCGGATACCCGGTCGCCCTCGAAGGCGCCCTGAAGCTCAAGGAGTTGGCGTACATGCACGCCGAGGGCTTCGCGGCGGGCGAGCTGAAGCACGGGCCGATCGCGCTGATCGAGGAGGACCTGCCGGTGGTGGTCGTGGCCCCGTCCCCGCGCGGCCGCTCGGTGCTCCACGACAAGATCGTGTCCAACATCCAGGAGATCCGGGCCCGGGGCGCCCGCACCATCGTGATCGCGGAGGAGGGCGACGAGGCGGTCGTACCGTACGCCGACCACCTGATCCGGATCCCCGCCACCCCGACCCTGCTCCAGCCGCTGGTCGCCACGGTCCCGCTCCAGGTCTTCGCCTGCGAACTGGCCACCGCCCGGGGCAACGAGGTGGACCAGCCGAGGAACCTCGCCAAGTCGGTGACGGTGGAGTGAGAAGGCCCGCCGGTCGGGTCCCGGGGGTGCGGTGACGGCGGGCGGCAGCGGGTCACAGCCGGGTGGCCGTGCGGACCAGGGCGGCGAGGGCGAGGGAGCGGCTGTGCGCGGGCCAGGCGATGTGGGTGACCACGGGAGGCGCGTCGGTCAGGGGGACGGCGGTGTGCTCGGCCCACAGCCAGGCGCGGGCCGAGTCGGGCAGGACGGTCACGGTGCGTCCGAGGGCGATCAGCTGGGCCAGCTGTGTCTGGTCGCGGATCTCCGGGCCCGGGCCGGGCGGGTACGTGCCGTGGCGGGGCCAGCGGGCGAGCGGCAGGTCGGGGATGTCGGCGACGTCGGCCAGGGACAGCGTCCGGTGCGCGGCGAGCGGGTGACCGGCGGGCAGGACGGCGATCTGCCCCTCGGTCATCAGCTCCTCGCTGTCGAACCCGGCGAGGGAGTTGAACGGCGCGTGCATGAGCGCCACGTCGGCGCGGCCGTCGCGCAGCATCCCCTCCTGCTCGCACATGCCCGTCGGCAGCACCTCGATGTCGGCGGCGCCGGGCTCGGCCGCGTAGGCGTCGAGGAGCTTGTGCAGCAGTTCGTGGGACGCGCCGGCCTTCACCGCCAGCACCAGCCGGTCGCGGGGGCCGCCCGGGGCGTCGGCGCCACCGGCACGACGGGCGCGGCGGACGGCGGCGGTGGTCGCGTCGAGGGCCGCGCGGCCCTCGTGCAGCAGCACCTCTCCGGCGCCGGTCAGGGAGACGCCGCGGCGGTCGCGGTCCAGCAGGCGGACGCCGAGGCGCCGTTCCAGCTGCTGGATCGCCCGGGACAGCGGGGGCTGCGCCATGCCGAGGCGTTCGGCGGCGCGGCCGAAGTGCAACTCCTCGGCGACGGCCAGGAAGTACCTCAGTTCGCGGGTCTCCAAGGTGTCCTTGGTGTCCATGGCCACAGCGTACGTCGGTGATACCCACCGGGTATGACAGCGCACTGCGGCGGTATTGGATGCGCCGCGGGTCCGCGCGTGACCATCGACGGCATGAAGAACACACCCTCCGCATCACTGCCCGGCGGCACCTGGAACCTGGGCGATCTGACCGTCACCCGTGCCGGCTACGGCGCCATGCAGCTCGCCGGCCCCGGGGTCATGGGCCCGCCCGCCGACCGTGACGGCGCGCTCGCCGTCCTGCGCGAGGCGGTCGCCCTCGGGATCACCCACGTCGACACCGCCGGTGCGTACGGACCGCGCGTCACCAACCGGTTGATCCGTGAGGCGCTGCACCCGTATCCCGCGGCACTGCACATCGTGACCAAGGTCGGCGCGGTCCGCGACCGGCAGGGCGCCTGGATTCCCGCCCGGCGGCCCGAGGACCTGCGCCGCGCCGTCCAGGAGAACCTCGACGACCTCGGCCTCGACTCCCTCGACGTGGTCAACCTCCGGCTCGGCGACGCCCAGGGGTTGCGGCCCGGCTCGCTCGCCGAGCCCTTCGAGGCCCTCGCCGAACTCCGCCGGCAGGGCCTGATCCGGCACCTCGGCGTGAGCAACGCGACGCCGGAACAGATCGCCGAGGCGCAGTCGATCGCGCCGATCGTGTGCGTGCAGAACATGTACAACCTCGCCCACCGCCAGGACGACGAACTGATCGACGACCTCGCCGCCCAGGGCATCGCCTACGTGCCCTTCTTCCCGCTCGGCGGCTTCACCCCGCTGCAGTCCACCGCACTGTCCGCCGTGGCTGCCCGGCTGGACGCGACGCCGATGTCGGTCGCCCTGGCCTGGCTGCTGCGACGGTCGCCGAACATCCTCCTCATTCCGGGCACCTCGTCGGTGGCGCACCTGCGCGAGAACGTCGCCGGCGCGGGACTCGCGCTCTCCGACGAGGACCTCGTGGAGTTGGAGAAGATCGGCCGCTAGCGGGCGCCGGCAGGCACCGGCGGGCACGGGCAGGACACAGCTCGGCCCGTGGTCGTCTGACGGGTCGTAAGGTGCTTCGGTGAGCATCATCGGAGTGGGTATCGACGTCGCCGAGATCGACCGGTTCCGGGAGTCGCTGGAGCGGACTCCCGGGCTGGCCGGGCGGCTCTTCGTCGAGCGGGAGTTGTATCTGCCGAGCGGGGAGCGGCGCGGTGTCGCCTCGCTCGCGGCGCGGTTCGCGGCCAAGGAGGCGTTGGCGAAGGCCCTCGGCGCGCCGCCGGGACTGCTCTGGACGGACGCGGAGGTGCTCGTCGAGGACAGCGGGCGGCCGCGGCTGCAGGTGAAGGGGAGCGTGGCCGCCTGCGCGGCGGAACTCGGCGTGCGGTCGTGGCATGTGTCGCTCAGTCACGACGCCGGGGTGGCGTCGGCGGTGGTGATCGCCGAGGGGTGAGCGGGGTGATGCGGGTGGGGCGGGGCGGATGCGCGTCCCGCGGGTTCCGGGGGAGACTCGGGGCATGCGGACTGCTTACAGCGTGGAGACGGTACGGGCGGCCGAGCGGGAGTTGATGGCGCGGCTGCCGGAGGGGGCACTGATGCAGCGGGCCGCCGCCGGGCTGGCCGCCGCCTGCGCCGAGTTGCTCGGACGGGTGTACGGCAGCCGGGTGGTCCTGCTGGTCGGCAGCGGGGACAACGGCGGGGACGCGCTGTACGCCGGGGCGCGGCTGGCGCGGCGAGGGGCGGGGGTCGCGGCGGTGCTGCTCGCGCCGGAGCGCACGCATGAGGGCGGGCTGGCGGCGCTGCGCCGGGCCGGGGGGACCGTCGTACGGGACGGCGGTGCCGAGGAGTCGGTCCTGCGGGCCGATCTCGTCGTCGACGGGATCGTGGGGATCGGCGGCAAGGGCGGGCTGCGGCCCGAGGCGGCGGAACTGGTGGCGGTCGTGGAGCGGTCGCGGGCCGCCGTCGTCGCCGTGGACCTGCCGAGCGGGGTGGAGGTGGACAGCGGTGAGGTGCGCGGGGCGGCCGTACGGGCGGACCTGACCGTGACCTTCGGGACGCACAAGCCGGGGTTGCTGATCGATCCGGCACGGGAGTACGCCGGTTCGGTACGGCTGGTCGACATCGGGCTCGAACTGCCCGAGGAGGCCGAGCTGGAGGCGTTGCAGGACGTGGACGTGGCGCGGCTGCTGCCAATGCCGTCGGCGGAGAGCGACAAGTACCGGCGCGGAGTGGTGGGCATCGTGGCCGGGTCGGCGCGCTATCCGGGGGCGGGCGTGCTGGCTGTCGCGGGGGCGTTGCGGGGCGGGGCCGGGGCCGTACGGTACGTCGGGCCGGCCAAGGACGAGGTGCTGGCCCGCTTTCCCGAGACGCTGGTGTCGGACGGGAGGCCGCGGAAGGCCGGGCGGGTGCAGGCGTGGGTGGCCGGGCCGGGGGTCGGGGATGACGCCGACGCCGTCGCCGAGGTGCTGGAGGCGGACGTGCCGGTGCTGGTCGACGCGGACGGGCTGCGGCTCGCCGACCGGGACACGGTGCGCGGTCGTACGGCGCCGACCCTGATGACGCCGCACGCCGGGGAGGCGGCGGCCCTGTTGGGGGTACGGCGGGAGGAGGTCGAGGCCGGCCGGCTGGCGGCGGTGCGGGAGCTGGCGGCGGCGTACCGGGCGACGGTGCTGCTGAAGGGGTCGACGACGCTGGTGGCGGAGGCGGGGGGCGGTTCCGCTGTCCGGGTGAACGCGACGGGGACGCCCTGGCTCGCCACCGCCGGGAGCGGGGACGTGCTGTCGGGGCTGGCGGGGTCGTTGCTGGCGGCGGGGCTGGACGGGCGGGACGCGGGGAGTGTGGCGGCGTATCTGCACGGGCTCGCGGGGCGGTTCGCGGCGGAGGGGGCGCCGACGGTTGCCCACGAGATTGCTGCGCAGCTTCGGTCGGCGTGGCAGGGAGTTTTCCCACCCGCCCACCCGACTCGGTAGGCCAGGGCCGCACCGTCACGGGGCTTCGCCCCGGACCCCGTTGAACGCCGGAGAGGTGTGTGCGGGTCGGTGGGGGCTGGGCGCTGCGCGTGCCCCTCCTGCATCCCTCGGGTGACCTCCCCGCGCGGCTCCCCGGAATCGTGGCCCCTGCGGGGTTGTCTGATCGCATGATTAGTGGACGAATCGTGTGTAAGCGGGGTGGTCTTGCGCGGGGTGCCGCAGGAACCTTCGTCGCCGCCGTGGCCGCTCTCTCCCTCGGTGCCGGGACCGGGGTCGCGGACAGTGCCGCCCCCAAACCGGGCGCCGCCGTCCCCGAGTCGGAGCTGGTGCCGGGGATCGCGCCCGGGCCCTCGCGGCCCTGGCAGATCGACACCCCCGACCAGATGCTGGCGCCCAAGGTGTACACGCCCAGCGCCAAGGAGGACGCTGTCGAACCGAAGGCGGCGGCGCCCGGGACGTACGACCTCATCGAGTACGTGCCGCTGAGCGACGCCGTCTCCAAGGTGAGCTGCTCCAAGCTGACCGGGCCGTATCAGAAACAGATCGAGCAGTGGCTGAAGTTGAAGGTGGACGGGAAGCAGTCCACCGCCGACTGCAAGGCCATCCTGACGTTCCAGAAGAAGTACAAGATCAAGCCGGCGATCGGGTTCGCGGGGCCCGTGACCTGGTACCAGATGATGCTCCTGTCGGCGAAGAAGAACCCTAACGCCGGCAAGAACTGCCCCGTGAAGTCGTACCGGGTCGCCTGTGTCGACCTCAACCGGCAGGTCACCTGGGTACAGAAGGGCAGCAAGGTGGTCTACGGGCCGGTGCAGATGCGCAGTGGGCGGAAGGGGTACGCGACCCGGGCCGGGTGGCACACCGTGTACTGGCGGCACAAGAACCACTGGTCGACCCTGTACAACTCGCCCATGCCGTACGCCCAGTTCTTCGACGGCGGACAGGCCTTCCACGCCGTCTACGGCTCCATCTACACCACCGTCGGCTCCTGGGGCTGCGTGAACCTCAAGCTCGGCGACGCGAAGAAGCTGTGGAGCACGCTGAAAAAGGGCGACAAGGTGTACGTGTGGGGTCACCGTACGGGTACCTGAGCCCTGTACCAGGGGCTGTGCCGGTGGGCTGTCGGAGGCCTCTGAGACACTGGGGGCGCGATGAGTGATACACCGACTGCGCAGACTGCACCGACCGCGCCCCTGCGCGCCCGCGCCGAGATCGACCTGGCCGCCCTGCGGGCCAATGCGCGGACCCTGCGTGCCCTCGCGCCGGGCGCGGCCCTGATGGCCGTGGTGAAGTCCGACGCGTACGGCCACGGGGCCCTCCGGTGTGCCCGCGCGGCCGTCGAGGCGGGCGCGAGCTGGCTGGGTACGGCCACTCCGGAGGAGGCCCTGGCGCTGCGCGCGGACCCCGGGCTGCCTGCGGACGCGCGGATCATGTGCTGGCTGTGGACCCCGGGCGGGCCGTGGCGGGAGGCCGTCGAGGCCGACCTCGACGTGTCGGTGAGCGGCATGTGGGCCCTGCGCGAGGTGACCGAGGCGGCCAGGGCGGCCGGCCGTCCGGCACGCGTGCAGCTCAAGGCCGACACCGGACTCGGGCGCAACGGCTGCCAGCCCGCCGACTGGCCCGAGCTGGTCCGCGAGGCGCTGCGCGCCGAGGCGGCGGGGCTGGTCCGGATCACCGGGCTGTGGTCGCACTTCGCCTGCGCCGACGAGCCCGGCCATCCCTCCATCGCCGCCCAGCTCACCCTCTTCCGCGAGCTGCTCGGGTACGCCGAGGAGCAGGGCGTGCGCCCCGAGGTGCGGCACATCGCCAACTCGCCGGCCACCCTCACCCTCCCCGAGACCCACTTCGACCTGGTCCGCACGGGCATCGCGCTCTACGGTCTCTCGCCCAGCCCCGAGCTGGGCAGCGCGGCCGACTTCGGCCTGCGCCCCGTGATGACGCTGTCCGCCTCCCTCGCCCTGGTGAAGCACGTACCGGGCGGGCACGGGGTCAGCTACGGGCACCACTACGTCACGCCCGGCGAGACCACCCTCGGACTCGTCCCCGTCGGCTACGCGGACGGTATTCCGCGGCACGCCTCCGGCACCGGGCCCGTGCTGGTCGGCGGCAAGTGGCGGACGGCCGCCGGGCGCATCGCCATGGACCAGTTCGTCGTGGACCTCGGCGGCGACGAGCCCGAGGTCGGCGCGGAGGCCGTGCTGTTCGGTCCGGGCGACCGGGGCGAGCCCACCGCCGAGGACTGGGCCCAGGCCGCGGGCACGATTGCATACGAAATCGTCACCCGCATCGGAACCCGGGTTCCCCGCGTCTATGTGAACGGGGAACCGAGTGGGCAAGAACCAGGGGACGGACCCGAAGCCGGTCCAGGAGCCGGCCCAGGGGCCGGCGACTGATCTCCGGGGTTCGGCGGCGGCACGACCCGGTTACATCTGTATCAACAGAAACAACAGCAACATGCGTCGCGTCAGCATCACCCGTGTCACCTAGGTAGCGAACTGCAGTACGGCGAAGAGGAGCGGTACGTGAGCGAGAGCAGTGCGGAGGCCGTAGCGGAAGCCGCCGCGGCGGCCGTCGTCGCCTCGGCCACGGGGGCGGCCTCCGGCAGCTGGCGCAAGGTGACGGGCGTCGCCGGAGCCGCCATAGGAGTGCTCGCCGCCGGAGCGGCCGCCGGCGTCGCCGTGGAGCGGATGACCGTCGGCCGCGGCATGCGCCGCAAGGCCCGGCTGGCGCTGGACTCGGCGGGCCCGTACGGCACCCTGCGCGGCACCCCCGGCAAGGCGTACGCCGACGACGGCACCGAGCTCTACTACGAGGTCGACGAGGTGGTGCCCGACCCCGGCCCCGCCGTCTCGCCGCGCCGCCGCCGGCTCTTCGGCCGCAAGGCGCCCGCGCCCGTCACCGTCGTCTTCAGCCATGGCTACTGCCTCAACCAGGACTCCTGGCACTTCCAGCGGGCGGCCCTGCGCGGGGTCGTCCGCACCGTGCACTGGGACCAGCGCAGCCACGGCCGTTCCGGGCGGGGCGTCGCCCAGCACGAGGACGGGGTGGAGCTCACCATCGACCAGCTGGGCCGGGACCTGAAGGCCGTCCTGGACGCGGCCGTGCCGGAGGGGCCGATCGTGCTGGTCGGGCACTCCATGGGCGGCATGACGGTGATGGCACTGGCCGCGGAGTATCCCGACCTGATCCGCGAGCGGGTGGTCGCCACCGCCTTCGTCGGTACCTCGTCCGGGCGGCTCGGTGAGGTCAACTTCGGGCTGCCGATCGCCGGCGTCAACGTGGTGCGCCGGGTGCTGCCCGGGGTGCTGAAGGCACTGGGCACGCAGGCCGCGCTGGTGGAGAAGGGGCGGCGGGTCACCGCCGATCTCTTCGCCGGGATTATCAAGCGGTACTCGTTCGCGTCCAAGGACGTCGATCCGGCGGTGGAGCGGTTCGCGGAGCGGATGATCGAGTCGACGCCGATCGACGTGGTCGCCGAGTTCTATCCGGCCTTCACCGACCACGACAAGACCGCCGCGCTCGCCTACTTCCAGAACCTGCCGGTGCTGGTGCTGGCCGGGGTGCAGGACCTCGTCACGCCCAGCGAGCACAGCGAGGTCATCGCCGACCTGCTGCCCGACGCCGAACTCGTGCTCGTCGCGGACGCCGGGCACCTGGTCATGCTGGAGCACCCGGAAGTGGTCACCGACCGCCTCGCCGACCTGCTCACCCGAGCGGGTGCCGTGCCGGCAGGGGCTACCGTAAGTGGCTATGGAAGCACCAGCAGCACGGCGCAGCCAGGCTGACATCGAGTTGACCGTCACCTCCCCCGAGCAGATGGGGGAGCTGGGCCGCCGACTGGCGAAGTTGCTGCGCGCCGGTGACCTCGTGATGCTCAGCGGGGAGCTCGGCGCCGGCAAGACGACGCTGACGCGGGGACTGGGCGAGGGGCTCGGTGTGCGCGGGGCCGTCACGTCGCCGACGTTCGTCATCGCCCGCGTGCATCCCTCCCTGGGGGGCGGTCCGCCGCTCGTCCACGTGGACGCCTATCGCCTGGGCGGCGGGCTCGACGAGATGGAGGACCTGGACCTCGACGTCTCGCTGCCCGAGTCCGTGATCGTCGTGGAGTGGGGCGAGGGCAAGGTCGAGGAGCTGACCGACGACCGGCTCATGGTGCAGATCCACCGGGCGGTCGGCGACACCACCGACGAGGTACGGCACGTGACCCTGGCGGGGCTGGGGGAGCGGTGGGACGGGGTGGATCTGGGGGTCCTGTCGGCCTGAGGACCGTGTGAACGTTCCGACAAGGCGTCGGCAAGATATCCGACAAGGCGTCGGCAAGATATTGCGCCGGACGTATCGGGCGTGGTCACATGGTACCCAGTCCGTAGTTAGGTCTACCTAACTACGTCCGCCCCCGCACGTCAGGAGGCGCCCGTGTCCGTGTCCCAGTCCGAGGAGCGGCGACCGGTCGCGGTCGCTGTGGTTCCCGGCGTCTCCATGCGTGAGCTTCTGGCGTCCTGTGCGTGCGCTGACGCGGTGTCTCGGCCGCCGAGAACGCCGGAGCTGCCGGTGAAGCCGGTTGAACAGGACCGTAAGGCTGCCTAGGCGGGTTCGGCCGGTGGGCCCCGTGTGGGTGCGTGGGGGCTGGTCGCGCAGTTCCCCGCGCCCCCAGACGGCGGCTGCGCCGCCGATCAGGGGCGCGTCAGCGGATCACGATCACCTTCACGCCGATCGTCGCGAAGTTCCACATCGCGTAACCGTCCGGGCGGGTCTCGCGGATGCCGCCCGTTTTCACCGTGGGGTCGGGGGGCGCGGCCGCGCGCTGGGCGGTGACCGCGCTGAAGCCGATCGCCGAGCCGTCCTTCGTGGTGGTGAAGCGGACCACGTGTTCGATGGGGAGGCCGTCCGTGCCCGTGACGGCCTTCGAGCGGGACGTCACCCAGTAGGCGCCGAGCGGCGGGTCGATGGTGCCGGGGTTCACCCTGAAGGTGCGCTCGACGCGGCCCTGCTCGCTGACGAGCCAGACCCGGTCGTCGTCCACCGAGTACACCACCCGTTCACGCGTCCCGGAGGTGTTCGGCAGGGCGGTGGGGTGGCGGTGGTCCCGGGGTGCCTTGCCGGCCGGCGCTCCGGGCGCGGGGCTCGCCGACGACCGGCCGCCGAGACCGGGCGGAACGGTGGCCGAGGCCTGGTAGGCGAGGAAACCGACCGCCCCGACGGCCGCCGCGGTGAGGCCGGCCACGACTCCCGCGCTGGTCCCTGCCACGTGCGCCACCTCTGCCTGCCGTAGAGCCTCACGGAGAGCCCCGGAGGGAGTCTCGCCGTATATGTCGTACTTCGTACAGACCGTAGCAGTCAGTGACCGCCCGACCCGGCCGGGCGTGCTCGCGGCGCCGGAGCCGTAGGCTGTTCGCGTGCTCTTGCTCGCTCTGGATACCGCCACCCCCGCCGTCACCGTCGCCCTGCACGACGGTACGGCCGTCATCGCCTCGTCGAGCCAGGTGGACGCGCGCCGGCACGGCGAGCTGCTGCTGCCGGCCGTCGACCGCGTCCTCGCCGAGGCCGGGGTCTCGCTGGACGCCGTCACCGAGATCGTCACCGGCACCGGTCCCGGCCCCTACACCGGCCTGCGGGTCGGTCTGATGACCGCGGACACCTTCGGGCTCGCGCTCGGCGTGCCCGTCCACGGCCTGTGCACGCTCGACGGGCTCGCCTACGGGGCCGACATCGAGAAGGGCCCGTTCGTGGTCGCGACCGACGCCCGCCGCAAGGAGGTCTACTGGGCGGTGTACGAGGACTCGCGCACCCGGCTCACGGAGCCCGCCGTCGACCGGCCCGCCGACATCGCCGAGAAGGTGGCCGGGCTGCCCGCCGTGGGCGCCGGGGCGCTGCTCTACCCCGACACCTTCCCCGTCGCGCACGAGCCCGAGCACGTCTCCGCCGCGGCCCTGGCGTCGCTGGCCGCCGAGAAGCTGGCCGCGGGCGAGGAACTGCCCGCGCCCCGCCCGCTGTACCTGCGCCGGCCGGACGCTCAGGTGCCCAAGAACTACAAGGTGGTCACCCCGAAGTGACCGCACAGCTGCGCGAGATGCGCTGGTGGGACATCGACCCGGTCCTGGAGCTCGAGAAGGACCTGTTCCCCGAGGACGCCTGGTCGCGGGGGATGTTCTGGTCCGAACTGGCACATGCGAGGGGACCCGGGGCGACCCGGCGGTACCTGGTGGCCCTGGAGGACGACCGGATCGTCGGGTACGGCGGGCTCGTCGCCCAGGGCGCCGCCTCCGACGACAGCGGCTCCACCGCGGTCGGCGACATCCAGACCATCGCCGTACGCCGTGACCAGTGGGGCACCGGGCTCGGCGCGGAGCTGCTCACCGAACTGCTGCGGGCCGCGACCGCCTTCGAGTGCGCCGAGGTCATGCTGGAGTGCCGGGTCGACAACATCCGCGCCCAGAAGCTCTACGAGCGGTTCGGCTTCGAGCCCATCGGGTTCAGACGCGGCTACTACCAGCCGGGGAACGTGGACGCCCTGGTGATGCGCCTGACCACCGGGCAGCCCGGCAGTGGCTCCGCCTCCGGGCCCACCTCCGAAGAAGGAACCGAGATCAATGGCTGACGAACCCCTGGTTCTGGGGATCGAGACCTCCTGCGACGAGACCGGCGTCGGCATCGTCCGGGGCACCACCCTGCTCGCCGACGCCATCGCCTCGTCCGTCGACGAGCACGCCCGCTTCGGCGGGGTCGTCCCCGAGGTGGCGTCCAGGGCGCATCTGGAGGCGATGGTCCCGACCATCGAGCGTGCCCTGAAGGGCGCCGGGGTGAGCGCCAAGGACCTCGACGGCATCGCGGTCACGGCCGGTCCCGGCCTGGCCGGCGCGCTGCTGGTCGGCGTCTCGGCGGCGAAGGCGTACGCGTACGCGCTCGGCAAGCCGCTCTACGGGGTCAACCACCTCGCCTCCCACATCTGCGTCGACCAGCTGGAACACGGCCCGCTCCCGGAGCCGACGATGGCCCTGCTGGTCTCCGGCGGCCACTCCTCCCTCCTCCTGTCCTCGGACATCACCTCCGACGTGCGGCCGCTCGGCGCGACCATCGACGACGCGGCCGGCGAGGCCTTCGACAAGATCGCGCGCGTACTGAACCTGGGCTTCCCGGGCGGCCCGGTCATCGACCGGTACGCGAAGGAGGGCGACCCTTCGGCGATCGCCTTCCCGCGCGGCCTCACCGGCCCCCGCGACCCGGCCTACGACTTCTCCTTCTCCGGTCTCAAGACGGCGGTGGCCCGCTGGATCGAGGCCAAGCGGGCGGCCGGCGAGGAGGTCCCGGTCCGCGACGTGTCCGCGTCCTTCCAGGAGGCGGTCGTGGACGTCCTGACCCGCAAGGCCGTCCGGGCCTGCCGTGACGAGGGCGTCGACCACCTGATGATCGGTGGCGGTGTCGCCGCCAACTCCCGGCTCCGCGCTCTCGCCCAGGAGCGCTGCGAGGCGGCCGGCATCCGACTCCGGGTGCCGCGTATGAAGTTGTGCACGGACAACGGCGCGATGGTGGCCGCGCTCGGCGCGGAGATGGTCGCGCGCAACCGGACCCCGTCCGGCTGGGACCTCTCGGCGGACAGCTCCCTGCCGGTGACGGACCCGCACGTCCCCGGCACCCACCACCACGACCACGTGCACGAGGTCAGCAAGGAGAACCTCTACTCATGACGGTCGCGCTGATGTGGGAGGCGCGGGCGGTGCCGGGCCGGGGCGCGGAGTTGCTGGCCTGGGCGCGGCAACAGGTCCTCCCCGAGGCCCCGTTGCGCCGCGAGACCTTCCGGGCACCGCAGGACCGGGTGCTGGTCGTCACCTGGTGGGAGGGGGCGTACGACACCCCGGACCTGCCCGAACTCGCGGATCCGCCGCAGGAGTTGGTGGGCCGCCCGGTGCACCGGTGGCGGTTCGAGTCCGTGGACCAGGTGCAGTGACCTGAGAGGTCGGGGGCACGGGTGATGTTCCGTGCCCCCGGTGGTGCCTGGTGTCAGGGGCGGCGTCCGCCGTGGTAGGCGCTCAGGGGGACGCGGCCGAGGATGGCGTCGAGTTCGCCGTTGCGGCCGTCGGCCCAGCCGACGTAGGCGTACTTCTTGTCGAGGGTGATGGTCGACCAGCGGTCTCCGGGCGGGCCGTTGACGCCGGCGGGTTCGGTGGTCCTGTTGACCTGGAGGCGGTCGCTGAAGGTGCGGCCGTGGTCGAAGGAGACCACCGAGTAGACGTTGAGTTCGGTGGTGCGCCACATGACGCCGAGCTGTCCGTCGGGGCCGAAGTCGAACCAGGGTCGCTGTGCGTCGGGTGCGGCGATGGTGGCGGGGCCGGTCCAGGACTTGCCGGCGTTGTCGGTGACGTACACCTCCAGGTTCGAGTCGCGGGGGACCATGACGGCGAAGCGGCCCTTGTGGGTGGGGTCGGCGGACACCCAGGGGACGGGGTCGGCGGCGGCCCCCAGGGCGGGGACCGGTACGAGGGAGCCGGTGCCGTTGAGGACGGGGGTGCCGTCGCTGTCGGTGACCGGGAAGGTTCGCCAGCTCTTGCCGTCGTCGCGGGTGGTGTAGAAGGCGACCTTGCCGTCGTCGCCCTGGCTCGCGGAGGCCAGGATCCCGCCGTACACGGCGATCTCACGGCCGGGGTAGCCGCAGGACGGGGGCAGGTCGGGGGTGATCTCGACACAGGGCTGGGGACCGGGGATCGTCGACGGGTCCGACCAGGTCTCGCCCTGGTCGTCGCTGACCGAGATGGCGCTGGGGTACTCGAACGCCGTGTGGGAGGCGACCGCGTACACCTTGCCGGTCGCCTGGTCCACGCGGAGCTTGGGTGCACCGCCCAGGACCAGCGGTGTCTGCACCGGGCCCGTCCACGTCCGTCCGCCGTCGACGGACTTGGAGACGACGTTGTGGTTGGTGTACGTCGTGTAGCGGTCGGGGCCGATCTGGTTGTTGGAGATGTAGAAAATCCCGTCGGCGTCGGTCGTCACTTCCGGTTCGCCGCACTGGGGGCGGTCGCCCATCGGCCAGGACGACCGGTGCCAGGTCCTGCCCCGGTCGAAGGAGAAGGCCACGAAGCAGGCGCCGACGGGCTCAAGGCCGGGGCTGTCGGGGAAGACGGTCGAGGTGAAGACCAGGTTGTCCGGGTTCCTGGGGTTGACCGCGAGGACCGACTGTCCCTCCCGGGTGTCGGGGAGGCTGGTGACGTCGGTCTCCAGGATCTTTTCGTCCGCCGGGTGATGTGCGGGGGCGGAGTCCGTCTCGGCGAGGGCGGCGGGGGCGCCGGCCAGCAGGATGAGCGCGGACAGTGCGGCGGCGGTTCTCGCTCTCGTTAAGGCGGTGAGCGGCATGCTCGGCAGTCCTCTCGGATGTTCCGGCGGGTGAGGGCCCGGCCACCGGCGGCGCCCTTGGCGAGGGGCGGTCCGGTACCTGATCAGGGGCGCACGCAGTCGCTGCGCCGACCGGGCGGTGAAGCCCTCAGAGAGTGGCAGCCCGTCCGAGGGCACGGCGTCGGACGGGTGCAGGCCCGCGTGTACTGCCTGAGTACGACGGGCGCTACTGCGTATGCCGGTGGTCACCGCCTGTCCGGCGGTACTGCCGATTCAGCAGGCCGGGTCGGCGATCTCAGTAGGAGCTGTCGGCGTCGGCACGACGACGGCCGGGGCTCCGGCTTCGCAGCATGGGTGCGTTCCCGATCCAGATGTGGAGATCCGCTCCGTGGCTGTCTTTCTCTACCGCATGGGCCGTACGGCCTTCCGGCGGCGCTGGTACGTCGCCCTGCTCTGGGTGGTGCTGCTCGGTGCCCTCGGTTTCGCCTCGACCCAGGTGGCCTCGCCCCCCGACGACACCGGCTCCATGCCGGGCATCGAGTCGCAGCGCGCCTACGACCTGCTGCAGAAGCGGTTCCCGGGCGCCTCGCAGAGCCCGAACCAGGCGACGGCGCGCATCGTCTTCGTCGCACCGAGCGGGGAGAAGCTGACCTCCTCCGCCAACCGGGCGGTGATCGAGAAGCTGGTCGGCGAGGCAGCCGAGAGCGGCCAGGTCCAGGCCGCCGTGGACCCCTTTCGCGCCGGCACGGTGAACAAGGCCGCCTCCACGGCGTACGCGACGGTCACCTACAAGGCCGCGTCCAAGGACCTCACCGACGCCACCAGGAACAACCTCCGGAAGGCGGTCGACGAAGCCCGGCACGCCGGGCTGACCGTGGACGTGGGCGGGCCGGTCCTCGCCGACGACGCTGCCGCCGGCGGGTCCGGTGAGCTGATCGGCGTCGTCATCGCGGCCGTCGTCCTGCTGGTGACCTTCGGTTCCCTCGCCGCGGCCGGGCTGCCGCTGCTGACCGCCGTGCTCGGGGTGGGCATCAGCACGGTGTCGATCATGGCGCTCGGCTCGACGCTCGGGCTGTCGACCACGAGCAGCAGCCTCGCCTCCATGCTGGGCCTGGCCGTCGGAATCGACTACGCCCTGTTCGTCGTCTCCCGCTACCGCGAGGAACGCGGCCGCGGGCACAGCCCGCAGGAGGCCGCCGGCCGCGCGGCGGGCACCGCCGGCTCGGCGGTGGTCTTCGCCGGCCTGACCGTCGTCATCGCCCTGGCCGGACTGTCCGTGGTCGGCGTGCCGACGCTCACCAAGATGGGCCTGTCCGCCGCCGGAGCCGTCGTCGTCGCCGTCCTGGTCGCCCTCACCCTCGTACCGGCCCTGCTGGGCATCCTGCCGAACGCGGTCCTGCCCCGCCGTATCCGCAAGGGCCGTGACACCGGCGCCCGTACCGGGGACAACGCGGGCACCCGGTGGGCACGGTTCGTGCAGCGCCGGCCGGTGCCGGTGCTGCTCGCCTCGGTCATCGGCCTCGGAATCGTGGCGCTGCCGGTCCTCGACCTGCAGCTCGGCATGCCCGGCGACGAGTCCAAGTCCACCGCGACCACCGAACGACGGGCCTACGACGAACTCGCCGACGGCTTCGGCCCCGGCTTCAACGGCCCCTTCACCGTCGTGGTGGACGCCAAGGGCGCGAAGAACCCCGAGAGCGCAGCGAAGAGCGTGGCCGAGACGATCTCCGCGACCAAGGGCGTCGTCTCCGTCACCGCGCCCGTCTTCAACCCGGCGGGCAACACGGCGATCTTCACGGCCACCGCCTCCACCGCGCCCACCGACGAGAAGACCGAGGACCTGGTCCGCGTCATCCGCGCCGAACGGCCGGAGGTGACGGCCGAGACGGGCGCGACCTTCCTCGTCTCGGGCACCACGGCGATCAATATCGACGTCGCCGACAAGATGCAGAGCGCCCTGGTGCCCTACCTGGCGGTCGTGGTCGGGCTGGCCTTCCTCCTGCTGCTGGTCGTCTTCCGGTCCGTGCTGGTCCCGCTCAAGGCCGCCTTGGGGTTCCTGCTGTCCGTGCTGTCCGCGCTCGGCGCGGTGGTGGCGGTCTTCCAGTGGGGCCGGCTCGCCGACCTGATCGGCCTGCAGCAGACCGGCCCGGTGATGAGCACCATGCCGATCATGATGGTGGGCATCGTCTTCGGCCTGGCCATGGACTACGAGGTGTTCCTCGTCTCCCGGATGCGCGAGGCGTACACCCACGGCGAGCGTCCGGCCGAGGCCGTCGTCACCGGCTTCCGGCACAGCGCGCGGGTCGTGGTCGCCGCCGCACTCATCATGATCGCCGTGTTCTCCGGCTTCGTCGGCGCCGGCCTCGCCCTGATCAAGATGATCGGCTTCAGCCTGGCCGTCGCCGTCCTCTTCGACGCCCTCGTCGTGCGGATGGCGCTGGTCCCCGCGGTCATGGCCCTGCTGGGCGAGCGGGCCTGGTGGCTTCCGGCCCGGCTCGCCCGGTGGCTGCCCCGCGTCGACATCGAGGGCGAGTCCCTGAGCCGTACGCCCCCCGCCGAGGCGGCACCTGCGCCGGTCGCGGAAGCGGCACACCGTTGATCCAGGCTCTACGGGGCCGGGGCGGCCTCCGGCACGGCGGCCGCCCGGCCTCACCGATCGCGGTCGTTTGGCAGGATGGCCGCACGCCCACCTCGCCGGAGCAAGCGTCGATGACCACCCGCTGGCAGCACTTCTCCCGCCGACACCGCCGTCTCCTCGACACGGTGCTCGTCGTGGTGCTGTTCGTCCTGTCCGGGCCGGTGGCGTACTACAGCAGCAAGTCCTACGCCCACGGTCTGGGCTGGTGGTCCGCTCTGCCGCCCGCAGCGGTGGCCTCCGTCGCCGTGCTGTGGCGGCGCCGTCACCCGTACGCGGTCGTCCTCGTCACCGCCGTGTGCGCCGGTGCCGCCGGCGCGGTGGGCTATCTCCTCACCCCCATGCTCCTGGCGCCCGTCCTGGTCGCCCTGTACGGGATCGCCGCCCGTGTCGCGCCCAGGACGGTCTACCGCTTCTGCCTCCCGGTGACGGCGATGATCGTGCTGTCCACCGTCTTCGGCGACCGCGCCGGCCACCCCTGGCCGCTGGCCACCGTCAATCCCGTCCTGTGCCTGCTGCTGCCGGTGGCCCTGGGATCCGCCGCCCGCATGCGCAACGCCTACCTCGAAGCGGTCGAGACCCGTGCCGCATACGCCGAACGGACCCGCGAGGAAGAGGCCAGGCACCGGGTGGCGGACGAACGTGTCCGCATCGCCCGTGAACTCCACGACGTCGTCGCCCACCACCTCGCCCTGGCCAACGCCCAGGCAGGCACCCTCACCTTCCTCGCCCGGACCAGCCCCCACAAGGTCGCCCCCATGGTGAACCAGCTCGCCGCCACCACCTCCTCGGCCCTGCGCGAACTCAAGGCCGCCGTCGGCCTGCTGCGCCGGCCCGACGACCCCGACGTCCTCGAACCGGCCCCCGGCCTGGCCCAACTCCCGGACCTGATCGAGTCGTTCACATCGACCGGCCTCGATGTCCGGCTCGTCACCGAGGGCAAGACGCAGCAGCTCTCACCCGGTGTGGATCTCAGCGCGTACCGCATCGTGCAGGAGGCCCTCACCAACATCACCAAGCATGCCCCCGGCGGCACCGCGCACGTCCGGCTCGGCTACGGTCACGAACGGCTGACGATCACGGTCGCCAACACACCCGGACGGCTCCCCGCCGCACCCTCCCGCACCCCCGACGGCGACGGCTTCGGACTCATCGGGATGCGTGAGCGCGCGCACTCGGCCGGAGGCAGCTTCACCGCCGGACGTCAGTCGGACGGGGGCTTCACCGTCACCGCCGACCTGCCCATCCTGCCCTGACCCGGCCCCCTGACCCGGCCCCCTCATCCGCGAAGACAGGCCCGATGACGACTCGCATCCTCCTCGCCGACGACCAGCAGCTCCTGCGCATGACCTTCCGCATCCTCATCGGCGAGGTCCCCGACATGGAGGTCGTCGGCGAGGCGGCCGACGGCGCCGAAGCGGTCGCGCTCACCCGCCGCCACCACCCCGACATCGTTCTGATGGACATCCGCATGCCGGGCACCGACGGACTCGCCGCCACCACCGAGATCTGCGCCGACCCCGCCCTGTCCGCCACTCGCATCCTCATCCTGACCACGTTCGAGACCGACGAGTACGTGGCCCAGGCCCTGCGCGCGGGTGCCAGCGGCTTCCTCGGCAAGGACGTCTCCGCCCAGGCCCTCGTCGACGGAATCCGCACCGTGGCCGGCGGCGAGGCACTCCTGTCACCGAAAGCCACCCAGACCCTGATCACCCGTTTCCTCACCACTCCGGTCCCCGTCGCGGCCCCGCCGCCCGAACTCGCGGCCCTGACCGGCCGGGAGCGTGAGGTCATGATCGAGGCGGCGCAGGGCAAGTCCAACGCGGAGATCGCGAGCGAGCTCTTCCTCAGCCCCCTGACCGTACGCACCCACATCCACCGTGCCATGACCAAGCTCAACGCCCGCGACCGCACCCAACTCGTCGTCATCGCCTACCAGAGCGGACTGGTCCGGCCCTGACCGACGCCGGTCGCCCGCCGCTGCTCAGGGACTCCCCTGTGCCGCCGAGGGCCTGGGCCAGGTGGTCCGGAAGGACTGCTCGTCGGTCATCGCGGGCGTGGGCGCCGACGGGGCTTCTTGCAGGCCGAAGCCCGTCAGCAGGAATTCGGCGTAGCGGCGCCAGGCCTCGGGTGCGAGGTCGTGGGTGCGGTCGGCGACGGCGCCGATCATGTAGAGGTAGGCGTACACATCGGAACTGGCGAAGTCCTCGCGGACCGCGCCCGCCGCCAGGGCCCGTTCCACCATGGTGTCCACGTGGCGGCCGAGTTCCTCACGCAGCGCGGTGTTCGGTCCCGCTTCGAGGTCCGCGTGGGCGAGGATCACGTCCAGTGCCCGGTCGCCGGCCCGCCGGTGCGCCGCCTCCAGCAGGTAGTGGCGCAGTGCCTGTCCGGGGTCCGTGTGTTCCTCGGCCTCCGCCGCCAGGTGCAGGAACCCGGTGAACCGCTCGGTGAACAACGCGTCCATCAGCGTCTGCAGGTCCGGGAAGCGGCGGTACACCGTGCCGACCCCGACACCGGCCTCATGGGCGATCTCGTTGAGGGTGGCCACGGAGCCCCGTTGTGCGAACATCCGGCCGGCCGTGTCCATGATCAGCCGGCGGTTCCGTTCCGCGTCCGCGCGCAGGGGGCGCTGCATGTCCTGGCTCACGCCAAGACATTCTCCATCATCTCCGCCCGGCGCAGCCGTCCGGCCAGGACCAGCCCACCCGTCACGGCGCTCCACAACAGCCAGGAGTAGACCCCGCCGCGCTCGAACACACCGGCCGTGCTCGTGGAGACGCTCACGAAGAACTCGCTCAGCAGGCCGAGGGCCCCGACCGTGACGCTGAAGACGCGGTACGGCTTAGGCAGCCCGAGGCGCAGGCCCAGGCTCCGCGACGCCCCCGCCATGATCGCCAGCGTGTTCGCGCACAGGATGCCGATGCCGGCCCCCACGACATGGAGGACCAGGCTGTACTTCGCCCCGTTCGCGGAGCCGTGGAAGAGCCCGACCATCACAAAACCCACTCCGTGCGCGACCGCCAGCGAGGTGACGACGCGCCGGATCCGCCCCTCGACGAGCGGCAGCGCCAGCAGCAGCACCCCGGCCGCGAACAGGATCCCCTGCAGCGCGAACGACGTGTTCATCAGCGCGTGCGACGGCGAGCAGATCTCGCGTCCCTGGAACTTCGTGCGGCAGTCGGGCACGCCGAGGTCGCTGATGTAGTTCCGGGCGTAGCTGTAGGGAGGGTCGCTCCAGGCCGCCGCGGTGACTCCCTCGGCGATCACCCACTGCAACGCGTTCACGATCAGGACGACGGCTCCCACCGGAAGCCAGTTGCTGCGCGACATCGGCACTCCTCACACGTATTCGGACGACGGCTGCGCAGCCACCGTAACACTAAGCGGATATTCTTATCCGCTTACGCGATGCGACTGCGGGCGAGCGTGGAAGTCCGTCACGCTGAGTGCATGAGCGGTGGCGTTGAGGTGAATGGTGAGCCCGAGTCGTCGGACAGCATGAAGACGTTCGGCGCGTTCGTGCAGGGGCTGCGGGAGCATGCGGGGCTGAGCCGCGAGGAGTTCGGGGCGAGGGTCCACATGTCCAAGCACTCCGTGGCTTCCATCGAGTTGGGGAGGAGGCTGGCGGATCAGAGCTTTGTGGATGCGGCGGAGGGGGTGCTGGGGAACACCGGTGCGTTGCGGAAGGCGTTCGGGCGGGTGGCGCGACAGCCGGGGTTCGCGGTGTGGTTCCGGAAGTGGGCGGACCTGGAGCGGCAGGCCGCCAGCTTCGACGCGTACGAGTGCAGGCTTGTGCCCGGACTGCTCCAACCCGAGACCTACGTCCGTGCGGTGTACGAGAACGCGCTTCCGCCGCCTACCGATGGGGAGGTGGAGGCGCAGTTGGCTGGCCGTATGGAGCGTCAGCAACTTCTGAGGGACCGGCCGAATACGGCGTTCAGCTTCATCATCGAGGAGAGCGTTCTACTTAGGGAGTTGGGTGGTCCCGATGTGACGCGTTCCGTGCTAGACCAGATGCTGGAGTACGCGGGCCTACGGAACGTGGATCTGCAGATCATGCCGCTGCGACGCAAGCAACACGCCAGCCTGGCGGGCCCGTTGCAACTCGTGGAGACGCCCGAGGGGCGCCGATTCGCCTATGTGGAGGGGCACATGAGCGGCTGGCTGATCACCGAGCCGAAAGATGTGACTGCCCTCCACCAGCGCTATGCGAGACTGCGCTCGCAGGCCCTCACTCCCGAGGACTCGGCGAGCCTGCTGGAGCGAATGCGAGGAGACCTATGAGTGCCCCCCGACTCGCCTGGTTCAAGTCCAGCTACAGCACGGATCAAGGCGACAGCTGCATAGAAGTCGCCCTGACCTGGCGGAAGTCCAGCTACAGCGGCACTCAGGGCGACAACTGCATAGAAGTAGCGGTCGCCCCGGTCGCCATTCACATCCGCGACTCCAAAGACCGCACCCGCCCCGGCCTCACCCTCGACCCCGCCGCATGGTCCTCGTTCGTCGCGCACGCGGCGGGGTGATGGGCGGCTGCTAGGAGTGGTCCACCCGCTGCGGCCGGACCGCCGCCGACTCAGGGCCCTCGGTCTCCGGGCCCGGCGTGGCGGCCTTGCGTTCCTGCAGGTGCGCGTACGCCATCAGGCCGAACAGGATGGCCAGCAGCACCGCCGACGAGCCCGCTGTGCCCAGGTCCAGGCCGCCCTTGGCGGTCGGCTTGGTCAGGAAGTCACCTGCGGTGGCGCCGAGCGGGCGGGTCAGCACGAAAGCGATCCAGAACAGCAGGACGTTGGGCACGGCCGGGACCCGCATCAGCAGGACCAGGACCAGGAGGGCGCCGCTGACCAGGGCGGCGCCGCCGAGGTAGCCGAGACCTGAGCTGTCGGAGAGGAAGTCGCCCATCGAGGTGCCGAGGGTGTTGGAGACCAGGATCGCTGCCCAGAACAGGGCCTCGCCCTTGAACGTGACGATGTCCTGGATCTGGAAGGTCATCCCGCTCAGTTTCCAGGCCAGGAAGATCGCCAGCAGGATGGAGATCAGGATGGCCGCGCCGACCGGGTAGCCGAGGCCCAGACCCTGCGGGCCCCAGCCCAGTTTGGCGGCTCCGTTCGACAGGTACTTGGCGCTCGCGTCACGGTTCATGAAGTCGGACATGGTGGTGCCGGCCATGCTGGTCGACAGGATCACCGTCCAGTAGAAGAACGGGTTGTAGCGGGACGAGCGCAGCTGGATCACGAGCGTCACGACGAAGATCGCGAACAGCATGACTGTGGTGAGGAAGTAGCCGAGCTTGAGCGTCTGGGCGAACAGGTCGCCCGCCGTCTCGCCCAGGGTCGTCGCCGCGATCTTCATGATCCAGAACGCCAGCGTGGCTTCGGGTAGCTTCTTCATGACCGACTTGGCCGTCGTCAAGGTCGCTCCTGTGGGGGTGTGGAGATTCCGTGATCACGACCCTGGCACGGGGAACCTGAACGCATCCTGAACGCGGCTGTCACGCCTCTTGTGAAAGCGGCCCTGCTGTGCATTTGCCATGAATGTGCTGCTCACGACACCTTCGTGCCGCAACGCAACACTCGGTCGGGCCCCAGCGTCCGGACCGGCCCGGTCAGGTGCAGCCGTACCGTGTGCCGCACCGCCGCGCTGGACGTGGCCACCCGCAGTTCCAGCGCCCCCGGCTCCACCACCCGCGCCCCCTCCCGGTCCGTGAACGCTGACAGGTCCGCGTGGAAATGGAAGGTCAGCCTTTTCGACTCGCCCGGGGCCAGTGCCACGCGCTGGTAGCCGATCAGCCGGACGTCCGGGCGGGTCACCGACGCCACCGGGTCGTGCAGGTAGAGCTGGACGACCTCGGTGCCCGCCCGTTCGCCCGTGTTGCGGACCGTCACCGTCACGTCGTACGAGCCGTCCGTGCCGATCTCGGCCGTCGGGGGTGACGTCGGCTCCCAGGCGAAGCTCGTGTACGAGCGGCCGTGCCCGAAGGCGTACAGCGGGGTCGGGTCCAGGTTGCTGACCTCGCCCGCGAGGCCCAGTGGGGGCTGGAGGTAGGTCCACGGCTGGCCCCCCGGCACGCGCGGCACGCTCACCGGCAGCCTGCCCGACGGGTTGACGCGGCCCGACAGCACTCCCGCCACCGCCGGGCCGCCTTCCTCTCCGGGGAAGAACGCCTGCACCACCGCGCCGAGCCGGCCGTGCCAGCGGCCCAGTGCGTAGGGGCGCCCGGTGAGGAGGACGAGGACCACCGGGACGTTCGTCGAGAGCAGGGCGTCCAGCAGATCGGCCTGCACGCCGGGGAGTTCCAGGTCCGTGACGTCGCAGCCCTCGCCCGACGTGCCCCGGCCGAACAGGCCCGCGCGGTCGCCCAGTACCGCCACGCACACGTCCGCCTCCGCCGCGCGGGCCACCGCCTCCTCGAAGCCCGTGGTGTCCGGATCCGAGACGTCGCAGCCCTCGGCGAACGTCACCTTCGCGTCGGGGAGTTCGGTGCGCAGGGAGTCGAGGACGGTCGGGATGGCGATGCCCAGGTCGACCTCGGGGTGGTGGGTCAGGACGTGGGACGGGAAGGAGTAGCAGCCGAGCATCGCGAGCGCGTCCGCCGCGCGCGGGCCCACCACCGCTATGCGGGTGTCGGGGGCGAGGGGGAGGGTGCCGTCCGGGTTGTCCAGCAGGACCACCGACTCCTCGGCCAAGCGGCGGGCCAGCGCGCGGTTCGCCGTCGAGTCGAGGTCGATCGGGCCTTCCTGTGCGGGCTCCGGGGTCCAGTCCTCGTCGAGCAGGCCCAGTTCGCACTTCTGGAGCAGGACCCGGCGGGCCGCCCTGTCGACGAGTGACTCCGGGATCGTGCCTTCCCTGACCGCGGCCACCAGCGGGCGGCCGTAGCACTTCAGTGTCGGGAGTTCGACGTCGATGCCGGCCTCAAGGGCGAGATGGGCCGCCTCCGCTTCCGTGCCTGCCACGCGGTGGAGTGTCTGGAGGAAGCCGATGCCGAAGTAGTCGGCGACGACCGTGCCGGTGAAGTCCCAGTCCGTGCGGAGGAGTTCGGTCAGCAGGCGGGGGTCTGCGGAGGCCGGGACGCCGTCCGTCTCGTTGTACGCCGCCATCACCGAGCGGGCCCCGCCCTCTCGGAGCGCCATCTCGAAGGGGAGGAGGGTGACGTCCGCGAACTCCCGTACCCCGGCGCGGACCGGGGCGAGGTTGCGGGCGCCGGTGGAGGAGGCGTAGCCGGCGAAGTGCTTGAGGGTGGCGATCACTCCGGCCGACTCCAGGCCCCGGACGTAGGCGGAGCCGATGGTGCCGACCAGGTACGGGTCCTCGCCGATCGTCTCCTCGACCCGTCCCCAGCGCGGGTCGCGGACCACGTCCAGGACAGGGGCCAGGCCCTGGTGGACGCCGACCGAGCGGAGGTCGCGGCCGATGTGCCGGCCCAGCTCCTCGACCAGCGGCGGGTCGAAGGCGGCGCCCCAGGCGAGCGGGACCGGGTAGGCCGTCGCCTGCCAGGCCGTGAAGCCGGCCAGGCACTCCTCGTGGGCGATCGCCGGGATGCCGAAGCGGCCGGCCGCGGTGATCCGGCGCTGGGCGCGGGCCAGCGCTCGCGCGCCCAGCGCCGGGTCCACCGGGGCGGTGCCGAAGGAACGGGTCAGCTGGCCGAGGCCGAGGGTGATCAGCTCGTGCCAGTCGTAGTCCGCGGTCATCTCGCGTTGCAGCGGGGCGACCCCGTCGCCGTCCGTGGCGGCGCCCACCCACACCCCGTACAGCTGGGCGGTCTTCTCCTCCAGCGTCATCCGGGTGAGCAGGTCGTCGACACGGGCGGCGGCGGGCAGTGCGGGGTCGCGCCAAGGAGCGGTGGTCATGAAACTCCCGTCTCTGCTTCCTGCGGGTTCTCTGCTACGAACGCTGCTACGAATGTTTCGTACCACACACCGAATGTTCCGGGAACCTATGGCGTGCGAAGGTCTTCGTCAAGGGGGAGCGCGGGGATACGATCGCGGGCATGACGCCTTCGAAGCCCACAGAAACGCAGACGGCGACGCTCGCCGAAATCGCCCGTGAGGCCGGCGTGTCCGCTCCGACTGTTTCGAAGGTCCTGAACGGGCGTGCCGACGTCGCTCCGGCCACCCGCACCCGGGTCGAGGAGCTGCTGCGCGCCTACGGCTACCGGCGCCGCCGGGCCGAGGCCTCCCGGTCGCCGTTGATCGACCTGGTCTTCCACGAGCTGGAGAGCGCCTGGGCGATGGAGGTCATCCGGGGGGTGGAGAACGTGGCCCGGGACGCCGGCCTGAGCGTCGTGCTCAGCGAGAGCGCCGGGCGGCTCACCCCGGGGCGGACCTGGGCGGACCAGGTGGCGGCGCGGCGGCCGCACGGGGTGGTGCTGGTGCTGTCGGGGCTCGACGAGTCGCAGCGGGCGCTGCTGCTGAGCCGATCCATCCCGTTCGTGGTGATGGACCCGGCGGGGGACCCGGGGCCGGACGTGCCGTCGATCGGGGCGACGAACTGGCAGGGCGGGCTGGCCGCCACCCGGCACCTCGTCGAGCTCGGGCACCGGCGCATCGGGGCGATCAGCGGGCCGTCCCGGATGATGTGCAGCCGGGCCCGGGTGGACGGGTACCGGGCCGCGCTGGAGACCGCCGGGCTGCCGGTGGACCAGGCCCTCATCAAGGCGGGCGACTTCCACCACGACGCCGGCTACCGGCTCGGCCTGGAGCTGCTGCGCATGCCCGACCGGCCCACCGCGATCTTCACCGGCAACGACCTCCAGGCCCTCGGGCTCTACGAGGCCGCGCGTGAGCTGGGGCTGCGCATCCCGGAGGACGTGAGCGTCGTCGGGTTCGACGACCTGCCGTTGGCCCGCTGGGTGGGGCCGCCGCTGACGACCGTACGGCAGCCGCTGACCGAGATGGCCGAGGCGGCGGCGCGGCTGGTCCTTGAGATGGGGCGGGCGGAGGAGGGGACGACCGCGACCCGGGTGGAGCTGGCGACCAGCCTGGTGGTGCGGTCGAGCACGGCGGCGCCCGCGATCGCCTGAGGCGGGCTTGGCCAAAAGTTGACGTATTGACGGGTGGTACGGGCGCCTCCACACTCCTCCGAAGTCAATCGGTTGCTCAACCGAAACTTTCGGAGGCCACCCGCATGAGAACCTCCAGAACCTCCAGGACTTTCAGGAATCTGTTACGGACCGGGCTGGCCGGCCTGGTCGCAGGCATCGGCCTGTTCGCCGCCGGCACCGTCCCCGCACACGCCGCCGACGCCCCGCTGCGCGACCTCGCCGCCGCGAAGGGCAAGGTCATCGGCACCGCGGTCACCGGCTCCAAGCTCACCGGCACCTACGGCGACCTGGCCGGCGGCCAGTTCAGTTCGCTGACCCCGGGCAACGCCATGAAGTGGGGGACGGTCGAGCCCACGCAGGGCACCTTCAACTGGTCCGAGGCCGACCAGATCGTCGCCTTCGCCCAGGCCCACAACCAGCAGGTGCGCGGCCACACCCTGGTCTGGCACAGCCAGAACCCCAGCTGGCTGACGAACGGCACCTGGACGTCCGCCCAGCTCGGCAGCCTGCTGCAGAACCACATCAGCACCGAGGTCGGCCGCTACAAGGGGAAGATCGCCGCCTGGGACGTCGTCAACGAACCCTTCAACGAGGACGGCACCTACCGGTCGACGCTCTGGTACAACGGCCTCGGCTCCGACTACATCGCCAACGCCCTGACCTGGGCACATGCGGCCGACCCCGCCGCCAAGCTGTACATCAACGACTACAACGTCGAGGGCGTCAACGCGAAGAGCACCGCCCTGTACAACCTGGTGAGGTCGCTCAAGGCGGCCGGCGTCCCGATCGACGGGGTCGGGCTCCAGGCCCACCTCATCCTCGGCCAGGTCCCCTCCACCCTCCAGCAGAACATCCAGCGCTTCGCCGACCTGGGCGTCGACGTGGCCGTCACCGAGCTGGACATCCGGATGGCGCTGCCCTCCGACAGCACCAAGCTCGCCCAGCAGAAGGCCGACTTCACGTCGGTGGTGGCCGCGTGCGTGGCGGTGAGCCGCTGCGTCAACGTCACCGTGTGGGGCTTCAGCGACTCCGACTCCTGGGTGGACAGCACCTTCCCGGGCTACGGCGCGGCGACCCCGTACGACGCGAACTACGCGCCGAAGCCGGCGTACTACGGCATCGCGGAGGCGCTCGGCGGCACCACGACCACCCCGCCGCCGACCGGTGCCTGCACCGCCGCCTACAGCGTGACCAGCCAGTGGAACACCGGGTTCACGGGCCAGGTGACGATCTCCTGTTCAGGGGCGGCACTGAGCTCCTGGAACGTGAGCTGGACGTACGGCGCCGGGCAGCAGATCACCCAGGCCTGGAACGCCGGCTGCACCCAGTCGGGCGCGGCCGTGTCCTGCGCGAACGCCTCCTACAACGGGACGGTGGCGGACGGGAGTTCGGTCTCCTTCGGGTTCAACGCGTCCTGGAGCGGGAGCAATCCGGTGCCCGCCGTCACCCTGGGCTGAACCCTGAGTGAGAAGGGTGAGATTTTCCGAAGAAAACCTCCTCGCGGCGCTCGCGCTAACAGTCCCCTAATAATTCGGACTTACGTTCCTGCCTTGTGACGGGACACGAGGAGCAAGGCGGCGCGGGCAGACGGGTGGGCCGGCGGTCGAGAGCGCTGAAGATCGTCGGCCTCACCCTGGCGGGGGTCATGACGCTCGGCATCGCCGGCGCGGGGTGGGTCTACTGGCACCTCAACGACAACATCAAGAGCGTCGACATCAACAGCGCGCTCGGGGACGACCGCCCGGCGAAGGCGGTGACGACACCGACGGCCGCCGCGTCCGCGTCCGCCTCCGCGTCCCCGCTGCCCACCGGCTCGATGAACATCCTGGTGCTGGGCTCGGACTCGCGCAGCGGCAAGGCGAACCAGAAGCTCGGCGGCGGCAGCAGCTCGGGCGCCCGGTCCGACACCGCGATGGTCGTCCACGTCGACGCCGGCCGGACCTCCGCCACGATCGTCAGCATTCCGCGCGACACCCTGGTCACCCGGCCCTCCTGCCCGCTCTCCTCCGGGGGCTCGACGTCCGCCGCCTACAACGCGATGTTCAACAGCGCCTACTCGGTGGGCGGGGCGGTGTGCGCGGTCAAGACGGTCGAGTCGATCACCGGCGTCCGCATGGACCACTACCTGGAGATCGACTTCTCCGGCTTCGCGAAGCTGGTCGACGCGCTCGGCGGGGTGACCGTGACCACCGACCAGGACATCGACGACGACGACAGCCACCTGCACCTGAAGAAGGGCACCCACCACCTCGACGGCACCCAGGCCCTGGCGCTCGCCCGCACCCGGCACGGCATAGGCGACGGCAGCGACCTGGGCCGGATAGGCCTCCAGCAGAAACTGGTGAAGGCCCTCCTGGACCAGATGGCCTCCATCAGCCTGCTGACCAACCCGGCCAAGCTCTACGAGGTCGCCGACGCGGTCACCTCCAGCCTCACCACCGACACCGGCCTGGACTCGCTCAGCGAGCTGATGCGGCTCGGGCAGAGCCTGAAGGGACTGACCTCCGACCACGCGAAGACGGTGATGATGCCGGTGGTGACCGCGCCCTCCGACCCCAACCGGGTGATCGCGAAGGAGCCGGCGGCGAGCGAGCTGTGGGACTCGCTGAAGTAACTCTCCGAAGCGGCGGGAACCCCGTTGGAACTCCGTCGGAACCCCGTCGGAAAAAAACTTCGGGGAATCTCGTCGAGCGTGTCGATCCGGGGGCGAGCCGTTCGACGCAAGGGTGAGATGCGGGGAGAGACCCCGCCGGAACCCGAGGAGTCACCATGCCCCGTTACCTGTCGCTCGTGCGGATCGACGAGACTGCCGCCCCCGCCGAGGGGCCCAGCCAGGAGCTGATGCAGCGGATGGGCGAGCTGATCGAGGAGATCACCAAGGCCGGCGTGATGCTGGACACCGCAGGGCTCACGCCGACTTCCCAGGGCACTCGGGTGCACTGGGAGGGCGGCAAGATCTCCGTCACCGACGGGCCGTTCACCGAGTCCAAGGAGGTCATCGGCGGCTACGCGCTCATGCAGTGCAAGGACAAGGCCGAGGCCCTGGAGTGGACCAAGCGGTTCCTCAAGGTGCACGAGGAGTTCTGGACCGTGACCTGCGAGGTCCGGGAGATCGCGGAGGGCTGACCCTCCTGGCGCACGTCCGGGGGTGGGTGTTGCATGGGGGGCTGTGAGCACACAGCCCCCCGCCGACGCCCCCGCCGAGGCCGACGCTCCCGCCCAGGCCGACCCCCGCCACGCCATCGAGACCGTCTTCCGGCTCGAATCGCCCCGCGTGATCGCCGGCGTCGCCCGGATCGTCCGGGACGTCGGCATCGCGGAGGAACTGGCGCAGGACGCGCTGGTCGCCGCCCTGGAGCAGTGGCCCCGGGACGGCGTGCCCGACAATCCGGGCGCCTGGCTCATGGCCACCGCCCGCCACCGCGCCGTCGACCTGGTCCGGCGCCGGGAGAACTACGCCCGCAAGCTCGCCGAGATCGGCCGCAGCACCGAGACGACGGCCCCGCCGGAGGAGCCCGCCGACCCGGACGACATCGACGACGACCTGCTCCGCCTCGTCTTCACCACCTGCCACCCGGTGCTCTCGCCCGAGGCCCGCACGGCCCTCACCCTGCGCCTCCTCGGCGGCCTGACCACGGCCGAGATCGCCCGCGCCTTCCTCGTTCCCGAGCCGACGGTCGCCCAGCGCATCGTCCGTGCCAAGCGCACCCTCGCGACGAAGAACGTCGCCTTCGAGGTGCCGTACGGCCCCGACCGCGAGGCCCGGCTCGGCTCGGTCCTGGACGTCATCTACCTGGTCTACAACGAGGGGTACGCGGCCACGGCGGGCGACGACTGGCTGCGCCCGTCGCTGTGCGAGGACGCGCTGCGGCTGGCCCGGGTGCTGTCGGGACTGATGCCGAAGGAACCGGAGGTGCACGCCCTCACCTCGCTCCTCGAATTCCAGTCCTCCCGTACGGCCGCCCGCACCGGCCCCGACGGCGAACCGGTCCTCCTCCGGGACCAGAACCGCCGCCGCTGGAACCGGATGCTCATCGCCCGCGGCATCAGGGCCCTGGCCCGCGCGGACGCCACGGCGACCGGCGCCCCGGGGCCGTACGCCCTCCAGGCGGCCATCGCGGCCTGCCACGCACACGCGTACACGTACGAGGAGACCGACTGGACGGCCATCGCCACCCTCTACGGGCTGCTGGCGGCCCGGTCCCCGTCCCCGGTCGTCGAACTGAACCGGGCGGTGGCCGTGTCGATGGCGGACGGCCCGGCGGCGGCCCTCGCGATCGTGGACCCGCTGACCGCCGAACCCGCCCTGAGCGACTACCACCTGCTGCCGAGCGTCCGCGGCGACCTGCTGGCCCGGCTCGGGCGCACGGCCGAGGCCCGCGCGGAGTTCGAACGGGCCGCGGGTCTTGCGCGCAACGAGCGGGAACGGGAACTGCTGCTGGCCAGGGCGCGGGAGTGCGCTTCGTAGCCGGGCTCAGGACGGCGCGGCGGCGGTGGCCCTCGCCGGGCCGCCCACGAGCATGGTGGGCGCCCCCGCCACCCGGGTCAGGAACACGGTCGCCGCGTTCGGTCCCTGCGGCTTGATCTTCCTGCGCAGTTCCTCGGGCTCCACCGCCGACCCGCGCTTCTTCACGGTGAGGTTCCCGACCTCGCGCTCCCGCAGCAGCGCCTTCAGCCTCTTCACGTTGAAGGGGAGTTCGTCGGTGATCTCGTACGCCGTCGCGTAGGCGGTGGGCCGGAGCGTGTCGGCGGTGACGTACGCGATCGTCGGGTCGATCAGGCCGCCGGCCAGCTCCTCGGCCGCCTCGGCGACCAGGTGGGCGCGGATGACGGCGCCGTCCGGCTCGTACAGGTAACGGCCGACCGGCCGGACGGCGGGGTCGGGCAGGCCGCGGCCGAGCAGGGTGCGCGGGCCGGGCAGGAGGGTGGCGCGGACGGCCCCCGGGGCGCCGGTGCCGAACCAGAGGACGGCTTCCTTCACGTCGCCGTGGTCCGAGATCCACTCGGCCTCGGCCGCCGCCGGGACCGCCTCGTGCGGGATGCCGGGGGCGATCTTCAGCGCGGCCACCCGGGCGGCCGACGCCGCCTCGACCGCCCAGGACAGGGGCGGTGAGTAGGCCTCCGGGTCGAAGATGCGGCCCCGGCCGCCGCGCCGGGCCGGGTCGACGAAGACGGCGTCGTGGCCGGCCGTGTCCACCTCCTGGACGTCCGCCTCCCGGACCTCGATCAGGGCGGCGAGCCCGAGCGCCTCGGTGTTCGCGCGGGCGGTGGCCGCCGTCACCGGATCCCGGTCCACCGCGAGGACGCGGATGCCGGCCCGCGCGAGCGCGATGGCGTCGCCCCCGATCCCGCAGCACAGGTCGGCCACCGACGTCACCCCGAGCGCCTTCAGCCGCTGAGCCCGGTACGCGGCGACACTCGCCCGCGTCGACTGCTCGACCCCGTTCGGCGTGAAGAACATGCGGCCCGCGTCCGCCTCCCCGAACTTCGCCGCCGCCCGCTGCCGCAGCCGGGCCTGGGCCAGCGCCGCCGACACCAGTTCGGCGGGGTGCTCGCGGCGCAGCCGGGTGGCCACGGCCAGCTCGTCGGCGGGCGCGGTGCCGCGCACCTCGTCGAGGAGGGCGTGGCCCTCGGGGGTGAGGAGGGGGGAGAGGAGGTCGTTCACCGGGTCATTGTCGGCCAGTCGGTGGATGGTTCGCCTCCGGCCGCGGTGTCTGCCGTGGTTCCGGGGAGAGGGCTGGAAAGATCCGAGGCCATGCGAGCAGTCGTACAAAATGACAAAAATAGGGTGGCATTGGCCATGGCTGCCCTCGCCGCCGTAGCGGCCGTCACCGTCGTCTCCGGCTGCGCCGGGCCGGCGGACGAGGCCGAGGTCCGGCCCGCCGCGGGCCAGCAGGCCCATCGGGCGGCCGCCGCCCCCGACGACCACGCCGCCCTGGTCGCCGCCGCCCGGCGCTGGGGGCTGGACGCGGTCCCGCTGCGGCCCCCGGCCCCGCCGAGGCACAGGCCGACGATCACCGCTCGCGACGGCTTCGAGGTGGACGGACAGGTGGAGGACGACCTGCCCCCGGTCTTCACCACCGTCCCGACCAGGAAGAAGGTCGTCTTCCTCACCATCGACGACGGCGCCGAGAAGGACCCGGACTTCCTGCGGATGATGAGCGAGCTGCGGATCCCCTACACCGCGTTCCTCAGCAACTACCTGGTCAAGGACGACTACGGCTACTTCCGCCGGATGCAGGCCGAGGGCCACACCCTCAACAACCACACCCTCACCCACCCCTACATGCCCGGTCTCACCTACGACGAGCAGAAACACGAGATCTGCGGCATGCAGGACATCATGAAGCGGCAGTTCGGCAAGGCGCCGACGGTCTTCCGGCCGCCCTACGGCAACTACAACGGCGACACCCTGCGCGCCGCCAAGGCCTGCGGCATCAAGTACGCGCCGATCTGGGACGAGGAGGTGTTCGTCGACCACTGGGAGTACCGCGAGTGGGACCGCGCACTGCACCCCGGTGACATCGTCCTCACGCACTTCCGGGGCCGGAACGACTGGGACGGCACCATGGTCGACGACATGCGCCGCTTCCTGAACAAGGTCACCCGCGACGGCTACGCGGTGGCGCGCCTGGAGGACTACCTGTGAGCCGACCGAGGGCGACGGCCGCTGTCCTGGCCGCCGCCCTCCTCCTGGCCGCGTGCGCGCCGTCCGTCGACCCCATCGAACGGCTCGGCAGGAAGGCGGCCGACCGGGTGCACCCGCACGGCCCGTCCGGCGAGCCGACGTACCGCCGGTGGGGCCTGACCGAGCCCCTCTCCCCGGCGCCCCGCCCGCCGCTCCACCCGCTGTCCTTCCGCACCGCCCTCCCCCCGGTCGTCGACCACATCCCCACCTCCGACCGGGTGGTCTTCCTGACCTACGACGACGGCGCCGAGAAGGACCCCCGCTTCGTCGACATGGTCCGCGAACTGCGGCTGCCCGTGAGCATGTTCCTCACGGACAGCGTGGTCGGCCCCGGCTACGGCCACTTCGCCCGCCTCCAGGCGGTCGGCGCGAGCGTCCAGAACCACACCCTCGACCACCCGGCCATGCCCGGCCTGCCGTACGCCGGGCAGCGCGCCGAGATCTGCGGCCAGCAGGAGAAGCTGAAGTCCCGCTTCGGCATCCGCCCCCGCCTCTTCCGCCCGCCCTACGGCACCTACGACACCACCACCCTGCGCGCCGCGGCCGACTGCGGAGTCGCCGCGGTGGTGCTGTGGCGGGCGGCGATGACCCCCGACGGCATCACCTACCGGACCGGCGACAAGCAGCTCCGCCCCGGCGACATCGTCCTGGTGGGCCCCGACGAGGCCCTCGGCCCGACCCTCAGGGAGCGCACCGCCCGGCTGCTGCGCCGGGTGCAGGCGAGCGGGCTGACGGTGGGCCGTCTTGAGGACTACCTCTAGCCCGATCGGACTTCAATCATCAAGTCAATCATGGCGCTCAAGCGGCGCTCACGATTGGCTCTTACCGGCACGACGGATCTGTGTTAGCTTGAATATTCAAGTCAATGGATGCTCGCGCGGAGCAGGAGGCACGGCATGGGCGCACTGCTGACACCCGGTGTGGAGGTGCGGCGCGGTGACGCGCGGCTCGCGAGCCGGTTGTCCTGGCTCGACTCGAAGCACTCGTTCTCCCTCGGCACGCACCGGCCCGACCCGGCCAACACGCACCACGGGGTGCTGCTGGTCCACAACGAGGACCTGGTGCAGCCGGGCACCGGCTTCGAGACCCACCCGCACCGGGACATGGAGATCGTCACCTGGGTGCTCCGGGGCTCGCTGGTCCACCAGGACTCCGGCGGCCACTCCGGCGTGATCTACCCGGGCCTGGCCCAGCGGATGAGCGCCGGCACCGGCATCCTGCACTCGGAGAAGAACGACACCTACGGGGCCGCGGACCGGCCGCCCGCCGACCCCGTGCACTTCGTCCAGATGTGGGTCGTCCCCGACGAGGCCGGCGTCACCCCGGGCTACGAACAGCTGGAGATCGACGCCGAGTTGCTGTCCGGCGGGCTGGTCACGGTGGCGTCCGGCATGGACCGGCACAAGGACGCGAGGGCCATCCGGATCCGGAACCGGCACGCCGCCCTGTACGCGGCCCGGCTGCGCCCCGGCGGGCGGGTGACCCTTCCCGAGGCGCCGTACCTGCACCTGTTCGTCGCCCGCGGCACGGTGGACCTGGAGGGCGTCGGAGCGCTCGGCGAGGGCGACGCCGTGCGCTTCACGGCCACTGGCGGGCACCGGGTGGCGGCCTCGGAGCCGGCCGAGATCCTGGTGTGGGAGATGCACGCCGCCGTCGCCCTGTGAGTCGGTTTCGGCGCCGCGACGCTCGCAATTGGCACTCCGCTTGACCGAGTGCTAATCGCGGTCATAGTCTCGGCTCTGGCACTCGGCAGATGAGAGTGCCAACAACGCGACGGGCAGGTCCGGCACCCGCGACGACGGATCCACCTGGTCGCCACCTCAGACAGTTAACCCCGTGAGATCTCCGAAGGGGGAGGTCGGATCGTGACGACCGCCAGCTCCAAGGTTGCCATCAAGCCGCTTGAGGACCGCATCGTGGTCCAGCCGCTCGACGCCGAGCAGACCACGGCCTCCGGCCTGGTCATCCCGGACACCGCGAAGGAGAAGCCCCAGGAGGGCGCTGTCCTCGCCGTGGGCCCGGGCCGTTTCGAGAACGGCGAGCGCCTGCCGCTCGACGTCAAGGTCGGCGACGTCGTGCTCTACAGCAAGTACGGCGGCACCGAGGTGAAGTACAACGGCGACGAGTACCTCGTCCTCTCGGCTCGCGACGTGCTCGCGATCATCGAGAAGTAAGCCTGCGACTTACACCTCAAGCACTCCGCTTGAAAGCTGCGCCCCTGGCCCCCGCGATCCTCCAAGAAGCCGGGCGCCAGGGGCGCAGTCTTGTTCACCCCAGATTTCCGAGAGGGCATCCGCTGCCATGGCGAAGATCCTGAAGTTCGACGAGGACGCCCGTCGCGCCCTTGAGCGCGGCGTCAACAAGCTTGCCGACACGGTGAAGGTGACGATCGGCCCCAAGGGCCGCAACGTCGTCATCGACAAGAAGTTCGGCGCCCCCACCATCACCAACGACGGCGTCACGATCGCCCGCGAGGTCGAGATCGACGACCCGTACGAGAACCTCGGCGCGCAGCTGGTGAAGGAGGTGGCGACCAAGACCAACGACATCGCGGGTGACGGTACGACCACCGCCACCGTGCTGGCCCAGGCGCTCGTCCGCGAGGGCCTGAAGAACGTCGCCGCCGGCGCCTCCCCGGCCGCCCTGAAGAAGGGCATCGACGCCGCGGTCGCCGCCATCTCCGAGGAACTGCTCGCGTCGGCCCGCCCGATCGAGGAGAAGTCCGACATCGCCGCCGTCGCCGCGCTGTCCGCCCAGGACACGCAGGTCGGCGAGCTCATCGCCGAGGCGATGGACAAGGTCGGCAAGGACGGTGTCATCACCGTCGAGGAGTCCAACACCTTCGGTCTGGAGCTGGACTTCACCGAGGGCATGGCCTTCGACAAGGGCTACCTGTCGCCGTACTTCGTGACGGACCAGGAGCGCATGGAAGCCGTCCTGGAGGACCCCTACATCCTCATCAACCAGGGCAAGGTCTCCTCCATCGCGGACCTGCTGCCGCTGCTCGAGAAGATCATCCAGTCCAACGCCTCGAAGCCGCTGCTGATCATCGCCGAGGACGTCGACGGCGAGGCCCTGTCGACCCTGGTCGTCAACAAGATCCGCGGCACCTTCAACGCGGTCGCGGTCAAGGCCCCCGGCTTCGGCGACCGCCGCAAGGCGATGCTGGAGGACCTGGCGACCCTCACCGGCGCCACGGTCATCTCCGAGGAGGTCGGCCTCAAGCTCGACCAGGTCGGCCTGGACGTGCTGGGCTCCGCCCGCCGCGTCACCGTCACCAAGGACGACACCACGGTCGTCGACGGCGCCGGTGACTCCGGTGCGGTCACCGGCCGCGTCGCCCAGATCAAGGCCGAGATCGAGAACACCGACTCCGACTGGGACCGCGAGAAGCTCCAGGAGCGCCTCGCGAAGCTGGCCGGCGGCGTGTGCGTGATCAAGGTCGGCGCCGCCACCGAGGTGGAGCTGAAGGAGAAGAAGCACCGTCTGGAGGACGCCATCTCCGCGACCCGCGCCGCGGTCGAGGAGGGCATCGTCTCCGGTGGTGGCTCCGCGCTCGTCCACGCCGCCAAGGTGCTGGAGGACGGCCTGGGCAAGACCGGCGACGAGGCCACCGGTGTCGCCGTGGTCCGCCGCGCGGTCGTCGAGCCGCTGCGCTGGATCGCCGAGAACGCCGGCCTGGAGGGCTACGTCATCACCTCCAAGGTCGCCGAGCTCGAGAAGGGCCAGGGCTTCAACGCCGCCACCGGCGAGTACGGCGACCTGGTCAAGGCCGGCGTCATCGACCCGGTCAAGGTCACCCGCTCCGCCCTGGAGAACGCCGCCTCCATCGCCTCCCTGCTGCTGACGACCGAGACCCTGGTCGTCGAGAAGAAGGAAGAGGAAGAGGCCGCCGCCGCGGGCCACTCCCACGGCCACTCGCACTGAGGCAACAGTCTCTGAGGAAGCCCCCGCTCCCGGTCGTCCGCCGGGAACGGGGGCTTCGCCCCTCGCGGGTACTTCGATGGTCGGCCTAGTTCTCCAGCGCGTCCAGCGCACCCAGCTGTGCCAGCAGTCCCATCCGGTCGTACTGCAGCCAGCCCTCGGCCATCTTCCCGCCGGCGTCGAAGCGGTGGACCGTCGTGCCGGCCATGGTGACCTGCCGGCCGGTGTTCGGCACTCCCATGAACGCCGCCTTCTGCACGCCCGTCCAGAGCCACCTGGTGCACACCCGGTCGCCCTGGGCGATCTGGTCCTCGACGAGGAACGTGAAGTCGAAGGCCCCCCGCCACATCTCCAGCTTGCGCCGCATCGCGTCCATGCCGATGGTGTCCTGTCCCTCGACCGGATCGTGGTCGTGGTAGTCCTCGGCGAGCAGGCCGTCCAGCGGAACCAGCGGGCCGGGCGCGGCGATCGTCTCGAAGAACCGCCGCGCGGTGCCGGCGTACAGCCCCTCGTCGCGCACCACGTCCAGATCGGTGAACGTCGGCGTCCCCTCGCACAGCGCCAGCAGCTCGTGGAAGGTCTTGTCGGTCTCCGGGAGACGCGAGTTCCGCATCGCCTCCTCGTACGACGGGAACTCCACGATCTCCACGACGTGCTCCGCGTCGGTGCGGTCCTTGCCGACCAGCGTGTGCGTCGCCGTCCGCTTCCCCTTGGTCTGCTCGACCCACCTGTCCATCAGCCGGTCCATCTCGTCGAACCGCCTGGTCCTGCACTCGATGAGCTGCACGAACGTCATGACACCGCCTCCGGCCCCCCTGCGGGCGCGACCGAACGACACCATCGTCTCACCGGCCCCGTTCCGGTGTGCCCCGGTGTGTCCCGGCCGGGTCCCTACTGCGGCCCGTACTTGCGGCCCGTCTTCGAGCTGATGCCGCCCACCAGCCCGCGCGGCGCCATCTTCGCCAGGCCCGTCAGCACCTTGTAGCGGGGATCCGGGACCGACAGCGTCTTCCCGCGCGCGAGGTCGGCCAGCGCCGCCGCGACCAGCTTGTCGGCGTCCAGCCACATCCAGCCCGGGATGTTGTCCGTGCCCATCCCGGCCCGCTGATGGAACTCCGTACGGACGAACCCCGGCGCCAGCGCCATCAGCCGCACCCCGCTGCCCGCGAGATCGCGCGCCGCGCCCTGGGTGAACTGCACGACCCACGCCTTGGACGCGCCGTACGTCCCGCGCGGCACGAACGCCGCCACCGACGCCACGTTGACCACACCGCCGCGGCCGCGCTCGCGCATCGCCTCGGCCGCCGCCGAGGTCAGCCGCAGCACCGCCTCGCAGTGCACCTTGAGCATGCGCAGCTCGTCGGCCATCGAGACGTCCAGATAACGGCCCTTGTTGCCGAAGCCGGCGTTGTTGACCAGCAGGTCGACCGGGTTCTTGCGGTCGCCGAGCCGGGCGGCGACCGACTCGATGCCGGCGTCCTCGGCGAGGTCGGCGGTGAGCACCTCCGCCTCGATGCCGTGCCGGTCGTGCAGCTCGGTCGCCTGCTCGCGCAGCCGCTTGGTGTCCCGCGCCACCAGGACGAGGTTGTGCCCGTCAGCCGCCAGCCGCCGCGCGAACGCGGCACCGATCCCCGCGGTCGATCCCGTAATCAGAGCCGTTGTCATGGACCAAGGGTAGTTACCCGGAGGGACGGCGTCCGCTGTGCGCACCGGCTCTCCCTAAGGGTGAAGCGCCGGTGAACGGCCTGCGCGTGACGGCCGTTCAGCCGTTCTGCGCCGCCACGTACTTCCGGGCCTGCGCCAGCGCCTCCGGGTGCAGCGCCGCGCCCGCCGCGAGCAGCCGGGGCAGCAGCTCCCGCTCGGTGGTGGTCGCGCGGAACTCCATCGCCGCCGTCACCCCGTGCTCCGGCAGGTGGATGATCTCGATGGGGTCGCCGGTCCGGATCTCACCCGGTTCGATCACCCGGAGGTAGGCACCGGTGGCACCCTTCCGCGTGAATCTCTTCACCCATCCCCGCTCGCCCAGATGGCCCTGGAAAGTACGGCACGGGATGCGCCCGGAGGTGACCTCCAGTACGACCTCGGAACCGATCCGCCAGCGCTCGCCGATCAGTGCCTCCGACACGTTCAGCCCGTTTGTCGTGAGGTTCTCACCGAAACAGCCGTTCGGCAGCGGGCGGCCGAGCTCCTTCTCCCAGTCGTCGAGGTCCTCGCGCGCGAAGGCGTACACCGCCTGGTCGTCGCCGCCGTGATGGCGCAGCTCGCAGACCGCGTCCCCGGCCAGCCCGCTGCCCGCGGTCCCCTTCGGCCCGGGCGCCGCCACCCGCACCGGCCCGTCCACCGGCCGCTTGTCGATACCGGTCACGCCGTCGGCCTGGTCCGTGTGCGGCGACGGCGTCGGACGGCCGAGGTTCACCGAGAGAAGCTCCATGCTCCGACGGTACGGGACCATCCTCAAAGCGTCGACGCGTTTTCGGGCGCTGTGTCCAAGTCCGCCTTATGCTCAAGAGATGATCGAGGCACGTCATCTCCGCGTCCTGCGCGCCGTCGCCACCACCGGGTCGTTCTCGGCGGCGGGACGCGAACTGGGCTGCACCCAGCCCGCCGTCAGCCAGCAGATGAAGGCCCTGGAGACCTCCGTCGGCACCCCGCTGCTGGTCCGCAACGGCCGCGAGATGCGCCTGACCCAGGCCGGCGAGGCCCTGGTCCGGCACGCCTCCGGGATCCTCGCCGGGCTGACCGCAGCAGAGGAAGAGGTCGCCGCGATCGCCGGGCTGCGCGCGGGCCGGGTCCGCCTGGTCTCCTTCCCGAGCGGCAGCTCCACGCTGGTCCCGACGGCCCTCGCCGCCCTGCGCGCCGCCCACCCCGGCACCCGCGTCTCCCTGGAGGAGGCCGAGCCGCCGAAGTCCGTGGAGCTGCTGCGCGCGGGCGACTGCGACCTCGCGCTCGCCTTCCGCTACGAAGGCGCCGCGGACGCCGAGGAGTGGGACGACCTGGTGGTACGGCCGTTGCTGACCGACCGGCTCGTCGGCCTGGTGCCGGAGCGGCACCGGCTGGCCCGCGCGGAGTCGGTCGCCATCGGGGAACTCGCCGACGAGCCCTGGATCGCGGGCTGCCCGCGCTGCCGGGGACAGCTCGTCCAGGCGTGCGAGAGTGCGGGCTTCACGCCCCGCATCGACTTCGCCACCGACGACTACCCGGCCGTGGTCGGCCTGGTCGGCGCGGGTCTGGGCGTCGCCGTGCTGCCCCGGCTGGCGGTCGAGTCGGTACGGCCGAGAGGCGTGCGCACGGTGATCCTCGAACCCGCGGTACGGCGGGAGATCGTCGCCCTCACCCTGCCCGACCTGGCACAGGTACCGGCGGTGGCGGCGACGCTGGAACAGCTGGGCCGGGCGGCCCGGCGGGCCTAGCGGCTTACGGGCCGGCGGGGGCACAGGCGCGGCCCGGCGAGGGCACACGCGCGCGTGCCCGGTCGTCGGCAGATTCTCAACGCATTGTCAACAGATTGAAGAAACGTTCTTTCATGTGTCGGAGGCGGGGCTGCCGCTGGTCGTCGACGCCGACACCAGCCTGTTGCGCGCCCGCCCCATGAGCTCTTCGCGCTCGTCCTCGGTCAGGCCGCCCCACACGCCGTACGGCTCGCGGACCGCCAGCGCGTGCGCCGCGCACTCCGCGCGGACCGGGCACCTCATGCAGACCTCCTTGGCCGAGTTCTCACGGGCACTCCGAGCCGCCCCGCGCTCGCCCTCGGGATGGAAGAAGAGCGAGCTGTCGACCCCACGGCAGGCAGCCAGGAGCTGCCAGTCCCACAGGTCCGCGTTCGGTCCGGGAAGGCGGGAGAAATCTGCCATTACGTGACCCCTTGTAGCCGTTCTGGGCGGATACGGTGCCAACGACCGTACATCTCCGGTCTAGAGAGATGAAAATATGACTCATTGGCAATCTAGCCCCAGACACCGTGAAACGGGAACAAAAAGGTCTAAATGGGGCATTGGTTGTGATGAAAAGTTGAGGGTCTGACGTCCATGTCTGCACCGTGTCCGCACCCTCACGTAGAGTGCCGAAGGCGGCATGCAGCCCCGTAACTCTTTCGAGTGACCGTCGTTGAGAGTGCGGTGGCGGTTGAAGCAACAAGCCCTCGGGCAGGCGTCCGAGACGTTCGACCGCACAGGTGACGATTCCGTACCAGCCTGGAGGCTCAAGGTGACGCGCATCAGCTGCGGAGGACGGTCATGACATCCGTCCTCGTCTGCGACGACTCCCCGCTTGCCCGAGAGGCGCTGCGCCGCGCGGTGGCGACCGTGCCCGGCGTCGAGCGCGTGACGACGGCGGCCAACGGCGAGGAAGTCCTCCGCCGCTGGGGCGCCGACCGATCCGACCTGATCCTGATGGACGTGCGCATGCCCGGACTGGGCGGCGTCGAGACCGTGCGCCGGCTGCTGTCCGCCGACCCCGGCGCGCGCATCATCATGCTCACGGTCGCCGAGGACCTGGACGGCGTGGCCCTGGCCGTCGCCGCCGGCGCCCGCGGCTACCTGCACAAGGACGCCTCGCGCGCCGAACTGCGGGCCACCGTGACCCAGGCCCTCGCCGACCCGACCTGGCGACTGGCCCCGCGCCGCCTCCGCTCGGCCGAGATGGGCGCCGCGCCCACCCTCACCGCGCGCGAGATCCAGGTCCTGGAGGGCATGAGCCACGGCCGTTCCAACGCCGAGATCGGCCGCGAGCTGTTCCTCTCCGAGGACACCGTGAAGACCCACGCCCGGCGGCTGTTCAAGAAGCTCGGAGCCTCCGACCGCGCCCACGCGGTGGCCCTCGGCTTCCGCTGGGGACTGGTCCGTTAGCACGGCGGTGAGCTGCGCCGCAGCGGGGAAGCGGACCGACCGGACGCCCCCGCCTACCCCATGGTGGGCGGGGTCCACAAGACGGAGCGCCGAAGGCGCGCTGCTCGTTTCGGCGCGGATGCCGCATCCTTGAGGTGTGGAGTCTCTCGGGGACGAGTCGTTCGAGCGGAAGGGGAGGGCGCAGGAGATGAGTTCCGGCGCACCTGCTCATAACGCTTCGGTGCACAACGACGGACGCGATGCCACGCCGCCGACGGCAGCAGGGCACCATGGACCGATGCGCGACGACGAGGCGGTCACTGCCGTGGGAACGATCGGCGCTCTCGTGCATCGCGCCGTAGACGGGGACGAGCAGGCCACGCACGACCTGCTCGCCCATGTTCACCCCCTCGCGCTGCGCTACTGCCGTACCCGCCTGTCCCGCCTCCCGGGCGACGCCCGCCACTTCGTCGAGGACCTCGCCCAGGAAGTCTGCGTGGCGGTCCTGCTGGCCCTGCCCCGGTACCGCGACACCGGCCGCCCCTTCGAGGCCTTCGTCTTCGCGATCGCCTCCCACAAGGTCGCCGACCTGCAGCGCGCCGCGATGCGACACCCGGGCTCCACGGCCGTCCCCTCGGACGAGATGCCGGAACGCCCCGACGACTCCCTCGGCCCCGAGGAGCGCGCGCTGCTCAGCAGCGACGCCGAATGGGCCAAGAAACTCCTGGCCAACCTCCCGGAGAACCAGCGCGAGCTGCTGCTGCTCCGCATCGCCGTGGGCCTCACGGCCGAGGAGACCGGCCAGATGTTGGGAATGTCACCGGGGGCGGTGCGAGTCGCCCAGCACCGCGCGCTGAGCCGGTTGCGGGCGCTGGCGGAGCAGTAGGCGACGGGGTCCCGCCCCTGCGTGGCCGATGGGGTCCGCCCTTGTGGCCGACGGGGCCCGCCCCTCCCCGATGAACAGGCGGGTGCCCGTTCCCGTACGAACATACGAAGCCCGGAGCTGAGTCGTACCGTGGAATTTGGGAGCCGTGCTTCCCGTTAGCATGGACATCCGCACCGATCAAGGCCATTTGGGGAAGGTGTCATGACCACCAACGTCGACGGAGTGCCCGACAAATTCGCCACCCTCGGGCTGACCTACGACGACGTGCTGCTGCTGCCGGGAGCCTCCGAGGTCCTCCCGAACGCGGTCGACACCTCGTCCCGCATCTCTCGCAACGTCCGGGTCAACATCCCGCTGCTGTCCGCGGCGATGGACAAGGTGACCGAGTCCCGCATGGCGATCGCGATGGCCCGGCTGGGCGGTGTCGGCGTGCTGCACCGCAACCTCTCCGTCGAGGACCAGGTCAACCAGGTCGACCTGGTGAAGCGGTCCGAGTCCGGCATGGTCACCGACCCGATCACGGTGCACCCGGACGCGACCCTCGCCGAGGCCGACGCGCTGTGCGCGAAGTTCCGGATCAGCGGTGTCCCGGTCACCGACCCCGACCGGAAGCTGCTCGGCATCGTCACCAACCGCGACATGGCCTTCGAGAGCGACCGCTCCCGCCGCGTCCACGAGGTCATGACGCCGATGCCGCTGGTCACCGGCAGGGTCGGCATCTCCGGCACCGAGGCCATGCAGCTGCTGCGCAAGCACAAGATCGAGAAGCTGCCGCTCGTCGACGACGAGGGCGTCCTCAAGGGCCTGATCACGGTCAAGGACTTCGTCAAGGCCGAGAAGTACCCGAACGCCGCCAAGGACTCCGAGGGCCGCCTCCTCGTCGGTGCCGCCGTCGGCGCCAGCCCCGAGGCCCTGGAGCGGGCCCAGGCGCTGGCCGGAGCCGGCGTGGACTTCCTGGTCGTCGACACCTCGCACGGCCACAACAGCAACGCCCTCAGCTGGATGGCGAAGATCAAGTCGAGCGTGGACGTCGACGTGATCGGCGGCAACGTCGCCACCCGCGACGGCGCGCAGGCACTGATCGACGCCGGTGTCGACGGCATCAAGGTCGGCGTGGGCCCCGGCTCGATCTGCACCACGCGCGTGGTCGCCGGCATCGGCGTCCCGCAGGTCACCGCCATCTACGAGGCCTCCCTCGCCGCACGCCCGGCGGGTATCCCGCTGATCGGCGACGGCGGCCTGCAGTACTCCGGCGACATCGGCAAGGCGCTGGCGGCCGGCGCCGACACGGTGATGCTGGGCTCCCTCCTCGCGGGCTGTGAGGAGTCCCCGGGCGAGCTGCTCTTCATCAACGGCAAGCAGTTCAAGTCGTACCGCGGCATGGGCTCGCTCGGCGCCATGCAGTCGCGCGGTCAGGGCCGGTCGTACTCGAAGGACCGCTACTTCCAGGCCGAGGTCTCCTCCGACGACAAGCTCGTCCCCGAGGGCGTCGAGGGCCAGGTGCCCTACCGCGGCCCGCTGGCCAACGTGCTGCACCAGCTCGTCGGCGGTCTGCGCCAGACCATGGGCTACGTGGGCGCGGCCACCGTCGACGAGATGGAGTCCAAGGGCCGCTTCGTGCGGATCACCGCCGCGGGCCTCAAGGAGAGCCACCCGCACGACATCCAGATGACGGTCGAGGCACCGAACTACAGCCGCAAGTAGTCGTCAGAGCCTTTCGAGAGCCTTTCCAGGGCGGTCCCGGGCGCACCGGGGCCGCCCTTGCCGTGCCCGTCGGCGATACTGGAAGACGCTGAAACGCAGAAGGAAAGGCCACAGACGTGACTGAGATCGAGATCGGGCGCGGCAAGCGCGGCCGCCGGGCGTACGCCTTCGACGACATCGCGGTCGTCCCCAGCCGCCGTACGCGGGACCCGAAGGAGGTCTCGATCGCCTGGCAGATCGACGCCTACCGCTTCGAGCTGCCGTTCCTGGCCGCCCCCATGGACTCGGTCGTCTCCCCGGCCACCGCGATCCGCATCGGAGAGCTCGGCGGCCTTGGCGTCCTCAACCTCGAAGGCCTCTGGACGCGGCACGAGGACCCGCAGCCGCTGCTCGACGAGATCATCGGGCTGGACGCCGACACCGCCACCCGCCGGCTCCAGGAGATCTACGCGGCTCCCATCAAGGAGGAGCTGATCGGCGCGCGCATCAAGGAGGTGCGCGACTCCGGCGTGGTCACGGCGGCCGCGCTCTCCCCGCAGCGCACCGCGCAGTTCTCCAAGGCGGTCGTGGACGCGGGCGTCGACATCTTCGTCATCCGCGGTACGACGGTCTCCGCGGAGCACGTCTCGTCCTCGCACGAGCCGCTGAACCTGAAGCAGTTCATCTACGAGCTGGACGTCCCGGTGATCGTCGGCGGCTGCGCCACGTACACGGCGGCCCTGCACCTGATGCGCACGGGCGCGGCCGGTGTCCTGGTCGGCTTCGGCGGCGGCGCCGCCCACACCACGCGCAACGTGCTCGGCATCCAGGTCCCGATGGCCACGGCCGTCGCCGACGTGGCCGCCGCCCGCCGCGACTACATGGACGAGTCCGGCGGCCGCTACGTCCACGTCATCGCCGACGGCGGTGTCGGCTGGTCCGGCGACCTCCCCAAGGCGATCGCCTGCGGCGCCGACTCGGTGATGATGGGCTCCCCGCTGGCCCGCGCGACCGACGGTCCCGGCAAGGGCCACCACTGGGGCATGGAGGCCGTCAACGAGGAGCTCCCGCGCGGCAAGAAGGTCGACCTCGGCACGGTCGGCACCCTTGAGGAGATCCTCACCGGCCCGTCCCACACCCCCGACGGCTCGATGAACCTCTTCGGCGCCCTGCGCCGCGCCATGGCCACCACCGGCTACAGCGAGCTGAAGGAGTTCCAGCGCGTCGAGGTGACGGTGGCGGACTCGCAGCACAAGCGGTAAGCGGCAGCCGCCGTACGGCGGACGGAGGGCCGGTCACCCGGGGTGGGTGACCGGCCCTTTCGCATGCCCAAGTGTGCTGGTGGGGGCGCGTGTTGAGGGGGAGGGGCGTGCGGACCGTCCACCGGGCAACTGGGCGGCATCGTGGAAGGGGGCGTCCGTGGGACGCCACCGCAAGCCCACCCGCTGGGACCGGATCCGTCTGTGGATCGTGAAGTGCCGGTGGAGGTGGATCTTGCGGATTTACGGGCGATGAGCGGCCACCCCCAAGGAGACTAGGGGTGGACACTCAGCCGCGCCCCGCCCCATCCGCCACCAGCTCACGAGCCCCAGCCACCCACGCGCCCCCCTTCACCCCCGTGCGCCGGTCGGTGAGCCGCCTGCTGCGGGCACCGGGCCCGCTCAGAGCCGGTGCGCCGCCCCCGTCGGGGTCGCCCCGCGCGTGTCCAGCAGCAACTGGGCCTTCACCGACAGGCCCTGCAGGTCGTACGTGCGGTGCTGCTGGACCAGGATCGTCAGGTCGGCGTCGGCGGCGGCCTCGTAGAGGGAGTCCGCGCGCGGCACCGGGCGGTCCAGGACGCTCCAGGACGCGATGTGCGGGTCGTGGTAGCTGACCGAGGCGCCCAGCTCCATGAAGCGCGTCGCGATCTCCTGGGCGGGGCTGTTCTGCTGGTCGGCGAGGTCGGCCTTGTAGGTGACCCCGAGCAGCAGCACGCGCGCGCCGCGCGCCGACTTCCCGTGCTCGTTGAGGAGGGCGGCGGCGCGCTGCACGACGTACCCCGGCATCCGGCTGTTGACCTGCTGGGCCAGTTCCACCATGCGCAGGCCGCGGCTCGCGCGTGCGGACAGGTCCTGGGCGACGCCGTGGCCGCCGACACCGGGGCCGGGGCGGAAGGCCTGGAAGCCGAACGGCTTGGTCTCCGCGCAGCGGATGACGTCCCACAGGTCGACGCCCAGGTCGTGGCAGAGGACGGCCATCTCGTTGACGAGGGCGATGTTGACGTGCCGGAAGTTGGTCTCCAGGAGCTGCACGGTCTCGGCCTCGCGCGGGCCACGCGCGCGTACCACCTTGTCGGTGAGCCGGCCGTAGAACGTGGCGGCCGACTCCGTGCACGCGGGCGTGAGGCCGCCGATGACCTTCGGGGTGTTGGCCGGCGTGAAGTCCCGGTTGCCGGGATTCACCCGGCTGGGCGAATAGGCGAGGTGGAAGTCGCGGCCCGCGCGCAGACCCGAGCCCTTCTCCAGCAGGGGCCGCAGGAAGTCCTCCGTCGTCCCCGGATGGACCGGGGACTCCAGGATCACCGTCGTGTGCGCACGCAGCCGCTCGGCCAGCGTGCCCGCGGCGGCCTCCACCTGGCTCAGATCGAGCCCGCCGTCGGCGCCGCGCGGGGTCGGCGCGCAGATCACGGCGGTACGCACCCGCCCCAGCTGCGCCGGGTCCTCGGCCACCCGGAAGCCCTTCGCGAGCATCCGGCGCAGCTCGGCGGGGCTCAGCGAGCCCGCCTCGGGGCCGGTGACGTAGCCGATCGTGGAGACGCCGGCGGCCACGGCGGCCTGGGCGAGGGGCAGGCCGTAGGGACCGAGTCCGATGACGGCGAGGTCTGCGGGCATGGCGTGGGCCGTCCTTCCCAGTAACCGAAGCGGGACAGGTGCGCAAGCCCTGTGGACAGGATGAGCGAGGCGCACGGTCAGACTAGGAGTAAATATGACCGTTATGCGGGATTGTGTTCATGTGTCTTCCGTGGGTTCGGTGACCGTTGTCCACAGGCTGGGGGTGAGTGGTGGCTGAAGTCGGGCAAGCCGGTCAGAATTTGGGCAGGGGCCACGCCCGCCGGGGGTGCGGCCGACGCGACCGATGACCGACGACGTGTTCGACGGCGGACGACGCGATCGACGAGGCAATCGACGACTCAGTCAGTGACGCAGTCGATGACGCGATCGACGACCGACGGCCGACGACGACCAGTGACCGACATCGACCTACGACCGACGGGTATCAGTGACCGACGGGTATCAGTGACCGGCGGGTGCCGGTGACCGACGGCGATGGATGGCTGCGGCTGTCCGACGGCCCACCGCGATCGACGACCGATGGCGACCGGTGACCCGCGGCCGGCGAAGGCCGATGGCGAGCGATGGACCGATGGCGAGCGATGGCCGCATGGCGGCAGAGCGGGAGGCAGCGGTGAGGACAGCGACACTGGGGCCGGAGCAGCGTGCGGAGTCCCTGGCGGCCATGGCCGAGCGCGAGCTGGACGTGCTGGTGGTGGGCGGTGGAGTGGTCGGCGCGGGTACCGCGCTGGACGCGGTCACCCGGGGCCTGAACACCGCCATCGTCGAGGCCCGCGACTGGGCCTCCGGCACCTCCAGCAGGTCCAGCAAGCTGATCCACGGCGGTCTGCGCTATCTGGAGATGCTCGACTTCGCCCTGGTCCGCGAGGCCCTCAAGGAGCGCGGTCTCCTCCTGGAGCGCCTCGCCCCGCACCTGGTCAAGCCGGTGCCCTTCCTCTACCCGCTCCAGCACCAGGGCTGGGAACGCCTGTACGCCGGCTCGGGCGTCGCGCTCTACGACGCGATGTCCATGGCCAGCGGACACGGCCGGGGCCTGCCCATCCACCGTCACCTGACCCGCCGTCACGCCCTGCGGATCGCGCCCGCCCTGCGCAAGGACGCCCTGGTCGGCGCCATCCAGTACTACGACGCCCAGATGGACGACGCCCGCTATGTGGCGACCCTGGTGCGCACGGCGGTGTCGTACGGCGCGAAAGCGGCCAACCGTGCGCGCGTGACCGGGTTCCTGCGCGAGGGCGAGCGGGTCGTCGGGGCCCGGGTGCAGGACGTGGAGGGCGGCGGGGAGTACGAGATCCACGCCCAGCAGGTCGTCAACGCGACCGGTGTGTGGACCGACGACACGCAGGCGATGGTCGGCGAGCGCGGCCAGTTCCACGTCCGCGCCTCCAAGGGCATCCACCTGGTCGTCCCCAAGGACCGCATCCACTCCACGACCGGCCTGATCCTGCGCACCGAGAAGTCGGTCCTGTTCGTCATCCCCTGGGGCCGGCACTGGATCATCGGTACGACCGACACCGACTGGGATCTGGACAAGGCCCACCCGGCCGCCTCCAGCGCCGACATCGACTACCTCCTCAACCACGTCAACTCGGTGCTCGCGGTGCCACTGTCGCGCGACGACGTGCAGGGCGTCTACGCCGGCCTGCGTCCGCTGCTGGCCGGCGAGTCCGACGCCACCAGCAAGCTGTCGCGCGAGCACACGGTCGCCCATCCGGTGCCGGGGCTCGTGGTCGTCGCGGGCGGCAAGTACACGACGTACCGGGTGATGGCCAAGGACGCCGTCGACGAGGCGGTGCACGGGCTCGACATGCGGGTCGCGGAGTGCGTCACCGAGGACATCCCGCTGCTCGGCGCAGAGGGCTACCGGGCGATGTGGAACGCCCGGGCCAGGATCGCCGCCCGCACCGGCCTGCACGTGGTCCGTGTCGAGCACTTGCTCAACCGGTACGGCTCGATGGCGGAGGAGGTCCTCGACCTCATCGCCGCCGACCCCGGCCTGGCCGAGCCCCTGTCGGCCGCCGACGACTACCTGCGCGCCGAGGTCGTCTATGCCGCCTCCCACGAGGGCGCCCGCCACCTCGACGACGTCCTGACCCGCCGCACCCGCATCTCCATCGAGACCTTCGACCGCGGTACCCGTAGTGCCCGCGAGGCCGCCGAACTGATGGCACCCGTCCTCGGCTGGGACAAGGACCGGATCGAGCGCGAGGTCGAGCACTACGAGAAGCGCGTGGAGGCGGAACGCGAATCCCAACTCCAGCCGGACGACCAGACAGCGGACGCGGCAAGGCTGGGAGCCCCGGACATCGTGCCGCGGTAATTTTTCGCCGGGCGGGGGGCTTTGGTGCGAGCCGGGGCCGGCCTGTGTGGGGTGTGGTGCCGAGTGGGTGGTGCCGGGTGGGTGGTACCGGGTGCCGGGAAATCCTTCTCCGCCGCGACGACGCCGAGCCACGATGGCGGGCGGTCTCCGGCGGTCTCCGCGGTGCCGGACCACCCGCGCCACCCGTGCCACCCCGTGTCACCCGCGCCACCGGACCGTCCAACATCACCCGATCGAGCGACCGGGCGTCGGGATCTCTCCTCGGCACCCGCCCGTTCTACCCATTGCGAGGGCAGAACTCGGCCGCGAGCAGTGCGGATTCGAGGTCCGGGTCTGCGATCGCCGTCGTGTTCACACGGAAGGTGAGGACATGCCGGCCGCCGATCGAGGCAGCGCTCCGCACATAGCTGCCCGCGATCCGGCCGTTGTGCCCCCACACCGTGGTCCCGCACGGCAGCTTCACAGGAAAGATCCCCAGGCCGTACGCGCCATGTGCGGCACGGGTGTCGAGCATCTCGCGCAGCCGGCGCGGGGGCAGCAGCTCGCCGTCCAGCAGCGCCGCGTAGAAGCGGTCCAGGTCGTCGAGCGTGGTCACCAGCTCACCCGCCGCGCCGGCCACGCGCGGGTCGAGCTCGGTGACGTCGGAGCCGTCGGTCGCGTAGGCGCGGCCGTGCGGGGAGGGCAGTGTGGTGCGGGCACCGGGGAAGGACGTGCCCGTGAGACGGAGAGGGGTGATGATGCGGCGCCGGACCTCGGTGGCGTACGAGTGACCGGTGACCTGACGGATGACCATGCCGAGCACGACGTAGTCGGTGCTGGAGTACGCGTAGTGACCCAGCCGGGTCGACGGGAGGGCGAGTGAGATGCGTACGGCCTGAAGCGGGGTCAGGGGGACGGCCCCCCGGGTGACCGTGGTGAAGTCGGCGAGCCCGCTGGTGTGGCTGAGCAGGGCCCGCAGGGTGATCCTCCGCCCGTTGACGCCGTGTCCGCGCAGCAGTCCCGGCAGATACCGCTCCACGCTGTCGGACAGGGAGAGACGGTGTTCCGCGGCCAGTTGCAGGACGACGGTGGCGATGAAGGTCTTCGTGATGCTGCCGGCGCGGAAGTGGTCGGCACGGGCGATGCCCCGGCCGGCGGCCGCATAGTGGACGTCGTCGCCGTCGCGGTCCAGGAGCGCGGCGGCGGGTGCTCCGCCTTTGGCGACGAACTGTGACAGGAGGGGGTCCGTGGTCTCCGCCGAGGAGGCGGAACCGGCCATCAACGGGGCGAAAAGCAGGGCAAGAGAGACCGGTATGGCCACCAGTGTCCGAAGCGACGGCATCCGGGTTCCTCCCTTCTCGGGGCCCATCATCCCGCCCGTGTGACGCCCTCGTCACGGGGGGTTCCGATCGGCCGGCCCCGATGTGCGGTCAGGGGGCCCCTGGGCGTTGGGCACTTGTCGGGTGAGGGACAATGGAGGCTCTGTCAGGGCGGGTTGCATGAGGGGACGCATGTCGGAGGCGGAGCGGGCGGGGACTTCTCGTCAGGAGACTCGTCAGGACAACAGTGAGCGTCTTCTCGCCGGGCGGTACCGGCTGGGAGGAGTGCTCGGCCGCGGCGGCATGGGCACGGTGTGGCGCGCCGAGGACGAGACCCTCGGCCGGACGGTGGCCGTCAAGGAGCTGCGGTTCCCGTCGAACATCGACGAGGAGGAGAAGCGGCGCCTGATCACGCGCACCCTGCGCGAGGCCAAGGCGATCGCCCGGATCCGCAACAACAGCGCGGTGACGGTCTTCGACGTGGTCGAGGAGGACGACCGGCCCTGGATCGTGATGGAGCTGGTCGAGGGCAAGTCGCTGGCCGAGGTCATCCGGGAGGACGGCCTGCTGGAGCCGAAGCGGGCGGCCGAGGTCGGGCTGGCGATCCTGGACGTGCTGCGGTCGGCGCACCGCGAGGGCATCCTGCACCGGGACGTGAAGCCGTCCAACGTGCTGATCTCCGAGAGCGACGGCCGGGTCGTGCTCACCGACTTCGGCATCGCCCAGGTCGAGGGCGACCCGTCCATCACCTCCACGGGAATGCTCGTCGGCGCCCCCTCCTACATCTCCCCGGAGCGGGCCCGTGGCCACAAGCCCGGCCCGGCGGCCGACCTGTGGTCGCTCGGCGGCCTGCTGTACGCGGCGGTCGAGGGCGCACCGCCGTACGACAAGGGGTCGGCGATCGCCACCCTGACGGCGGTGATGACCGAGCAGCTGGAGGAGCCCAAGAACGCGGGACCGCTGAAGGACGTCATCTACGGGCTGCTCACGAAGGATCCGGCCAAGCGGCTGGACGACGCGGGCGCGCGGGCGATGCTCAACGCGGTCATCAACGCGCCGGAGGAGGTCCCCGCGGACGCCACCCGGGTCGTACAGCTGCCTCCGCAGCCCGACGCGCCGCAGGAGGAGAAGGGCGCCGGGACCAAGCGGGGCGAGGAGGCCGGGGAGAAGCTGCGCGGAGCGCTGCGGTCGGTGCGGAAGGCCGCGGGGGCGGCGGGTGCCGCGGCCGCGACCCGGACGAAGACCACCGGCACGGGTGCCGAGGCGGGCAAGGCCGCGGCACCCGCCGCTCCGGTCGTGACCGGTTCGCCCTCGGGGCCGGTCGGGGGTGCGCGTCCGGCCGCCGGTGGTGGGTCAGGCGCCGCCACCGCCCCGGCGGGGAGCAAGCCCGCAGCGGGCAAGGCGAGTTCGGGGTGGCCCGTCATGCCGCCGCCGGATCTGGACCTGGCGCCCCGGCCCGTGCCCAAGGCACCGCTCACCGACGTGGTGCCGAAGCGCACCCTGGTGGTCATCGCCGTGGTGGTGGTGCTCGCGGTGCTCGGTACCGTGCTCGCCATCGTGCTGAACGGCGACGACGGGGACAGCAAGGGGAACGGCAAGAGCGGCGGTTCCAAGGCGGTGGCCAGCGCGGGGGCGAGCGCGAGCACCGGTTCCGGTTCCGGTTCGAAGTCCGGTTCCGGGGACTCCACCAAGCAGGACACGAGCGGCGGCACGCGGACGGACGGGGACACGTCGGCGGCCGATGCCTCCGGGAGCGACGACTCGGACACGTCCGGCGACGACGCGTCCTCGGGGTCGAACTCCAGTGGCAGCGGGAGCGACAGTGGCAGCGCGCCGGTGGTGCGGACGTACAAGGGCGACCAGGGGTACTCGATCGGGCTGCCCAAGGGCTGGAAGTTCCAGACCAGCAGTTCCGCCGGGGACCGGTTCACCGGGCCCGACGGGCAGAAGCTGCTGATCGCCTGGACCAGCACGCCCAAGGACGACCCGGTGGCGGACTGGGAGAACCAGGAGCGTTACATGGTGCGCTCCCAGTACCAGAAGATCCGCATAGCCGAGGTGGACTACCGCGACTGGAACACGGCCGACTGGGAGTTCACCTACGTGGACGGTGGCACCGAGTACCGGACCATCGACCGGGGGTTCGTGGTCAGCTCCCAGCAGGGGTACGCGCTGATGTACACCGCGAAGGCCGACGACTGGAGCAGTGAGCTGCGCAAGGACACCTGGAAGACGCTGACGGCGTCCTTCGAGCCCAAGTGACAAATTCGCATCCCCACAATGAGACTTGCCTCCGGCACGTATCGTGAGTGGTTGCGGACCGTACGCATCCAGGTATGCATACAGAACGGGCCGCGAAACGAACGGATTTGACCAACCGGGCGGCCGGGGGAGGCAACGTGGACGACTACGCGGGTCGGGTGCTCGCCGACCGCTACCGCCTGCCGCTGCCCCCCTCCGACGAGTACGAACACACCGAGACCCGGGCCTTCGACACCTACAGCGGGCAGGAAGTGTTCGTCCGCCAGGTGCCGTTGCCGGAGGTCGTCGAGGCGGAGGTGCTGGACGCCGAGGGGTTGCCGGCGGGTTTCACTGCGCGTGACCGTGGCGCGCGCCGGCCGACGGCGGCGCGCACCGCGACACGCCGGCCCAGCGACCCGGTGGTGCGGCGCGCCGTCGAGGCCGCGCAGGCCGCCGCCCGGATCCCCGACCATCCCCGGCTCGACCAGGTCTTCGACGTGTTCGCCGAGGGCGGTTCGCTGTGGATCGTCAGCGAGTCGGTCGCCGCGCGGTCGCTGGCCGCGGTGCTCGCGGAGCAGCCGCTGAGCCCGTACCGGGCGGCCGAGGTCGCCTCCGACGTGCTGATGGCGCTGCGGGTGCTGCATGCCCACGGCTGGGTGCACCGCAACATCACCGCCCGCACGGTCCTCGTCTGCGACGACGGCCGGGTGATGCTGACCGGCCTCGCGGTCGGGGCGGCGGAGGAGGCGCTGTGCGGGTACGACCCGGTGCCGGCGCAGGACGGTGAGGGCGGCGAGGGCGGCGCGGAGACCGGCGGCCGTCGGCGGGTCGGGGAGGCGGAAGGTTCCGCCACACCCGGCGGCCCGCCCGGCTCGCCGGGTCCGAACGTTTCGGGCGGTTCAGGCGTTTCGGGCGGTTCCGTCGGCTCGGGTGTCGTCGCCGTCGGGGGCATCGGGAGCGTCGGTGGTGCGTCCGGTGGTACAGGCGGTGGTACGGGCGGTGCGCAGCAGGCGCCCGCCGCGCCGGAGACCGATCCCGAGGCCGCTCGGCGTGCCGCGATCCAGGCGCGGGCCGCCGGCGGGCTGCCGGGGGCCGGTCCTGACGACGGCCCGGGCGGTGCCGGTCCGGGCGGTGCCGGTACGGGTGCCGTGGAGCGGCGGGCGCTGGAGACCGGTTCGGACGTCCGGGCCGCCCGGGCCGGGGCGATCGCCGCGTACCGGGCGGGAGCCAGGGCCGCCGCCCGGGTCCAGGAGGCCCAGCAGAACGGGCGGGCCGCGCTGCCCGGCGCCCGGCCGCCGGCCGAGGGGGACACCGCGGCGCCCGCGCCGCAGCCGCCGTACGGCCCCGGACCCGCCAGCGGGGCGGCCCAGCAGCCGTATGCCAACGGCATGGCGCAACCGCCGTACCCCGCGGGGCAGGCCAACGGCGTGGCGCAACCGCCGTACGCGAACGGGCAGGCGCAGGTGCCGGGCGGGGAGCAGCGGGCCGCCGGTGGCATGCCGCCCGGCCGGATCGCGGACCCGTACGGGGTGCGCGGCGCGCCGTCGGCCTGGCACGGCGCCGCACCCCGCCCCGGCACGCCCCCGGCGGTGGTCCCGGGCCAGGACCGCACCGCGCTCCCGCCCGCCGGACCCGGCGCGAGCACACCCCCGACCGGTCCCGGCGCGGGCATGCCCAGGGCCGGCGCCGAACTCCCCGGTGTCCAGGGGCAGCCGCACGCCGTCGTGCCCGCGCAGGGCGCCGGACCCGCCGCCGCCCGCTGGGGCGAGCCCGGCGCCGCCGTCCCCGGGCGGCGGGGGCCCGCCACCGCGCTGGCCGCCGAGCGGGCGCGGCAGGTGCGGATGACCGTCGTGGGGCCGGTGACCGAGCGCTGGGCGCCGGAGCAGGCCGTTCCCGTGCACGAGAACTGGCAGCTGGCGGCGCCCATCGGCCCGGCCACCGACCTGTGGGCGCTCGGGGCGCTGCTGTTCCGGTCGGTGCAGGGGCACGCGCCGTATCCGGAGGAGTCGACGGCCGAGCTGGTGCAGCTGGTGTGCTCGGAGCCGCCCGCCTTCGCGGAGGAGTGCGGGTCGCTCAGGCCGGTCGTGGAGTCGTTGCTGCGTCAGGACCCCACCGAGCGGCTGGACTTCGAGGAGCTGCGCGGCTGGCTGCGCTCGCTGGTGCGGTCCGCGCCCGAGCCGGACGCCGGTACGCATGTCGTCGCCGCCCCGCCCGCCGACCCCAGGCGGCTGCCGATCGTCCGGCGCCGCGGTGAGCTGGTGCGCAGGCGCAAGGCAGGGCTCCCGGCACCGCACGGCCGGCACAAGCGGGCCCGGCAGGAGGCCGGGTCCCCGCGCAAGCTGGGCCGTACGCTGCTCCTGCTGGTCCTGCTCCTGCTGGCCGCGGCGGTCGCCTACGCCATGCTGTTCCTGCCGAAGAAGGACACCGGGGACGAGGGCGGCGCGGCGACCGGCGACCGGACGGGCGCGGCGGGCGAGGCGAGTCCCGCACCGAGCCGGAACCAGACGCCCACTCCGACACCGACGCCGACTCCCACGTCGACCCCGTCCACCGAGACGCAGACCACCGCCGGTTCGACCGGCGGCTCCACCGTCGCCGACGGGTTCACCCTGCGCGACGACCCGAACGGCTTCCGGGTCGCCGTCGCCGAGGGCTGGAGCCGTTCCCCGAAGAACAGCAGCGGCCAGGTGATCTACTCGCACGGGAAGTTCGAGCTGATCGTCGTGGCCGGGCGGGACAGCGCGGCGACCTACGGCAGCGACCCGATGACGTACCAGCGGGACAAGGAACCGGAGCTGCAGCCGTACCGGGACTCCAGCTGGGCCACCGCCGGCGGGCTGCGGACCATCACGGTGGGTCAGCAGGTGTCGGCCGAGGGGCAGTTCACCTGGACGGACAGCCAGGAGGGCGACCTGTTCGTGCGCAACATGGTCTTCCTGATCAACGGGAGATATCACATCGTGCAGGTGCGCGGCCCCGAGGCCGACCGGGACGAGGTGACCACGCTGTACGAGCAGGCGTCGGCGACGTACAAGTACACGGGCTGAGACGCAGACGTAGCCGCAGACGTACAAGTAGGCGGGCCGGGTGGAAGTCAACGCGCCCCCGGGGCGGTTGGTTCCCGTCCCGGTGCGGGGATTTCGTTCACATCCGGTGACGAAAGCGAGAACCGTCACAGTGCTGTCTCCGTGGGACCCCACTTGTTCCCTGACCGAGGGGCGGTCCTTAGTCTGACCCTGACAAGAGCATTGCGGGGCAACGTGAATCAGATGCAGGGCCTGCTCATCGCGGGCCGCTACCGGCTGGCCGACATCATCGGCAGCGGCGGCATGGGCCGGGTGTGGCGCGCCCATGACGAAGTGCTGCACCGGGCGGTCGCCATCAAGGAGTTGACGGCCGCGCTCTACGTCTCCGAGGGTGACCAGGCCATCCTGTTGGCCCGCACCCGGGCGGAGGCCCGGGCCGCGGCGCGCATCAACCACTCCGCCGTCGTCACCGTCCACGACGTACTCGAGCACGACGGCCGCCCGTGGATCGTCATGGAGCTGGTCGAGGGCCACTCCCTGGCCGACGCGGTCAAGGAGCAGGGGCGCATCGAGTCGCGGGAGGCCGCGCGGATCGGGCTGTGGGTGCTGCGCGCGCTGCGCGCCGCGCACAGCGCCGGGGTGCTGCACCGGGACGTCAAGCCGGGCAACGTGCTGATCGGCCGGGACGGCCGGGTTCTCCTCACCGACTTCGGCATCGCCCAGATCGAGGGCGACACGACGATCACCCGTACCGGGGAAGTGGTCGGATCCGTCGACTACCTCGCGCCGGAGCGCGTGCGCGGGCACGACCCGGGGCCGTCCTCCGACCTGTGGGCGCTGGGCGCGACCCTGTACACGGCGGTGGAGGGGCGCTCGCCGTTCCGCCGCACCTCGCCGCTGACCACCATGCAGGCGGTCGTCGAGGACGAGGCCGGCGAGCCGCCCAGCGCGGGCCCGCTGGGGCCGGTCATCACGGCCCTGCTGCGCAAGGAGCCGGCCGAGCGGCCGAGCCCCGAAGAGGTCGAGCAGATGCTCGCCGAGGCGGCGGAGGGACGGCGGCCGAGCGGGGCACAGGCGTATGTGCCGACGCAGTCGCAGATCAGCGGCGGCAGCGGCGGGAGGACGCGGCTGAACTCCGGCGGCGCGTACGAGGGTTTCCAGGAGGGCGCGGCGCACGAAGGCCCGCACGGCGGCAACGCGTACGGCAGCAACTCCTACGGGAGTTCTTACGGCGGTTCCGCCGGCGGTTCTTACGAGGGGCAGCGCCCCTCCGGTGGTTCCCTGAGCGCGACAACCGTCGGTCCGCAGTCCGCGCCCGTCTCCGTCCGGCCCGGGCGGCGCCGGCTGCGGACGCTCGCGTTCGTCGTCGCCGTGGCCGCGCTGCTCGGCGGTGGTGCGGCCGTGGCCCTGCAGAAGTGGGACTCCGGGCAGCAGGACGGCAGCGGCAGCGTGGCCTCGCCGGCCACCTCCGGCCCGTCCTCCTCGGACGGCGCGACCACGGCCCCGGACGGCGCCGTCCCCACCGACTGGCAGGCCGTGCACGACCCGCTCGGCTTCGGTCTCTCCCTGCCCAAGAGCTGGAAGCGCAAGGTCTTCGGCATCGACGGCGACCTCAAGCAGGTCGACTACACGCCCGACGGCGGCAAGCACTTCGTGCGCATCGCCATCGACAGCTCGCCGGACTTCTCCAACGCACTCGCGCACCAGCAGGACCTGGAGCAGCAGTTGCAGAAGCTGGTCGACTACAAGCGTGTGACCATGAAGCAGAACCTGTACCGGGACCGGGACGGGGCGCTGTGGGAGTACACCTGGACGGCGCTGGCGAAGGACGGCGCGAACGTGGCCGGGCCGCGGCGGGCGATCGAGGAGACGTACTACTCACGGGCGGGCGTCGAGTACGCGATCTACATGTCGTCGCCGGCGAAGGACTGGGCGACGGCCGCCCAGCAGTTCAAGTGGGTGCTGCAGAGCTGGCAGGAGCCGGGGTCGTCCGGGTGACGCGGCTGCGCGCCCCGGCGAGCCCCGGGGCGCGGCGCTGCGCTCAGGCGTCTTGGCTTGTCACCGTCCGGAAGGTTCGGGTCCGGTGCGGCATCATGGGGCCATGGGGACCGACGGGGACGCCGTCCGTCTGATCGCGGGGCGTTATCGCCTTCAGGCGCGGCTCGGGCGGGGCGGAATGGGTGTCGTGTGGCGCGCGGCCGACCAGTTACTGGGGCGGCAGGTCGCCGTCAAGGAGCTCACCGTCGACGACTCCCTCTCGGACGACGACGCCCGGCTGCGCCGCGAACGCACCCTGCGTGAGGCGCAGGCCGTCGCCCAGTTGCACCACCCGCACATCATCGTCGTGCACGACGTGGTGGAGGACGGCGGACGGCCGTACATCGTCATGGAGTTGATCGAGGGCGGTTCGCTCGCCGACCGGATCTCGCGGAGCGGGCCGGTGGACGTCGGCGAGGCCGCGCGGATCGGGATCGCCCTGCTGAGCGCGGTGCGGGCGGCGCACGGGGCCGGGGTGCTGCACCGGGACATCAAGCCGGCGAACGTGCTCGTCGAGGCCGCCACCGGGCGTGTCGTGCTCACCGACTTCGGCATCGCCCAGGTCGCGGGCGCCACCACGCTCACCGAGACCGGTTCCTTCGTCGGCTCGCCCGAGTACACCGCGCCCGAGCGGATGTCCGGCGGCCGCTCCGGCCCGGCGGCCGACCTGTGGTCGCTGGGGGCGCTGCTGTGCGCGGCGCTCAGCGGCGAGTCGCCGTTCCGGCGCGACTCGCTCGGCGGGATCCTGCACGCCGTGGTCTCCGACGAGATCCGGCCACCGGCCCAGGCCGAGCCGCTGCTGCCGGTCGTACGGGGGCTGCTGGAGCGGGATCCCGAGCGGCGGCTGGGCGCGGCGGAGGCCGAGCTGATGCTGCGCGGGTTCCTGGAGACGGGGGCCGTGACGGGCGCCGACGGTGCCGTGCAGGGCGCGGGTGCCGCGTCGTACACGCCGACCCAGCGGGACGTTCCGTGGCCGCCGCCTCCGGAGCCCGCCGTGCCGCCCCGGCCCTCCACCCGCGGGGTGCTGGTCGCCGCGCTGCTGGTCGCCGCGATGGCCGGGGCGGGCGTGTCGGCGGCCACGCTGCTGTTCCACGGGGACGGACGCGGCACCACCCCGGCCCCCGGGGGCACGACGGCCGTCTCCGCGTCGCACCAGGCGACCCCCTCGGCCACGGCCACCACCCCGCCCCCCTCCTCGACCGCTTCGCCGCCCCCCACCTCCCACTCCCGCACCGCACCCTCCGGCTACCGCCTCGCGCAGGACCCGGCCGGCTTCTCCCTCGCCGTACCGGAGGGCTTCACCCGCGACCCGCAGGGCGAGCGCGTCTTCTACCTGTCGCCGGGGCAGACCTTCCGGCTCGGCATCAAGGTCTCCGAGACGCAGACCGGCGGACCGGGAGGGGTGATGCGGCGTGCGGCGGCCGAGGGGCCGAGCACGAACCCCGGCTACCACGACGGCCGGGTCACCGACACCACCCATTCCGGACACCCCGCCGCGTTCTGGGAGTTCACCTGGAAGGGCTTCAGCGCGACGGAGGGCCCGCGGCACACCTACGACCTCTGCTGGGAGGAGGGCGGACGGCTGTACGACGTGTGGGTGTCGGCGCCGGTCGGGAAGGTGCAGGAGGCGCGCGAGTACTTCGATGTCGCCGTCGACACGTTCACCGCGGGCTGACGGACGGGGGCCGAGCCGCGCGGGCAGACCCGTCGTCGGCATGCGTCGGCCCGGTGTTCCGGACGGGGCGAAGACGCCGGTCCTGATTTCCGGCATTCCCCGAATGCTACCGGCCTTGCCGATATTCCATAACCGGGAAGGGGTGGGTTCGGCTATTACCGCCGACCCTGCCGGGGTCGGTGAATTCAATTGGCTCGGCGGGCCGTGGCGGGGGTTTTCGGTAAAGGGAGTCCCGATGATTTGCGGACACGAAACCCCCTCTGGTAATGAACGTATCGCGACCATCGCGGAGTTGTCATGTGGATGTTCGGTGAAGTGCCAGTCGGTGGGCCCGGCTTGAGGTGTGCGGGGCGCTCCTTTTGCCCCTGTTCGGCACCTGGAGGTCTCTTCTCGTTCGTTGCAGTGCATAAGGCAAAGATGGTCACGCTCTGCGTAGTTGCCGTGTGCAGCCGGTTTCTCTGCACAACTGCCTGAAGTACTGCCTCCGCGAGCTGCGTACGTGCCCGGGCGACTGGGAATGGCTGGAGCTGTATTCGTAGGCACGCGAGCCGAGTGCGGCGTGGCACTCCCCAGGAAACCGAAGCCCCCGTGTCGCACGGGGGCTTCGGCCGTCTCCCGCTCCCTGCACAGGGGAGGGGCAGGACGCCACGGCCCGCTGACCGTGCCGCTTCGACAACGGCATGGTGCGCAAGGTACTCATGTGGCATGAGCGAAGACGGCGAACAGCCGGTCGAGGGACGGCTGATCGGTGGGCGTTACCGGCTTGCCGAGCGCATCGGCTCCGGGCCGGCCGGGACCGTGTGGCGGGCCCGGGACGAGCAGGACGGACGGGACGTCGCCGTCAAGGAGCCGCGCCTGGCCGGTGAGCCGGACGACGAGGAACGGCAGCGCACCGCCCACCGCCTGCTGCACGAGGCCCGGGCCGCCGCCCGCGTCGTCCACCCCGCCGCCGTCGCCATTCACGACGTACTCCTGGATGACGAACTCCCGTGGGTCGTCATGGAGTTGGTGGACGGGGAGGCGCTGCACTCCGCCCTCGCCGCCCGGGGGCCGCTGCCGACCGCCGAGGCCGCCCGGATCGGGCTCGCCGTTCTCGGTGCCCTGCACGCCGCGCACTGCGTCGGCATCGTCCACCGTGACCTGAAGCCGTCCAACGTCCTCCTCGCGGCGGACGGCGACCGTGTCGTCGTCACCGACTTCGGTATCGGCGGGGGACAGGGGTGCGGCCCCTTCGACGCCCCGGAGTGCGGTGCGGGGCGCGGGGCGGGTCCCGCCTCCGATCTGTGGTCCCTGGGTGCGTTGCTCCGCGCCGCCACCGACGGCGCACAGGGCCCCCTCGGACCGCTTCTCGACCAGCTCCTCGCCCCGGAACCGGAAGCGCGGCCGACGGCTCAGGAGGCCGCCGAGGCACTCGCCGAGGCCGCCGGAGCGCCCCTTCCGCCGTGGGTGGCCGAACCCGCCGCCGCACCGCCCCCGGCCCTGGCCCCCGCGCCACCCCAGGCCCCCGAACCCCGCCGCCTCACCCCGCTCGCCGCCCTCGGCCTGCTCCTCGCCAAGAAACCGGAACGCGGCTGATCGTCCGCACCCGAGGGCACCCGAGGGCGCTGATCAGCACATTCTCTGCCAGTGATCACTGGCGGTGTGTGTGCGGTCGGTGAAACCGGGTTACCCACGGGTACCCAAAGGCCTCGCTCCCGAATACCCTGCGGCTCATGACGGACTCGCAGGCCCCGGCCAACGCACCGGCCCCCACCGGCACGAACCCGCTCGCCCCCGCCCCCGCAGGGGCCCGAACCGCCGCCGACGTGGTCACGCCCGAGCTGGTCGCCCAGCTCACCAAGGGTGTCGTCGGCTCCGGACGTACGGCCAACCACACGCCCTTCACCGGCGAGAAGCTGGCCGACCTGCCCGAGTCCACCCCCGAGGACGTGGCCAAGGCCTTCGACACGGCCCGCGCCGCGCAGGCCGTGTGGGCGAAGGTGCCGGTACGGCAGCGTGCCGCCGTCCTGCTCCGCTTCCACGACCTGGTCCTGGCCCGCCAGGCCGAGGTCCTCGACCTCATCCAGCTGGAGACCGGCAAGGCCCGCCTGCACGCCCACGAGGAGGTGCAGGCCGTCGCCGTCGCGGCCCGGCACTACGGCCGCAAGGCCCCCGCCTACCTCCGCCCCAAGCGGCACGCGGGCGCCATGCCCACCCTCACCAAGGTGACCGAGCTCCGGCACCCGCGGGGCGTGGTGGGCCAGATCGCCCCCTGGAACTACCCTCTCGAACTCTCCGTCGGCGACGCGCTCCCCGCCTTCGCCGCGGGCAACGCGGTCGTCATGAAGCCGGACACCGAGACCTGCCTGACCGCCCTGTGGGCCCGCGACATCCTCATCGAGGCGGGGCTGCCCGCCGACGTCTTCCAGGTCGTGCTCGGCGAGGGCCCGGTCGTCGGCCCCGAGGTCGTCCGGCACGCCGACTACGTCTCCTTCACCGGCTCCACCCGCACCGGCCGCGAGGTCGCCCAGGGCGCGGCCGCCCGCCTGGTCGGCGTCTCCCTCGAACTCGGCGGCAAGAACGCCATGCTGGTCCTCGACGACGCCGACATCGAGAAGGCGGCCGCCGGCGCGGTCCGCGCCTGCTTCTCCTCCGCCGGCCAGCTCTGCATCTCCATAGAGCGGCTGTACGTCCACGAGTCGATCGCCGACGCCTTCGTCGAGCGCTTCGCCGCCCGCACCAAGGCCATGCGCCTCGGCAGGTCCCTCGCCTACGGCGCCGACATGGGGTCCCTGGTCGGGGAACGGCAGCTGGAGACCGTCACCCGGCATGTCGACGAGGCCGTCGAGAAGGGCGCGACCGTCGTCGCCGGCGGCACCGCCCGCCCGGACATCGGCCCCTACTTCTACGAGCCCACCATCCTCGACGGCGTCGAGGAGGCGATGGCCGTCTGCACGGAGGAGACCTTCGGCCCGGTCGTCTCGATCTACCGCTTCAAGACGGAGGACGAGGCCGTCGAGCACGCCAACGGCACGCCGTACGGCCTCAACTCCTCCGTCTGGACGAAGAACGGCGCCCGGGGGCGGGAGGTCGCCGCCCGCCTGCGCACCGGCACCGTGAACGTCAACGAGGGCTACGCCCCCGCCTACGGCAGCGTCCAGTCCCCGATGGGCGGCATGAAGGACTCGGGCCTGGGCCGCCGGCACGGCTCGGAGGGCATCCTCAAGTACACCGAGGCCCAGACGGTCGCCCAGCAGCGCCTGCTCCCGATGGCCCCCTCGCTCGGCATGGACGACGAGAAGTACGCCGCCTTCATGAGCACCAGCCTCCGGGTGATGAAGGCACTGAGGCTCCGATAAGCGCCCCGTCTTTCGGGGGGCGCTGGGGGTACCCCCGGCCGAAGGCTGGGGGAGGAACTGCGCGAGCAACCACGAACTACCTGCACGTAGGCTCAAAGAGGAGAAATCGTGCCCCAGGACACCTACGACTACGACGTCATAGTCGTCGGATCAGGATTCGGCGGATCGGTAACCGCCCTGCGCCTGACAGAAAAGGGCTACACCGTAGGCGTCCTGGAAGCCGGCCGCCGCTTCACCCGCGAAACCCTTCCCAAGAACTCCTGGGACATCAAGAACTACCTCTGGGCCCCGCAGCTCGGCTGCTACGGCATCCAGCGCATCCACCTCCTCGGCAACGTCATGGTCCTGGCCGGTGCGGGCGTCGGCGGCGGCTCGCTCAACTACGCCAACACCCTCTACGTCCCGCCGAAGCCCTTCTTCGACGACCCCCAGTGGCGTGACATCACGGACTGGCAGGAGGAGCTGAAGCCGTACTACGACCAGGCGCAGCGCATGCTCGGCGTCCGGCTCAACCCGACGATGACCCCGTCCGACGTCCACCTGAAGGCGGCGGCGGAGCGGATGGGCGTCGGCGACACCTTCCACCTCGCCCCGGTCGGCGTCTTCTTCGGCGACGGCAAGGACGCCGACGGCGAGGCGAAGGCCGCGCCCGGCGACCAGGTCGCGGACCCCTACTTCGGCGGCGCGGGCCCCGCCCGCAACGCCTGCACCGAGTGCGGCGAGTGCATGACGGGCTGCCGGCACGGCGCGAAGAACACCCTCAACGAGAACTACCTCCACCTCGCCGAGCAGGCCGGCGCGGTCGTCCACCCCATGACCACCGTCGTCTCCGTCACCGACGACTCCCGGGGCGGCTACGCGATCGCCACCCTCCCCACCGACGACCGGAAGGCGGAGGGCCGGACCTTCAAGGCCCGCCGGGTCGTGATCGCCGCCGGCACCTACGGCACCCAGACCCTCCTGCACCGCATGAAGGCCGGCGGCCGGCTGCCGTACCTCTCCGACCGCCTCGGCGACCTCACCCGCACCAACTCCGAGGCCCTGGTCGGCGCCCAGACCGACGACCGGCGCTACCGCAAGGCCCACGGCACCCCGAAGGCCGACTTCACCCAGGGCGTCGCGATCACCTCGTCCATCCACCCGGACGAGAACACGCACATCGAGCCGGTCCGCTACGGCAAGGGCTCCAACGCGATGGGCGGCCTGTCGATCCTCCAGGTGCCGTACGCGGAAGGCTCCTCCCGCGTTCTCGGCTGGCTGGCGAACGCGGCCCGCCACCCCCTCCTGGTGCTGCGCTCGCTCTCCAACCGGCGCTGGTCGGAGCGGACCATCATCGGCCTGGTGATGCAGTCGCTGGACAACTCCCTGACGACGTACCTGAAACCGGACGGCGTCGGCAAGGGCCTGCTCACCGCCCGGCAGGGCCACGGCGCCCCCAACCCCAAGCAGATCAGGGCCGCTTCGGAGGCGGCCACCGTGCTCGCCGAGGAGATCAACGGCTTCGCCGGCAGCAACGTCGGCGAGCTGATGGGCACCCCGCTCACCGCGCACTTCCTCGGCGGCTGCCCCATCGGCGACTCGCGCGAGACCGGGGTCATCGACCCGTACCACCGGCTCTACGGCCACCCGGGCATCTCGGTCGTGGACGGCGCCGCCGTCTCCGCGAACCTGGGCGTGAACCCGTCCCTCACCATCACGGCGCAGGCCGAGCGCGCGATGTCGTACTGGCCCAACAAGGGCGAGGCGGACCCGCGGCCGCGGCAGGGCGAGCCGTACCAGCGCCTCCGGGCGGTCGAGCCGCACCACCCGGCGGTCCCGGCCGAGGCCTTCGGCGCGCTGCGGCTGCCGTTCCTCGGGATTCCGGCCGTACCGCCGAAGAAGTAGCCGGACACCGAAGAGGGACCTGTGCCCCCCTCCGAGCCCAGGTCCCTCTTCGATCGGCGCGCGGCCGCCGCCGTACGACGGTCCGCGCGACCTTGTCCATGAGTACGCGACATGGATGTCACCGCTGGTTCCGCAGATGTGACCGGTGAGTCCTGTGAATGGTTGCCTCCGCATTCACGGAACCCCCATGTGATGTGAGTCACTCGCCCCGTTGGGGTGCGGGGTGGCATGAACACAGCCGATTCCGAGGTTATTCTCGCCCCCGTCGAACGGCCGAGCGAGAGAGTGTCATGTCTGACAGACGGTCCGAAGAATCGTCGGGGGACGAGCCGTCGTCCTCCTCCATATCCGACGAGGTGTGGGAGCAGTTCCTCCAGGACACCGAACGGGACATCCGCAAGTCCGCACCCAAGGAGCCCTCCGCCCGGGCCCGTGAGGTGACCGAGCGGCTCAAGGGGCAGAAGGGGGAGCCCGAGGGATGGCGGACCGGGCCCGCCTGGCAGGAGACGCACCGGCGGGCCGCCCGGCGCCGCAGGACCTGGGCGGTCATCGGCGTTCCGCTGGCGATCGCCGTGGCCGTCGTGGCGATGCGGCCGTCCCTGATCCCCGGCGATCCCTTCGGCTCGTCCGCCGGCACGGACACCGCGACCGCGCCGCTGCCCGACGAGACCACCACCCCGACCGCCCCGCCCTCCGCGGTCGACCCCGACACCCCCACGCTCGCCCACCCGTTCGCCGGTTCCCCGGCGCTGCGCTGGGCCGACGGCGCGGCCGGCATCGTGCTGCCGAAGGCCACCGCGCTCGGCGCGATCCCGAAGGACCGCGTCGAACTGGCCCTCCAGCAGACCAGGAAGCTGCTGGTCGACGCCAACCTGAACCCCGATGTGGTGGCCGGCGGCGACCCCGATGCGGCCCTCTCGGTGCTCGACCCCAAGCAGCCCGACGTGCTCGACGACCTCAGGACCTCGCTGCGCAGCCCCAGCAAGACCCACGACCCGCTCTTCCTCTTCAGCCGCTTCGACCCGAAGGACGTGAAGCAGGCCGGGAAGGTCGTCAAGGTGCGCGGCCGGATCACCTTCGCGAAGGGCAAGTACCAGGGCGTGGCCGTGCACGCCGACTACACCTTCGTCTACCCGGTCGTGCGCGCCGACGGCTCCACCGAGGTCACCCGCACGATCGTGCGCCGCATCATCGACGCCGAACTCCCCGACCCCACGCGGTACCAGGTCACCTCCGGCCGCCTGACCCTCCTCCGCTACGACGAGGACGCCGGCAACTCGGCCTGCGACATCAACGACGGCTATCTGCACCCGCAGTTCCCGTCCCGGGCCCCGACCGCGAGCGCCGCCCCGACCGGCCCGTCCGTCGACCCGTACGACCGCAGCCGCGACATCGGCAAGGAGGAGGCCTGCGGCACGGTCAGCCGGACCTAGTTTTCTGCGTTTTCCGCGTTTTCTGCACGCAGGTTTGTGGGGGCAGGCGAAGGGCCCCGCGGGACGGAGCCGCGGGGCCCTTCTTTCGTCAGCACCGACGTCAGGGCAGCGTCGGTGCCTGGGAGCGGCGCCGGGGGGTTGCGCCGCTGGTCTCTGCGCCCTGTACCACCGTCCGTGCCCCGGGTCGGCGCCCCGGCGGACTCGGGGCGTACGACAGGTCTCGACCTTTGGCGGACGGTCGGCACACAGCAATTCCGTTGCCTGAACTGGGACTTGGGGGCTCCGAAAGCCTTGGGAGCCTTCTACGCATCGTGCTGGATGTACGCGGCCTCCGCAACCGTTTGACCCAGCCCTTGTGCATTTTTGCAATTTTCCGCCGGTCGGCCCCGGGCGTCCCCGGAGCCGGCCGTCTCTTGGGTGACCGGGCTGCTGTCCCCTGCCGTCCGGTCACTTGACTGGAGCGAGGTCCCACGGCGCACGGCACGTTCCGTACGCCTCATCGCCCCAGCGAAGCCACGCGTGGTTCTTTCGGGCCCGCCCCTGGCTGACACGGACACCCCACCAACGAAGCGGTTCGCGGGCCGGTCACGCGCCGTACGGGTGAGAAGGGCCCCGAACTCAGATCCGCCCGACTCAGATGCGACCCCGGCACAGTTCCAGGAGCGTCATGGCGAGGGTCGTGCCGGGCCTGCCGAGTGCCGCGCTGTAGTGGCCGAGGATCTCCATCTCCCGGGAGAGGTTCACCCGGCGGCCGCCGGACGCGATCCGGGCCTCCTGGACGACGGCGGAGACGGCCATCCGTTCCTGGATCAGACCGATGATCCGGTCGTCGAGCGCGTCGATGCGCTCCCGCGCACCGGTGATCACCGCGGCGGCCTCGTGGGTACGGGCACCGGTCACGTCGATCGCGTTCATGGGGGCTCCTCGTCTGTCCTTGCCGGAAGGGGTTCGGTGCCCCGGAGCGACCGGATCCGGAGAAACACCAGGCGCCCCGGACCTTGTCGGCCCGGGGCGCCTGGGGAAGTCGCTTGTCAGTTGCTCAAGCAGCACGACCATGGCAGCCGGTGGGCCGGTTGCCATAGGTAAAGAGGAAGGTCGTCTGCGTGAGCATGGGGGCGAGTATGCCACAGGAGTACGGCGAGGTGTCCCACGCCCACCCCGTTAGAATCGGTAATCACAGACCCCCGCCCGACCGCCGGAAGGCACCCCGTGTCATCAGCGACTCCCGCTGCCGCCGCTCCCGACACCGTCCTGGTCGTCGACTTCGGCGCGCAGTACGCCCAGCTCATCGCCCGCCGCGTCCGCGAGGCCCGGGTCTACAGCGAGATCGTGCCCAGCACCATGCCGGTCGCCGAGATGCTCGCCAAGAACCCGGCGGCGATCATCCTCTCCGGCGGCCCCTCGTCCGTGTACGAGGAGGGCGCCCCCCGCCTGGACCGCGAGCTCTTCGAGGCCGGCGTCCCGGTCTTCGGCATGTGCTACGGCTTCCAGCTGATGGCACAGGTTCTCGGCGGCACCGTCGACAACACCGGCGCCCGCGAGTACGGCCGTACCGACCTGCACGTCTCCAAGACGGCCTCCACCCTGTTCGAGGGCACTCCCGCCGAGCAGCACGTGTGGATGTCGCACGGCGACGCCTGCTCCGCCGCCCCCGAGGGCTTCACCGTCAGCGCGTCCACGGACGTCGTCCCGGTCGCCGCCTTCGAGAACGACGAGAAGAAGCTCTACGGCGTCCAGTACCACCCCGAGGTCATGCACTCCACGCACGGCCAGCAGGTCCTGGAGCACTTCCTGTACCGGGGCGCGGGCCTGAAGCCCACCTGGACCACCGGCAACGTCATCGACGAGCAGGTCGCCGTCATCCGCGAGCTGGTCGGCGACAAGCGTGCCATCTGCGGCCTGTCCGGCGGCGTCGACTCGGCGGTGGCAGCGGCCCTCGTCCAGAAGGCCATCGGCGCCCAGCTGACCTGCGTGTACGTCGACCACGGCCTGATGCGCAAGGGCGAGACCGAGCAGGTCGAGAAGGACTTCGTCGCCGCGACCGGCGTCCAGCTGAAGGTCGTCGACGCGGAGGCCCGCTTCCTCGACGCCCTCGCCGGCGTCTCCGACCCGGAGCAGAAGCGGAAGATCATCGGCCGCGAGTTCATCCGGGTCTTCGAGCAGGCCCAGGCCGAGATCATCGCCGACGCCGGCCCGGCCGTGGAGTTCCTGGTCCAGGGCACCCTCTACCCGGACGTCGTGGAGTCCGGCGGCGGCACCGGCACCGCGAACATCAAGTCGCACCACAACGTCGGCGGCCTCCCCGAGGACCTGGAGTTCAAGCTCGTCGAGCCGCTCCGCAAGCTCTTCAAGGACGAGGTCCGGATGGTCGGCCAGGAGCTCGGCCTGCCGGACGAGATCGTCCAGCGCCAGCCGTTCCCGGGTCCGGGCCTCGGCATCCGGATCGTCGGCGAGGTCACCAAGGAGCGCCTGGACCTGCTCCGCGAGGCCGACGCGATCGCCCGCGAGGAGCTGACCGCGGCCGGCCTCGACCGCGACATCTGGCAGTGCCCGGTGGTCCTGCTCGCGGACGTCCGCAGCGTCGGCGTCCAGGGCGACGGCCGCACCTACGGCCACCCGATCGTCCTGCGTCCGGTCTCCTCCGAGGACGCCATGACGGCCGACTGGTCCCGCCTGCCGTACGAGGTCCTCGGGAAGATCTCCACCCGGATCACCAACGAGGTCCGTGACGTCAACCGGGTCGTGCTCGACGTCACCTCCAAGCCGCCGGGCACCATCGAGTGGGAGTAGGCCCGGAGAAGAGGTGGTACGGCTCCGGCGGTGCCACCTCTTCGACGTGTGTCGTACGCGCCACCCGCCTGTCGATTCCCGACATCTTCTGTCGCGATCTGTTCGCGCGCGTCATCTTTACAGAACAGCTCTGTTTTCCTGCGCTGACCGGCGGTAACTTCCGGCCGTAACACAAACCCAGTGCTGGAGGACCTATGCACGGGCCGACCCCGCCCCTTCCGCTGCCCACCGACCAGCTCCAGTTCGCGATGCCGCCGATGTACGACTCGCTCGACGACGAGCGCCGGCATCGCAAGGAGCGGCTCGCCGGAGCGCTGCGGATCTTCGGCCGGGCCGGACTGGAGGACGGGGTGTCCGGGCACATCACCGCCCGCGACCCCGAGTACTCGAACTGCTTCTGGGTCAACCCGTTCGGCATGCCGTTCAAGCACGTCACCGTCGGCGACCTGGTCCTCGCCAACCAGGACGGCCAGGTGATCGAGGGCCGCTACCACGTCAACCAGGCCGCCTTCACCGTGCACGCCCAGGTGCACGCGGCCCGCCCGGACGTCGTCGCCGTCGCCCACTGCCACTCCGTGCACGGCCGCGCCCTGTCCGCCCTCGGCGACCTGCTCGACCCGATCAGCCAGGAGAGCTGCGCCTTCTACGAGGACCACGCCCTCTACGACGCCTACACCGGCGTCGCCGTCGACGCCGAGGAGGGCCGCCGGATCGCCGCCGCCCTCGGCTCCCGCAAGGCGCTGGTGCTGCGCAACCACGGGCTGCTGACCGTCGGCGACTCGGTGGACGCGGCCTCCTGGTGGTTCCTGTCGATGGAGAAGTCCGCGCAGGTCCAGCTGACCGCCAAGGCGGCCGGCCGCCCACTGCTCATCGACCACAAACTCGCGGTCGCCACCCGGGAACAGCTCGGCGGCGACCTGGTGGCCTGGATCAACTACCAGCCCCTGTGGCAGGACATCAGCCGCAGCGAACCGGACCTGCTCAGCTAGGCGCTCCGCTGGAAGCGCCGCGATGTGCCGTCTGCTGTCTGCTGTCTGCCGTCTGCCGTCTGCCGTCTGCCGTCTGTCGTCTGTCGTCTGTCGTCTGCTGTCTGCCGACTGCGGCGCCGTCGTGGCTGGTCGCGTAGTTCCTCCCGCAGCCTTCGGCCGGGGGCACCCCCGGCGCCCCTTCGGGGGCGCTGCCGCAGGGGCGGGTTGCCGAACCGCAGCGGACTTCGGCGGACCCGCTCAGCCCCCGACTCAGAAACTCCGCAGCACGGCCGCCTTCGTCAGCGCGAACTCCTCGTCCGTGAGTACCCCGTCCCGGTGCAGCTCGCCCAGCTCCCGCAGCCTGCGCAGCAGGACGTCGTGGTGGTCGGCGGACTGGCGCGGCACGGCCGCCGGGGGCCGGTCCCGGTCGACGTACTCCGCGCCTGGCCGGGTCGACGGATGCGGCAGCCGGGCCGTGACCGCCGCCGCCACCAGCACCGTCAGCAGGTCGCGGCGGACACTGCCCCACAGGTCGAGGGCGTACGGGTCGCGCTCGGCCGGCAGCTTCGAGAACACCGTCTCCCGGGTCGCGAACCGCAGGAAGCCGTCCTCGTAGCCGGAGTTGGGCAGCCACTCCACCTGCACGAGATCGCCGACGCCGATGATCCGGGGTCCGGTGGCCCGCTTGACCCGGTCGGAGGTGTCGGCCCAGTCGATGCGCACCTGCGTACCGTCGAACGACACCGTGCCGTCCGAGGACCGCACCGACACCGGCACCGGCGGCCCCGGCAGCAGATACGTCCTCGCCGGCTCCTTCGGGACCTGGTCCAGCAGCAGCGACTGCCGGATCTCCGCCACGACGTACTCGGCCACCCCCGACCGGTCCCCGTCCACCGCCAGCCGATACGGATCCGCGGCCTCCGGCAACCGCCCTCCCGTCGCCTGCAACAACGGGTCCGCGCCCTCGCGCAGCCGCATCCGCAGCCGCCCCCGCTTGCGCTCCGGCTCGTACACCACCCCCGCCACCGCCTCCAGAGGTACGGCGATCTCCCCGTAGGTCTGCCGGAACAGCGGCACGGACCGGTGGCGTCCCGGCGTGATCCGGACCGTGCTGCCGTCGAAGGCCCAGGTCCCGTCCCGCTGGATGATCTCGGCCATGGGGAAATTCTCGCAGCCGGGTCAACACGTCTGCCGTATCTTCACTCGTCGTGACCAGCCCCCTGAACGCGAACGGCGTGGCGTAGGGCACAATTCGCTCTCGACACAAGGGAGTTGCACGACGCCGTCCGGCCCCGGGGAGGGCCTTGCGCGTCGTGCCCCGGGCGTGGGGAAGGCGGGCGTCGGGCGTGGCGGTGCAGGAGGCGAGGCAGGGCGCCCGTTCGGGTGTCCACGGTGGCGGCTGCGCGTGCGGGGACTGTCCGCACGGGGCACGTGAGGGACACCGGCGGGCGGTCGCCGAATTCCTCCTCAAGCGGGAGGAGTTCGCGGCCGGGCAGGGGCTGCCCGCGGCGGTGGCCCACTCGGCCTCGGCCTCCCGCCAGTGGGTCTCCGAGGAACTCACCCAGTCCGCCGAGGTGGTCGCCGAACGCGGCCGCGCCGAGGGCGAGGCCTGGCTCGCCCGCCTGTGGCTGCGCACCGCGTGCACCGTCTGGGCAGCGGTCGTGATCATGCTGCTCACCCAGGCCCTCACCGCCATCGGCGCGGGCTGGACCAGCGCCCGCACCGCCGGACTGCTCGCCGCCCTGATCGTGGCCCTCGCCCTCACCGCCGCCTCCTGGTTCCACCGCTCGCGCGGCGGGGTGCTCGCCCCCGTCATCGGCGAGGACAACCGGATGTCCACCTCCCGCACCGTCGCCGCCTCCTGGGTCCTCTTCGTCGCCTACGCCGTCCTCGTCCTGGCCGGCCGCCTGGCCGCCGCCTCCTCTCCCGCCGACCGCGACGCCCTCATCGCCGGTCTCGACCTCGCCCGCGGCGCCGGCGCGGTGACCGTCCTCGCCGTGGTCTGCGGCATCGCCGTCCTGGTGCGCCGGGTGGTCGGCCTGCGCATCGCCGGCCAGCGCCTGCAGAAGGTGCGCGCCCACCGCCCCCGCGCCGCCGACCTGCTCACCGACGACTCCGGCCGCGGCACCTTCGCCGACATCCAGTACGTCGTCATCAGCGCCGTCGCCCTGCTCTTCGCCGCCGTACGGCTCGCCCGCCGCCCCGACCAGCTCCCCGACCTGCCCTGGGGTCTCGCGACGGTGGTCCTGATCTCCGCCGCGACCTACCTGGCCGGCAAGTACGCCGAGGGCGGCCGCCCGGTGATCCTCTCCGTCGTCCGCGCCCGCGAGGCCGGCGACCTGGACGCCCCGATCCGCACGGGCGACGACATCGAGATCCGCGGCACCGGCTTCGTCCCGCCCGGCGCCCAGACCGCCGACCGCCTCTCCCGCATGGTGGTCCGCATCGGCGCCGTCAACGTCCACGTCCCCCTGGTCCCCGTGACCGGCGGCTTCAGCAACCCCACGGACCACGTCCTCACCGTCCCCGTCCCGGCCGACGTGGAACCCGGCTCCGTCGAGGTCCAGGTGGTGACGGCGGCCGGCGTGGCGACCAACCGGTGCGTGGTCGAGGTGACGGAGTGAACGGGCCTGCCGAGTCCGCATGCGCCCCTTCTTGCCCACCTTTCTCCACCCTCCCGGGGGTCTGAGCCCGGCCGAAATTCGGAAAAAGATCTGGGAGAGGGTTGAGCGGGCCGGGGTTGTCGTACGTATGGTCTGTTGAGGGGACTGGGTACTGCGGCGAGAGGCGGCTACTGGCGATGACTCACGGCATTCGTTCGGACACGCACACTCCGTATCTCGACGGCGACCGCGGCCTGCGGGACACCGCCACCCGGTACGCCCTCCTTCCCTTGCGGATCTTCCTGGGCGTCACCTTCATCTACGCCGGCCTGGACAAACTGACCGACAGCGCCTTCCTGAAATCCGGCGGCTCCGGGTCCATCGGCGACACCATGCGCGCTGTCCGTGACTCCGCCGCGATCCCGGCCCTGGTCGACCTGGCCCTGAAGAACCCCGTCGGCTTCGGCACCGCGATCGCCATCGGCGAGCTCGCCGTCGGCCTCGGCACCCTCTTCGGCCTGCTGGCCCGGCTGGCCGCGCTCGGCGGCGCACTGATCTCGCTGAGCCTCTGGCTGACCATCAGCTGGGCGAACTCCCCGTACTACTACGGCAACGACCTCGCCTACCTGATGGCCTGGCTGCCCCTGGTGCTGGCCGGCGCCCCCTACCTCTCCCTGGACGCGGTGCTCCGCGCCCGACGCCGACACCGCTCGGCACGGGCTTCGCTGGGCCTCTAGCCGGCTCCTGCTCCTAGCTCTCCGGTGTGCCGCGGCGCCTGCGTATCGCCCGGGCAAGCGCCGCGGTCACCCCTGCGAGGACGAGGCCGGCCACCGTCACGGGGATGACCGCGAACCACTCGGTGTCCCACCAGCCGCCCGCGTCACCGGCGTAGGCGATCCCCGCCGCCGTCAGGAAGACACCGATGACCAGCCGTCCGGGCTGGAACTCATGCCGCAGCACGGGTCACCTCCACCTGTCCCGCGCCGACCTGGAGATCCAGGTCGAGCGTCCCCGCGTTCTTCGCGCCGCTCGCCGGCGGCAGCGTCACGTCCTTGTGCTTGCCCGGCTCCACGTCCACGTCCTTCTTGTCGTCACCGGGCAACTGGATGTCGCCCACCCCCACGTCGATGCTCATCCGCACGGTCACGTCCGCCGGTACGACGATCTTCAGCTGCCCCGCGCCCACCTCGGCGGAGGTCGACACCGTCCGCCCCTGGGCGACGCGTATGTGCGTCAGGTCCAGCGTGGCCACGCCCGTCCCGAGGTCGTACGCCGGCGACACCTCCGCCGCCGTGGCCGGGGTCCAGTTCGCCCGTGTCCAGTGGGTGCTGATGTCGGACGGGAGGGCCGTCGCGACCGCCAGCAGGGCCGCCGTGAGCAGGGCCAGGAACAACGAGCCGGCTCCCGTGCGTCCGAGGAACGAGCTGAGCGCCGTCCCCAGCCCGAACACGATCAGCGCGCAGGCCAGACCGGTCTGGAGGCTGGTGCCCAGCGGGTGCGTGTCCCACGTCAGCCCCGTGCCCAGGCTGCCCGCCACGAGAGCCGACAGGAAGATCCAGCCGCCGATCCAGCGCGGTCCGCGCGGCTTCGGGGGCGGGCTCTGCCGGGCGCGGACGTCCTGGCCGTGGACCCACGGGGTGCTCAGCCGGAAGTCGAGCCCCGGGGCCTCCCGGCCGCGGACGTCGGCCGGGCCCCACAGGTAGCCGGTGCCCCCGACGTGCGTGCCGTCCTTGACGATCGGGTCCCGCCACCACGAGGGGTAGGAGATCGGGACCGGCGGTGCCTGGGCCTCCGGCGGGGCGTCGGCGACGGCCTGGGCGGACAGCGGATCGGGGTCGGGGGCGCCGCGCCGCCGCGACCAGTACCCGGCGCCGGCCAGCAGCAGGGAGAGGACGACGGCGAACGCCAGCACCTGGCCGTTCCTGATCATCGTCAGCAGCACTCCGCAGCCGACCAGCGCGAACAGCACGGCCGCCAGGGCCTGCCCGTCGACCCGGCCGGTCAGCAGCTTGCGGACCTCGTTCTCCTCGTCGTCCTCGTACGGCACGAAGAGCCACGCGAAGCCGTAGAAGAGGAGACCGATGCCGCCGGTCGCGGCCAGCACGGCCAAGGTGATGCGGAAGATCACCGGGTCCAGGTCGGTGTGACGCCCGAGCCCCGCGCACACGCCCGCGATCATCTTGTGCCGGCGGTCGCGCCGGAACCGGGGGGAGGCCGCGTCGACGGCTTCCGCACCGGCACCGGCGGCGTCGGCCCCCGTCGCGGCCGTCTCCGCCGCGGCGGGCGCGGCATCCGACGGCCCGGTGCCCGCTGCGGGCCGCGGGCCGGGGCCGGGTCCCGGACCCGTCGCGGCGTGCTCGTGATCAGTCATGAGTCAATGGTGACGGCCGTGTCGCCGCAGCGGCAGTCGGGACGACCCTGGCCGAACCCTGAAATCTGCCCCGAGGCCGGGCCGGGAAGCGTTCGAACGGCGCCGCGGCGACGGAGGTCCGGGGCCAGGCCCCGGGAAACCGGCGGCGGAGGTCCCGGCACTCGCCACCGGGCACGGGCGGTGTCCGCGGGAAATCCGAAGATCAGGGGAGTCTCGGGGGCCGACCCTGATGCTCCGCACCTCCCGGCGTGTGAACATCGATGGCATGCCGGAAGCCGCAGCAGTGCCCCTCGACGACCCGCGGCCGCCGCGCAAGCTCTACCGCAGCAGCGACGGCCGCTGGCTCGGCGGAGTGGCGCGGGGCCTCGCCGGGCATCTCGGGCTGCCCGTCGTCTGGGTGCGGCTCGTCTTCGTCGGCCTGTTCATGGCCAACGGCCTCGGCGCGCTGCTGTACGCCGCGTTCTGGTTCTTCGTGCCCCTCGGCGTCGGCGGGGTCGGCGGACAGAAGCCGCCGTCCCTGGTCGCCACCGAGACCTCGGCGGACGGCCGCCGCAGACTCGTCGCCCGCAAACCGGACCGGGGCCAGATCGTCGCCCTGCTCCTCATGGTCGTCGTGTCCATGGTGTTCGTGGGCAGTGTCAACCTGACCAGCGGTGCCAAGGCCTATCTCGTTCCCGCGGTCCTGGTCGCGGCCGGTGTCGCCCTGGTCTGGCGCCAGGCGGACAACGCCCGCCGGGCCCGCTGGGTCGAGGTCGGCAGCCGGCGCCGTACGCTCAGCCTGCTGCGCGCGGGCGTCGGCGTCCTGCTCGTCACCGCGGGCGTCTCGGGCGTCTTCGTCATGCAGGGCTCCGCCGCGCACATCGGCGCGGTGCTCCAGGCGGCTCTCGCCGTGCTCGTCGGCATCACGCTGCTCGCCGGTCCGTATCTCGTCCGGATGACCCAGGACCTCTCCGAGGAGCGCCTGATGCGCATCCGCGCCCAGGAGCGCGCCGAGGTCGCCGCGCACGTCCACGACTCCGTGCTGCACACCCTCACCCTGATCCAGCGCAACGCGGAGAACGCGGGCGAGGTGCGCCGCCTCGCCCGCGCCCAGGAGCGCGACCTGCGCACCTGGCTCTACAAGCCCGAGGGCACCGGCAAGGACGAGGCCGACGAACCCGCCACCCTCGCCGACGCGGTCCGGCGCAACGCGGCGGAGGTGGAGGACAAGCACGGCGTGCCCATAGAGGTCGTCGTGGTCGGGGACTGCCCGCTCGACGAGCGGACGGGCGCGCAGATGCAGGCCGCGCGCGAGGCGATGGTCAACGCGGCCAAGTACGGTGGCGAGGGCGGCGCCGTCCAGGTCTACGCCGAAGTCGAGGGCAGGACCGTCTTCGTGTCCGTCCGCGACCGCGGTCCCGGTTTCGACCTCGACTCGATACCCGCCGACCGCATGGGTGTCAGAGAATCGGTCATCGGCCGCATGGAGCGTCATGGCGGCACCGCACGGCTGCGGTCCGTGCCGGGCGGCGGCACGGAGGTCGAGTTGGAGATGGAGAGGGCGGAGAAGACGTCATGAGCGACGCGACCGAGGCGAACGGCCCGGCGGAAGGCGCGGAGAAGTCCGGGCGCCGGGTGCGGGTGGTCCTCGTCGACGACCACCGGATGTTCCGGACGGGCGTCCAGGCGGAGATCGGCCAGACCGAGCAGACCGGCGTCGAGGTGGTCGGCGAGGCCGCCGACGTCGACCAGGCGGTCTCGGTGATCACCGCGACCCGGCCCGAGGTGGTCCTCCTGGACGTGCACCTGCCGGGCGGCGGCGGGGTCGAAGTGCTGCGCCGGTGCGCCCCGTTGACGGCGGACGCCGAGCGGCCGGTGCGCTTCCTCGCGCTGTCCGTGTCGGACGCGGCCGAGGACGTGATCGGCGTGATCCGGGGCGGCGCCCGCGGCTACGTCACCAAGACGATCACCGGCACCGACCTGGTCGACTCGATCTTCCGGGTCCAGGAGGGCGACGCCGTCTTCTCGCCGCGGCTCGCCGGGTTCGTCCTGGACGCCTTCGCCTCCACCGACGCCCCGCCGGTCGACGAGGACCTCGACCGCCTCACCCAGCGCGAGCGCGAGGTCCTGCGCCTCATCGCCCGCGGCTACGCCTACAAGGAGATCGCCAAGCAGCTGTTCATCTCCGTGAAGACGGTCGAGTCCCATGTGTCGGCGGTGCTGCGGAAGCTGCAGCTGTCGAACCGGCACGAGCTGACCCGCTGGGCGACGGCACGCCGCCTGGTCTGAGGCCTGCGTCGCCCGGTCCGAGGCTGCCCGGTCCGAGGTCGCCCGGCCGGCCGGGCGAGGCCGCTCAGACGACCCGCGTCGCCCCCGCGAACGGCATCTCGTCGATCGGCGCGATCCGTACCGGGGCCGACGGGTTGGGCGCGTGGATCATCTGGCCGTTGCCGATGTAGATGCCGACGTGGCTGATGCCCGAGTAGAAGAACACCAGGTCGCCCGGCTGGAGCTCGGAGCGGGAGACACGTTGGCCGGCGTTGATCTGGGCATAGGTGGTGCGGGGGATGGCGACGCCGGCGGAGCGGTAGGCGGCCTGGGCCAGGCCCGAGCAGTCGAAGGCGTCGGGGCCGGTCGCGCCCCAGACATAGGGGCTGCCGAGCTTCGAGTAGGCGTAGGCGACGGCGGCCGCGGCGCGGGAGTCGGTGGCGGCGACGCTGCCGGCGGCCAGGGGGGCACGGGCGTCCGACGCGGAGCGTGAGGCACGTCCGGTGCCGTCGCCCGCCGCGACCGCGGACCGCTGCTGCGGTGACAGCCGGTCCAGCAGCTGCCGCGCCTCGCCCAGTTTGCCGTTGATGGCGGTCTTCTCGCGCTTCAGCTCGGCCTGCCGGGACCGCAGCGACGTCAGCTCGACATGTGCCGCACCCCGCAACTGCTCGATCTCCCGCAGCTGTTGTCGTACCCGCGCCACCGCACCGGCCTGCCGGTCACCGGCCCGCTCGGCGAAGGCCGCGTCGTCCAGGTACCGGTCGGGATCGCTGGACAGCGCCAGCTGCCAGGCCGGATCGATGCCGCCGTCGCGGTACTGCGCGGCCGCCACGGAACCGAGTGCGTCCCGGGCGGAGTTGAACTTCTCCTGCGCGCGGGCGGTCTCGTCCTGCAGCGACTTCAGCCGCCGCTGGGCCGTGTCGGCCTTGTCCTTCGCTCCGTCGTACTTCTGGGTGGCCTCCTCGGCCTCCTGGTACAGCTGGTCCACCGTGGCCTTCACCTGCGCCGGTGTCAGTTGCGGCTCGGCGTTTCCGGTCCCTTCGAAGGCCGTCGCGGTGGCCGCGCCCGCCAGGGCGAGGGTGGCGGCCGTGCGGGCCGTGTTGCCGCTGAGCGAGCGCTGTCGGGGCTTGCGGTGCGCTGCCACCTGGACTGTCCCGTCCTTTCGTACGACCGCCGTCTCGTCCGTGAGGCACGCCAGGGGGAGCGTCCGTACGGCCGCGGGGGAGTGCGGATTGCGCGTCCGGCGGCGGCCCGCACAGGGGAGCGGGCCGCCGCCGGACCTTCTCGGCGGTGGTGCCCGACTGCCGCCCCTGGCCCGGGCGGCGGTGGGGAGTCGGTCACCTGGGGGAGGACGCTAGGCCCGGGTGTGTCGGCTCGGTAACGCGATGCGCGGAATTGGCGTGACCGGATCGTTACCCGACGGTATGTGAACGGGATTCCGGTCCGGAGTCGTCGGCTTCTCGGGGCGGGATGACCGAAGCGGCGGTTCCGGGGCTGATGGGGGACGCGGGGTGCTATGGGGCGCATATATGCGGGGCGGCGGGCGCTGGGGGAGGGGCCGGTGGCCGGTGCCCCGGGCGGCCCTGATTAGGCTCCGGGGCCATGGACGTACTCATCCATCTCTTCGTCGGCCTGCACATCATCGGCATCGCCGCGCTCCTCGGCGGCTTCCTCGCCCAGATGAAGGCGATGGGCCAGGGCACGGCCCGGTTCGTCCCCGGGATGCTGCACGGCGCGTTCACCATGCTCGCGACCGGCGTGATCCTGGTCGGCCTCAACGAGGCCGGTGACCACCACGTCAACACCGTCAAGATCGGCGTGAAGCTCGCCCTGCTGATCGTGATCCTGGGGCTCGTCTACGTGAAACGGGACGACGAGAAGGTCGAGAAGGGCGCCTTCGGCCTGGTGGGTCTGCTCACGGTGGTGAACATCTTCATCGCCGTGCTGTGGACGTGACCCTCGGCATCCCCGGCATCCTCAGCGGGCCTTCCTGAGAGCGGCCCGGGCGCCCGCCGCCGCACCGGCCGCCACCGTCAGCCAGGCCGCCACCGTGACCCACACCAGCACCCGCCCCGGCCACTTCAGCCATGCACCGCCGACGGCGGCCGCGACCGACAGCGTCGCCGTCGCCGTCATCCCCATCGGGAACACCGTCGCCCAGCGGCGCACGTCGTAACGGAGCCGGGGCCATGCCACCTCCGCGGCCAGCAGGACGACGTACCAGGCCAGGTCCAGGACCAGCAGCGCCACCGTCACCACCCGCAGGACACCCCGGTCGTCGTCGTTCCACAGGTACAGCCGCGCACTGTCGGCGGACAGCAGCCGCGCCCCGGCCAGCGCCGAGATCGCGAGCGCGCCTCCCGCCACCCACTGGTCGCCGGGCCCCTGGGCGATCTGTCGCCACTCGAACCGGGGCACGGCGAGCCCGTACATCGCCAGCCCCAGCCAGAACAGGACCAGCGAGAGGTGCGCGAGCCACGCCGTGGTCACGGCCGCCGCCAGCGTCGCTCCCAGTACGGCCAGGCCCTGCGTGGCCACACAGGCCAGGAACACCGCGCCGGGCATCCTCGGCTTCCAGTGCCGCACGACGAGGACCAGCAACGGCGGCCACAGCACCACCGACAGCGCCAGCAGGGCCTCGGCCAGGGTCTGCCACCCGAGCGCCGAGAACCGTGTCCCCAGCATCGTGGTCGCGGCCACGGCGGTGAGCGCGCCCGGCGTCCGCGCCTCCTGCGCCCACCGCCGGCGATCGCGCGCCAGGCGTACGACGAAGTCCGCCGCCAGCGCCACCCACAGCACGCAGGTCAGCACCAGCGCCACCCGGGACACGGTCTCCGCGCCCGCCAGGTGCAACCCCACCGACATGATGCCGGTGGCCATCACGGCGGCCCCGGCCGCCGGCGGACGCTGCGCCCACCAGGCGCGGAGGGGGGAAATGCCGGACATGCCCCTGATGTTAGGGAGAGTCGGCCGCAGCACGAACGGGGCACGCGCGCGTGCGGCCCGAGAACCGCGCGACGGCGAGCCGGGGGCGTGCGGGGGAGCGGCCGGGTGCCATAGGGGAGAGGTGCGCCGTGGCGCTCGGAGTGGCGGGTTGCGAGCGGGAGCGGAGAAGCGGGCGGGGGCGCCCGAGGGATGGCGGGCGCCCCGTGGGGTCAGGCCGGGCGTACCACGCTGTGGATGATCGACTCGCCGCCGTAGTAGATCGACTCCTCCCGGACGTACGCGCCGGGCTTCGGGGCGTGGATCATCATGCCGTTGCCGATGTAGATGCCGACGTGACTGACGTCGTCGTAGAAGAAGACCAGGTCGCCGGGCTGGGCGTCGGCGAGGGAGACGGTGGTGCCGGCGTTCACCTGGTCGTAGGTGGTGCGCGGCAGGGAGACGCCCGCGGCCTTCCAGGCGGCCTGGGAGAGCCCGGAGCAGTCGTAGGAGCCGGGGCCGGTGGCGCCCCAGACGTACGGCTTGCCGATCTGCGCGCGGGCGAAGGCGATCGCCTTGGCGGCCTTCGTGGCATAGGCGGAGTCCGAGCCGGAGCCGGAACCCGAGTCGGAAGAGGAGCCGCCCGACGTCGAGGACGACGACGCCTTCTGGTCGGCCGCCGCGGCCTGCTGCTTCGCCAGCTCCGCCGCCTTGCGGTCCGCCGCTTCCTGCTGCCGCTTCTCGATCGCCGCCAGCCGGGCCTTCTCCGCGGCCGTCAGCTGCGACAGCAGTTCCCGCGCGGAGGCCAGCTTCGTCTGCACGGTGGTCTTGGCCGTCTTGAGGTCGCCCTGCGTCTCGGTGAGCGACTCGAGGCTCTGGGAGGCCTCCTGCCGCTTCTTCATGGTCGCGGACTGCTCGGTGACGTAGTCGTCGACCGCGCCCTTCTGGCGCGAGGTCAGACGGCTCATCAGCTGGTCCTGGTCGAAGTAGTCCTGGGGGCTGTCCGCGAGCAGGAAGGTCGCCGTGTCGGGGACGTCGGCCCCGGTCCGGTACTGGGCCGCCGCGAACGAACCCAGTTCCTCACGTGCCTTGTTGAGCCGGTCGGTGCGCCGGGCGACGTCGTCGAGCAGGGTGTCGACCTGCTTGCGCTGCCTGCCCGTCTGCTCCTTGGCCGTGTTGTACTTCTCGGTCGCCGACTCGGCCTGCCGGTAGAGGGCGTCGACCTTCTTCTCGACCTCCTCCAGGCTCGGCTTGCCGTCGTCGGAGGGCGCGGCCTCGGCCGTCTGGGAGAACAGGGCCATGGAGGTGAGGGCGGCGGTGGCCAGCGCGGGGGTGCGTATGCCTGCCGCGCGCGTTCCTGAGGGCCGGGACTTGCGGTGCGACGCCAACGGGGGCGACTCCTTCCAGTGTTCCGCCTACCGAGTTAGCTGTCGGGTTCGGGCGGGTGGTTCGGAAGGGTTGCCCTACGGTCCGTTCCCCGGAGGGGAGTCGGGACCGATTCACCCCGGGATCGGTGTGGGTCCCCGGCTCCGGATGCGCGGTGGCGCCCCGGACTCGGCGGAGGCCGTGCGGCCCGGCGATGTTCGCCGGTGGGGGTCGTACGGCCTGCCCGGCACGCTAGCCAACTCGTGTGGTCCCTGTGAAGTTTGATGTGCGATATGCCCGATACATTTTCGTGACCTCGGCGTTGCGATGTGTTCAGGCGGGGCGATCCGGGGTGTTATGGGCGACTTGCCCGGGAGGGTCGAACGGTTCGGGGTGAGCGTTCGCGGCTGCGTGACGCGCGTTGACCGGCCGTGACCGAGTGGATCTGTTCGGTCACCCGGGCGAGTTTTCGGGGCGGCGGCCGGTTGTCGGTGGGGCGCCCTAGACTCGGAGAGCGATGAGCAGCCTCTTTGACGACAGCTTCCTGGCGAGCCTCCAGGCCCCCCGCGGCCATGACGAGGAACCCCCGCCGCCGCCCGAGGACGAGCACGCTCCGGAGTCGATTCCGGACGATCTGTTCGGCGGGAAGTTCGACGCGCCCCCGGACCGGGACGCCTACTACCGCGACGGCGCCGCCCGCCCGGCCCTGGACCCGGCCGCGCTCCTGGAGGGGTTGAACGACAACCAGCGGGCGGCCGTCGTGCACGCCGGCTCCCCGCTGCTCATCGTGGCCGGCGCCGGTTCCGGCAAGACGCGCGTGCTCACCCACCGCATCGCGCACCTGCTCGGCGCGCGCAACGTGCACCCGGGCCAGATCCTCGCGATCACCTTCACCAACAAGGCCGCGGGCGAGATGAAGGAGCGCGTCGAGCACCTCGTCGGCCCGCGCGCGAACGCGATGTGGGTGATGACCTTCCACAGCGCCTGCGTGCGGATCCTGCGCCGGGAGAGCAAGAAGCTCGGCTTCACCTCCTCCTTCTCGATCTACGACGCGGCCGACTCCAAGCGCCTGATGGCCCTGGTCTGCCGCGACCTGGACCTCGACCCCAAGCGGTTCCCGCCGAAGTCGTTCAGCGCCCAGGTCAGCAACCTCAAGAACGAGCTGGTCGACGAGGAGGACTTCGCCGCCCGGGCGAGCGACGGCTTCGAGAAGACCCTCGCCCAGGCCTACGTCCTCTACCAGTCGCGGCTGCGCGAGGCGAACGCCCTCGACTTCGACGACCTGATCATGACGACGGTCAACCTGCTGCGTGCCTTCCCGGACGTCGCCGAGCACTACCGCCGGCGCTTCCGGCATGTCCTGGTCGACGAGTACCAGGACACCAACCACGCCCAGTACGCGCTCGTCCGCGAGCTGGTCGGCACCGGCACCGTCGCCCGCGCCGACGACGCCGACACCCCGCCCGGCGAGCACGACCTGCCCCCCGCCGAGCTCTGCGTCGTCGGTGACGCCGACCAGTCGATCTACGCCTTCCGGGGCGCGACGATCCGCAACATCCTCCAGTTCGAGGAGGACTACCCGAATGCGACGACGATCCTGCTGGAGCAGAACTACCGCTCCACGCAGACGATCCTGAGCGCCGCCAACGCGGTCATCGAGCGCAACGAGTCCCGCCGCCCGAAGAACCTGTGGACCAACGCGGGCGCGGGCGCGCAGATCACCGGCTACGTGGCCGACACCGAGCACGACGAGGCACAGTTCGTCGCCGAGGAGATAGACCGCCTGACGGACGCGGGCGAGGCGAAGGCGGGCGATGTCGCCGTCTTCTACCGCACCAACGCGCAGTCCCGTGTCTTCGAGGAGATCTTCATCCGGGTCGGCCTGCCCTACAAGGTCGTCGGCGGCGTCCGCTTCTACGAGCGCAAGGAGGTCCGGGACGTCCTGGCCTACCTGCGGGTGCTGGCCAACCCGGAGGACTCCGTCCCGCTCCGGCGCATCCTCAACGTCCCCAAGCGCGGCATCGGCGACCGCGCGGAGGCGATGATCGACGCCCTTGCCCAGCGCGAGAAGATCAGCTTCCCGCAGGCGCTCAGGCGCGTCGACGAGGCGTACGGCATGGCCGCACGGTCGACGAACGCGGTCAAGCGGTTCAACACGCTGATGGAGGACCTCCGTACGGTCGTGGAGTCCGGCGTCGGACCCGCCACGGTCCTGGAGGCGATCTACGAACGCACCGGATACCTGGCCGAGTTGCAGAACTCGACGGACCCGCAGGACGAGACCCGCATCGAGAACCTCCAGGAACTCGCCTCCGTGGCACTGGAGTTCGAGCAGGAGTCCGGTGAGGGTGAGCAGCCGGCCGGGCTCTCCGACTTCCTGGAGCGGGTGGCCCTGGTCGCCGACTCCGACCAGATCCCCGACGAGGACGAGAACGGCGACGGCGTCATCACCCTGATGACCCTGCACACCGCCAAGGGCCTCGAATTCCCGGTGGTGTTCCTGACCGGCATGGAGGACGGCGTCTTCCCGCACATGCGCGCCCTCGGCCAGACCAAGGAGCTGGAGGAGGAACGGCGGCTCGCCTACGTCGGCATCACGCGCGCGCGGGAGCGGCTGTACCTCACGCGGTCGGCGATGCGCAGCGCCTGGGGCCAGCCGTCGTACAACCCGCCCTCGCGCTTCCTGGAGGAGATCCCGGGCGCGTATCTGGAGTGGAAGCGGACCGGGGCGATGGCGCCGGTCTCCTCCGGGCCCGCCGCGGGTGTGGCGGCCTCGCTCTCCTCGACCCGCTCGCGCTCCTCGGCGTCGGGCGCGTCCGGCTTCGCCACCCGGCGGACCTCGGAGAAGCCGGTGGTCTCGCTGGCCGTCGGCGACCGTGTCACCCACGACCAGTTCGGCCTCGGCACGGTCGTCGCGGTGAAGGGCACGGGCGGCAACGCGGAGGCGACGATCGACTTCGGCGACACCAAGCCGAAGCGGCTGCTGCTGCGGTACGCGCCGGTGGAGAAGCTGTAGTCAGGGAGAAGACGTAGGGGTAAGGCGCAGGGAAGAAGGCGCGGTACCGGGCCGCGCTGCGGCGGGGCGCGCCGGTGTCGGCCGGGTCAGGTCGGGTCGAGCCCGTGGCTGCGCAGCCACGGCAGCGGGTCTATGGCGGCACCGCCGGCCGGCCTGACCTCGAAGTGCAGGTGCGGGCCGGTCGAGTTGCCGGAGTTCCCGGAGTACGCGATCGGGTCGCCGGCCTTCACCGTCGTACCGGCGGCGACGCGGTACGACGAGAGGTGGCAGTACCACGTCTCCGTGCCGTCCTTCGCCGTCACGATCATCATGTTGCCGTAGGCGCTGTTCCACTTGGTGGAGACGACGCCGTCGGTCGCGGCCATCACCGTCGTGCCGTAGGAGACGGGGAAGTCGATGCCCGTGTGGACGGACATCCAGTTGACGCCGGCCTGGCCGAAATAGGCGCTGAGCCCTCTTTGCGTGACCGGAAGCACGTACTTCGGGCGCAGCCGCTCCTTGCGGGCCGCCTCCGCCGCCGCCTTCTTCTTCTCGGTCTCCTGCTGGGTCTTGAGGTCGATGCGTTCCTGCGTCCGGCTGGCCCGGTCGGCGAAGTCGTCGGCGCCCGCCGAGAGCGTCCTCAGCTGGGCGTCCAGCTTGCTGTTGGCGGCGGACGGTTTCACCGACTGCGCGGCGGAGGCGGAGGCGGTGGTGTCCTTCCCGTCGTCGGTCAGGCTGCCGACCGAGGCGGCCGCGATCCCGGCGACCCCCATCACACACACGGAGGGCACCGCGACCGTCAGCAGCGCGGACCGCTTGGGAGGCGTACGGCGACGGGAACGCGCCCCCGCGCGGGAGCCGGCGCGAGTCGCCGCCGGCGGGGCCGGGGCGACCTCCTCCTGGTCCTCCAGCAGTGGCGTTACTGCAGGCAGTTCACCGGTCGCGGCCAACTCCGCGTCGTCTGTGGAGTCCGTCGTGGACTCCGCGAACCCGTCGTGCCCGCCGTACTCCGTGTACTGCCCGTGCTCGCCCTGCTCCTCGAAGTCCCGGTAGGGCTCGTGCTGTTGCGCGTGCGCGTGCTCGGTCTCGTGTTCGGGGACCTGCGTCGGGGTGCCGTCGGAGTTCCACTGCGTGGCGTCGTACACGCCGGTGTCGAACGCCTGGGTGCCCCACTCCCACTGCTGGGTGGCACCGGCCATGCCCGACTGGTCGGGCTGGAGCCAGGCGCTCGAGTCCCAGTGGCCGCTGGTGTCGACGGCCGTCCCCTGCGCCGGGACGGTCCACGCGGTGCTGTCGTAGGCGCCGGAGTCGTAGGCGGCGTGGTGCTGGGCCGCGTACGGGTCGTAGTTCAGCGTCTGGCCGCCGGCGGTCTGCCACTGCGTGGTGTCGTACGCCCCGGAGGCCTGGCCCTCGCCCGGGAGGCTGCCGAAGAGCGGGTCGCTGTGGAACGCGGTGGCGGTGTGGTCGCCGTACGTGGTGAAGTCGCCGTACTGGGCTTCCTGGGTGCCGTACGGCGCGTAGTGCGCCGGATCGGCGTCGGAAGCCGGGGCCGGGGTGGTCATGGTCCCCGACGGGTGACGGTCGTTCACCAACTTCTCTTTCGCCTCGACAACAGGGGCTGCCAGAGCAGTGCGGCGACTGTACCCGGCGGTATGCGGGCGCGACAATCTTCAACAGGTTTCGCTGTTTCGGGAAACGGGCATTCGGCCGTGTTTCGGGGGACGACGGGCGCGGGTTTGGCCTTGTGTTCGAGGAATGTTCGAGGCGAGTGGTGGTCCCCGGAGGTCCTCGGCGGGCCTCTGGAGGTCCCAGACGGTCCTGCACGGGCTCTCCGGCGCCCCCTCAGGCCACCGTCAGACCGCCCGCGGTCCGCTCCTCCGGATGTGTTTCGTCGAGGGCCTGTCGTATACCGGTCGCGATCGCCGGGTGGACGGGCAGGGCGAGGTGGCCGATCCCGGTCACCCGCACGTTCGTCGCCATGAGGTCCGGGTGGTCGATGCGGGCCGTCTCCACCGGCTCCATCAGCGAGTCGAGGTCGCTCCAGAAGCTCACGAACCGGGTACGGCAGCCGGGCGCGGGCCGGGTCAGCTCCTCGATGACCTCCGAGCCGGGGCGCATCTGCCGCACGATCGGGTGCGCGTCCGCCAGCGGCGCCACCCGGGTGCCGGAGTGCGGGGTGCCGAGCGTCACCAGCGTGCGGACACGCAGGTCACCGGCAAGGCGCTGGACGTAGTAGCGCGCGATCAGCCCGCCGAGGCTGTGCCCGACGATGTCGACCCGGCCGCTGCCGGTGCGCTCGCAGATCTCCTCTATGTGCCGGCCGAGCAACTCGGCCGCGGTGCGGATGTCGCAGGTCAGCGGCGAGTAGTTGAGCGACTCGACGCGCTGGCCGCCGTGCTGGGCGAGGGCGCGGCGCAGCAGGACGAAGACCGAGCGGTTGTCGATGAAGCCGTGCAGCAGCACGACCGGCGGGGCCGCCCGGACCGGCAGCCGGGCCGTGCCGTCGAGCTCCGCGGACGGTGCGGGGGGTACGGGAGAGCGGCGCTCCGGGGTGAGGCCGGTCGGGTAGAGCAGCAGATGCCCGGCCAGGATCGCGGCCTCCAGTGCGGTCGACTTCAGGAGGGCCAGCGACAGGCCGGCGACTCTGCTGGGCAGGAAGCGGCGGCAGAACGGGAGAAAGGGCTCCAGTAGTACCTCGGTGACCTTCATCGGCCGACCTCCTGTCGGCACGCCGAGGACAGCTCCGTCCCCCGTGTGCCCTCATGGGGAGGCCGGGGCGGAGGCGGCGGGGGTGGCAGGGTGCGACGACGTGCCGCGTCGCGTGCCCGTACCGTCCCCGCGGACCACGCTGCGGCTCCCTGACGTGTCCCGCTCTGTGTGATTTCCCCCTCGGTAACCTCCGCGAAACTGCCGGTTGCGGGATGCTGGAGATAACGTTCGTTCACTTGAGGCGGGTGGCGGAACGCGCCGAATGTGCGGTACTTCTCGGTACGCATGGATGTTGGCGTGTTCGTTTCGTGGTCATGGAGGCAGTGATGGGTGTGGCAGCCGGTCCGATCCGTGTGGTGGTGGCCAAACCGGGGCTCGACGGCCACGATCGCGGGGCCAAGGTCATCGCGCGGGCGCTGCGCGACGGGGGCATGGAGGTCATCTACACCGGGCTCCACCAGACGCCGGAGCAGATCGTCGACACGGCCATCCAGGAGGACGCCGACGCCATCGGCCTCTCCATCCTCTCCGGCGCCCACAACACCCTCTTCGCCGCGGTCATCGACCTCCTCAAGGAGCGTGACGCCGAGGACATCCTCGTCTTCGGCGGCGGCATCATCCCCGAGGACGACATCGCCCCCCTCAAGGAGAAGGGCGTCGCCGCGATCTTCACGCCGGGGGCGACGACGGCGTCGATCGTGGAGTGGGTCCGGGAGAATGTGCGGCAGCCGACCCAGGCGTAGGCCGCGTTCGCGGGGGCCGGCTTCGGGGTGCGCGGCCGTGTGTCGGCTGCGGCGCCGTCGTGGCTGGTCGCGCCCACGCGGCGGAGCCGCATATCGGCACAGCCCCGCGCCCCTTGCGGGGGCGTAGTCGCCCGCGCTTCCTACGGGGTGCGGTCGTCCAGTTCCGTGAGCATCGCCGCCCGTAGTCTCAGTGTCGTCACCAGGCGCTGGAACGCCTCTGCCCAGTAGCCGCCGGCTCCCGGTGACGCGTCTTCCCGTTCGTCCGGTATCGCGAGGAGCGCGTCCAGTCGGCCGGCTTCCGCGGGATCCAGGCAGCGCTCGGCGAGACCCATCACCCCGCTGAAGCTCCACGGGTAACTTCCCGCGTCCCGCGCGATGTTGAGGGCGTCCACCACGGACCGGCCGAGCGGTGCGGACCAGGGTACGGCGCACACGCCGAGCAGCTGGAACGCCTCCGACAGACCGTGTGCCGCGATGAAACCGGCCACCCAGTCGGCCCGCTCCCCGTCCTCCAGCGTGCCCAGCAGCTTGGCCCGCTCGGCCAGGGACACCGCGCCCGGACCGCCCGCCTCCGGTGCCGCCGGCGCCCCGAGCAGCGCTCTCGCCCACTCCGTGTCCCGCTGCCGCACGGCGGCCCGGCACCAGGCCGCGTGCAGCTCGCCCTGCCAGCCGTCCGCCACGGCCAGCGCCACGATCTCCTGGGGCGTACGGCCGCCGAGCCGGGCCGGCCAGACGGGGAGCGGGGCCGCCTCCACCAACTGCCCCAGCCACCACGACCGTTCGCCGCGTCCGGTCGGCGGTTTGGCCACGACGCCGTCACGTTCCATCCCCGGGTCGCACTCCGGCGGGGCCTCGACCGCGATCACGGGCCCGTTCCCGGTGTGATCGACCGCCACGCACGCTCCGGCCCGTACCGCCATCCGCCCGGCGAGCGCCGAGCCGGGCAGCGCGGACAGCAGCTCGGCCGCCGTCGTCCGCACGTTTCGGCTGCGGTCCGACAGCGCCTGCTCCAGGAACGGCTCGTCCCCGGCGGCCAGTCCCGTGCGCAGCGAGTCGAGGAACATCAGCCGGTCCTCGGCCCGCTCCGTCGCCCAGGTCCCGGACAGCAACTCGCGCGCTGCCTCGGGCGAACGGGCCCGCAGTGCGGCCAGCAGCGCGACCCGTTCGGCGAACAGCCCCTCCTGCCACAGCTGCCGTATCGCGTCGGTGTCCTCGGGGCCGGGCAGGGCTGCGCCGCCGCCCGGGGCCGCGCGCAGGGCGAACCGCCAGTCCTGGTTGAGCCGGGCCAGCCACAGGGCGCGCGGGCCGGCGAAGGCCAGCGCGGCGGGCCGCAGGTCGGTACGGCCCCGGGCCGCGTCCAGCAGCGCGGGCAGCGCCTGCGGGGGCGCGGCGAAACCGCGTGCGTTGGCCGCCGCGAGCCACTGCGGCAGCAGCTCCATCAGGTCGGGCGAGGTGCCTCGGCGGCCGCCGGTCGCGGTGCCGGAGCGGTCGGACAGCAGCATCGCCAGTCTGCGTGCCGCGGTGGCCGGCAGCGCGGGGCGCGCGTCTCCCGGGGCCGGTTCGAGGCGGCGCGCGGCCGGTGCCGGACGCAGCCCGGCCCGCCGCCGTACGGTCGCCACGGCCGCCTCGTCCAGCAGGGCCACCGGGGCTTCGCGCCCCGGTCGGCCGGTCTCGGGCGGCCGCCGGTCCGTGCCCAGCAGAGCCGTGGTGACGAGATCCTCCCAAGCGGTCACGGGGTTCCCCTTCCACGAGATCCAGGAGTTCTGTGAGTCCCGCAAGTTCTGTGAGTTCCGCGGGTCGGTTCGGGTGTGGGGTGGTGGTGCCGGGTCGGTTCGGGTGTCGGCCGGGTCAGCACAGCGGCACCGCCTCGCCCGCTTCCTGCGGCCAGGCCGTCAGCGGGGTGAAGCCGCGGTGGCCGCACTCGCCGAAGACCGTGACCGGGGCGCCGCCCGAGAGCGCGACCAGCCGCCACAGACCCGGCCCGGAACGGGCGCCGGGAGCCAGGGGCAGCGCCGACTCACCCTCGGCGTCCGCCAGTTGCCAGGAGTCGCCGTCCGGGACCGGCACGACCCGGTCGAGCGTCACCGGCACCGACTCCAGCCACGGGTCGTCGCGCAGTGCCTCCCCGTACCGGGCCGCCGCCTGTGCCGTCGGTATGCCCGGCGGCCGTGCCGGCAGGGGCGCGGGAGCGGCGAACCGCTCGCCCAGCGCCGCCCGGTGCTGACCCGCGCCCGGATAGGCGGACAGCTCCGCGTCCAGGGCGAGGCCGACCGGCAGCGCCAGCTCGGGGGCGCGGCCGGCCGCGCCGTAGGAGAGGAGCAGTGCCGTACGGCCCGAGTCGGCGCCGTGCAGCCAGATCCGGCGGGTCGTCAGCTTCGCGTCCGCCGTGTCGTACTGGGCGAGGACCAGCCAGCGGTCGCGCACCGGCGGGCCGTCCGCCGGTGCGGGCAGGCCGATGCGGGAGCGCACCGTGGCCGCGAGGTCCGCCGGGAGCCGGTCGCGGCGCAGCCAGCCCTGGTCGAGGAGGTGCAGCAGCGCGCACTCCTCAAGGAGCCGCACCGGCCAGCCCGGACCGGATCCCGGTATCGCCCCCAACTCCCGCACCCGCGCGGCCAGTCCGGGAGCCTGGGCGTCGACCATGCGGGCCGCCGTCTCCTCCCACAGGCCGTACCCCGCCTGCTCGGCCGCGGCCAGGCCGCCGCGCAGCAGGTCGGACAGCCGCTGCTCCAGCTCCGTGGCGCCCGCCGTGACCCGCTCGGCCCGCTGCTCCGCCCGGTGCCGGGCCGCCTCGGGATCAGCGGCGGCCGGGGAACTCCCGGCGCCCGCCGGCCGTTTGTCCTCCGCCCGCCTGCGTCTGCCCGCGATCCACTGCTCGGCCCAGTCCGGCGGCTCCTGCGCCGCGGGCACCGAGTCGTCCTCGCCCGCCCAGAGCAGGAGCAGTCCGAGGGCGTGCTTGCAGGGGAACTTCCGGCTCGGGCAACTGCACTTGTAGGCGGGCCCCGCCGGATCGGCGATGTCCACGATCGTCTGGTACGGCTTGCTGCCGCTGCCCTTGCACAGTCCCCATACCGTCCCCTCCTCGCAACTCCCGGCTCCGGACCACGGCCCCGCCGCTCCGAGCCTGCTTCCCGCTTTGCGTGACGCGGCGTCAGGCGCCAAGGCCAGCACCTGGTCCGCACTCCAGCGCACCCCCTGCTGAGTCATGCCATCGAAGGTAGATCCCGCCACTGACAATCGCCCCGGCGAGCACATGTGTGCAGGTCGGAGTGATTGTCAGTGGCGTGGTGCACGGTGGACACCAGATCCGAACCGGCCGAGCTGGAGGGGGCCTCAGCCATGACTGTGTCCGTGGAACCGACCGACCCGACGACCGTCGAGAGCGCGCTGCGACCGCACGCCGAGCACGCCTTCGCCGCCGAACTCGCGGCACTGGCCGCACAGGACGACCGGCCGCGCCCGGCCCGCTGGAAGCTGTCGCCGTGGGCGGTGGCCACCTATCTGCTGGGCGGCACACTGCCGGACGGGACGGTGATCACACCGAAGTACGTCGGCCCGCGCCGTATCGTCGAGGTCGCCGTCACCACCCTCGCCACCGACCGCGCCCTGCTCCTGCTCGGCGTGCCCGGCACCGCCAAGACCTGGGTCTCCGAGCACCTGGCCGCCGCCGTCAGCGGTGACTCGACCCTGCTGGTGCAGGGCACGGCCGGCACCCCGGAGGAGGCGATCCGCTACGGCTGGAACTACGCGGAGCTGCTGGCCCACGGCCCCAGCCGGGACGCCCTCGTGCCCAGCCCTGTCATGCGGGCCATGGCGGAGGGCATGACGGCCAGGGTCGAGGAGCTCACCCGGATCCCCGCCGACGTGCAGGACACGCTGATCACGATCCTGTCCGAGAAGACCCTGCCCATTCCCGAGCTGGGCCAGGAGGTGCAGGCGGTCCGCGGCTTCAACCTGATCGCCACCGCCAACGACCGCGACCGGGGGGTCAACGAGCTCTCCAGCGCCCTGCGCCGCCGCTTCAACACCGTGGTGCTGCCCCTGCCGGAGAGCCCGGAGGCCGAGGTCGACATCGTCGCGCGCCGCGTCGACCAGCTCGGCCGCTCGCTGGCCCTGCCGGCCGTGCCCGACGGCATCGAGGAGATCCGCCGGGTCGTCACCGTCTTCCGCGAGCTGCGCGACGGCGTCACCGCCGACGGCCGCACCAAGATCAAGTCGCCGAGCGGCACGCTCTCCACGGCCGAGGCGATCTCCGTCGTGACGGGCGGCCTCGCCCTGGCGGCCCACTTCGGGGACGGCGTGCTGCGGGCCGGTGACGTCGCCGCCGGCATCCTCGGGGCGGTGGTCCGCGACCCGGCCGCCGACCGGGTCGTCTGGCAGGAGTACCTGGAGACGGTCGTCCGCGAGCGGGACGGCTGGAAGGACTTCTACCGCGCCTGCCGCGAGGTGAGCGCGTGAGCGACGACACGGCGTGGCGGCGGTCGCCCGGCCCCGGGCCGCTGCTGCTGGGGGTACGGCACCACGGGCCCGGCTCCGCACGGGCGGTGCGGGCCGCGCTGGACGCGGCCCGGCCGCGGGCCGTGCTGATCGAGGGGCCGCCCGAGGCCGACGCGCTGATCCCGCTGGCCGCCGACCCGGAGATGCGGCCACCGGTCGCGCTCCTCGCGCACGCCGTGGACGAGCCCGGCCGCTCGGCCTTCTGGCCGCTGGCCGACTTCAGCCCCGAGTGGGTGGCCGTCCGCTGGGCCCTGGAGCACGGGGTCCCGGCCCGCTTCATCGACCTGCCGGCCGCGCACACGCTGGCGTGGGAGCGTCAGGAGGACCCGTGCGAACCGGATGACGGATCCGACACCGGGCAGCAGCGGATCCGTGTCGACCCCCTCGCCGCCCTCGCGGAGGCCGCCGGTTACGACGATCCCGAGCGCTGGTGGGAGGACGTCGTCGAGCACCGGGGCGGGGCCGGGGAGCGGGACGTGTTCGCGCCGTTCGCCGCGGTGGCGGAGGCGATGGGGGCGCTGCGGGAGACGTACGGGGCCGGCGGCCGCGACCGGGATCCCGTGCGGGAGGCCCACATGCGGCTCCGGCTGCGCGCCGCACAGCGGGAGTTCGGCGAGCAGGTCGCGGTGGTGTGCGGGGCGTGGCACGTGCCGGCGCTGCGTGCGAAGAGCACCGTCGCCGCCGACAAGGAACTGCTGAAGGGGCTGCCCAAGGTCAAGGCGGACATGACCTGGGTGCCGTGGACGAACCGCCGGCTGGCCCGGGCGAGCGGCTACGGCGCGGGCATCGACTCGCCGGGCTGGTACGGACATCTGTTCCGCGCCCCGGACCGGCCGGTGGAGCGGTGGCTCACCAAGGTGGCCGGACTGCTCCGCGAGGAGGACCGGATCGTCTCCTCGGCCCATGTCATCGAGGCGGTACGGCTGGCCGAGACGCTGGCCGTGATGCGCGGCCGCCCGTTGCCCGGCCTCGGCGAGACGACCGACGCGGTGCGGGCGGTGCTCTGCGAGGGCTCGGACGTCCCGCTGGCGCTGGTGCACGACCGGCTGGTGGTCGGGGACGTGCTGGGGGAGGTGCCGGAGGCGGCGCCCGCGGTGCCGTTGCAGCGGGACCTGGCCCGGGAGCAGCGCCGGCTCAGGCTCAGGCCGGAGGCGCTGGAGCGGGAGCTGGAGCTCGACCTGCGCAAGGAGACCGACGCCGGGCGCAGCCGGCTGCTGCACCGGCTGCGGCTGCTCGGCGTCGGATGGGGGGAGCCCGCGCAGTCCCGGGGCAGCACGGGCACGTACCGGGAGACGTGGCGGCTGCGCTGGGAGCCGGAGCTGTCGGTGCGGGTGGCCGAGGCCGGGGTGTGGGGGACGACCGTCGAGGGCGCGGCGACGGCCAGGGCCGAGGCCGACGCGGAGCACGCGAGCGCCCTCGCCGACGTCACCGGGCTCGCCGAGCACTGCCTGCTCGCCGGGCTGCCGGACGCCCTGCCGGTGGTGATGCGGGCGCTCGCCGACCGGGCCGCGCTGGACACGGACGTCGGCCGGCTCGCCCAGGCCCTGCCGGCCCTGGTCCGCTCCCTGCGCTACGGCGACGTCCGGGGCACCGACACCCAGGCGCTCGCCGAGGTCGCAGCGGGTCTCGCCGAGCGGGTCTTCGTCGGGCTCCCGCCGGCCTGCGCCGCCCTCGACACGGACGCGGCCGACGAGATGCGCGGCCACGTGGACGCGGTGCACACGGCGGTGGGACTGCTCGGGGAGACGGCGGCGCAGGCCGGTTCCGGCCACTCGGACCTCCGCCTCCGCTGGCGGACCGTGCTGCGCACGCTCGCCGGGCGGGACACCGTGCCCGGGGTGCTGCGCGGGCGGGCCGTGCGGATCCTGCTCGACGAGGGGGAGCTGGGGCCGCAGGAGGCGGCGCGGCTGATGGGTCTTGTGCTCTCGCCGGGAACCCCGCCGGCGGACGCGGCCGCCTGGATCGAGGGATTCGTCGGCGGGAGCGGCGGGGGCGGGATGCTGCTGGTGCACGACGAGCGGCTGCTCGGCCTGGTCGACTCCTGGCTGACCGGGGTGCCGGCGGAGGCGTTCACGGACGTGCTGCCGCTGCTGCGGCGGACGTTCTCGGCGTACGAGCCGGGGGTGCGCCGGACGATCGGAGAACTGGTGCGCCGTGGCCCGGGGGAGCGGCTCCGGGGCGGAGCGGGGCAGGCTGACGGGACACCGGGATTCGGTGCCGAGCCGGACGCCGGGCGCGCCGACGCCGTACTGCCGGTGCTGCGCCTGCTGCTCGGCCTCGGCGACGGGGAAGACGCGGCGGAATCGGACAACGACCTTGTGGGGGCGGGGAGATGACCACGGACGTGACGGACGCGGACACCGGCAGCGGCACCGGCAGCGGCACCGGTGATCCCGCGCGGGAGCGGCTGCGGCGCTGGCGGCTGGTGCTCGGGGGCGAGGCCGCCGACGGGACCGGGTGCGCGCTGTCGGGGCGGGACGCGGCGATGGACGGAACGCTGGCCGCGCTGTACGGGAAGGGGGACAGACCGCAGTCGGGGCGGGAGCGTTCGGCGGGGCTGGGGGCGTCGGCTCCGTCGGTGGCGCGCTGGCTCGGGGACATCCGGACGTACTTCCCGTCCTCCGTCGTCCAGGTCATGCAGCGTGACGCCATCGACCGGCTCGGGCTGGCCGCGCTGCTGCTCGAACCGGAGATGCTGGAGGCGGTGGAGGCGGACGTGCACCTGGTCGGCACCCTGCTCTCGCTCAACAAGGCGATGCCGGAGACGACGAAGGAGACGGCCCGGGCGGTCGTGCGCAAGGTCGTCGACGACCTGGAGAAGAGGCTGGCCACCCGTACCCGGGCCACCCTCACCGGTGCCCTCGACCGCAGCGCCCGCATCAGCCGCCCGCGCCACCACGACATCGACTGGAACCGCACCATCGCGGCCAACCTCAAGCACTACCTGCCCGAGTACCGGACGGTGGTGCCGGAGCGGCTGGTCGGGTACGGGCGGGCGTCGCAGTCGGTGAAGAAGGAGGTGGTGCTCTGCATCGACCAGTCCGGGTCGATGGCGGCCTCGGTGGTGTACGCCTCGGTGTTCGGGGCGGTCCTTGCGTCCATGCGGTCGATCGACACCCGGCTCGTCGTCTTCGACACCGCGGTGGTCGACCTCACGGACCAGCTGGACGACCCGGTGGACGTCCTGTTCGGCACCCAGCTCGGCGGCGGGACGGACATCAACCGGGCGCTGGCGTACTGCCAGTCGCAGATCACCCGGCCGGCGGAGACCGTCGTCGTCCTCATCAGCGATCTCTACGAGGGCGGGATACGGAACGAGATGCTGAAGCGGGTCGCGGCGATGAAGGCGTCGGGGGTCCAGTTCGTGGCGCTGCTCGCGCTGTCGGACGAGGGCGCGCCGGCCTACGACCGGGAGCACGCGGCCGCGCTCGCGGCGCTGGGGGCACCGGCGTTCGCGTGTACGCCGGACCTCTTCCCCGAGGTGATGGCGGCGGCGATCGAGAAACGGCCGATCCCGGTGCCGGACACCGTGTGACGCCCTGCCCGGAGGGTGACTTGTCGACTCGGTGAGGTCCGGCACCGGACGCCAAAACGGACATGACTACCCATCGGTAACAGGGGGCTTGCGCAACCTCGGGAGTCCCGTGCAAGGATCGAAGTCTCCACTGGTCTTTCACCGGCCTTCACGCCGTTGGACTCTTTCTGCTCTGTTCCGCCGCACGGGAGGATCCTCCCCGTCTTGACCTCGCCAGCAGTTCTGTCCGGTGCCGCCGCACGCGTGTTGCGTTCGGCGGCGGGGCGGCGTGCGCTGCAACTGGCGCTGCTGGTCGGCGGAGTGCTCGCGCTCGGCTTCCTCTGCGGGCAGCAGGCGCAGGCGGCCGAAGGGGCGACGTCGGCTCCGTCGCTGACGTCGGTCGTGACCCGGACCGTGCCGCTGCGGGATGTGGTGACGCCTCATCGGGAGCCGGGGGTGGCGCGGAAGCCCGTCATCAAGGCCGTGCCAGTGGTCGACGGCGTCGACGAAGTCGTCCGGTCCGTGACCGGCGCGGTGAGCGACACGGTGACCAGGACCGTGACCTCTCCCGTCACCTCGGCCCTGACCGAGACGCTCGCCGAAACGGTGCGGCAGGTGACGGAACTGCCCGCCGTACCGGTGGTGCAGGTGCCGGAGCTTCCCGTCGTCTCCGACCCGCCGGCCGAGTCGGACCCGGCACCGGCACCGGCGCCCGGCCCCACGCAGGCGCAGCCGCGGACACCGGCCACGCACGACGCCGGGCAGGAGAAGCCCCGTACGGAGGCCGTGACGGAAGCGGCGGCGACCACCGCCGCGTCGTACGGGCCGCGGAACACCGCCGCCGTGACCTTCGGGTCCGGCAAGCCGCCGCACAGCGGCGCCCACCGTGCCGCCCGCGCCGCCGACGCTCCCGCCCGCCCCGCGCCCGCCGGCGACCCGGACGGCGCGCTGGGCAAGTCGGCGGTGGACGCCGCCCCCTCCCGGCACGGTGACGCACACGCCGTGACCTTCGCCGACCGGGCGCCGCTCAGGCTCGCGCCCGGTGCCGCCGCGCGGCTCGACGCGGCCGGGACCCGGGACCGGTACCGGGACATCCCCCTCTTCCCCGGCTAGGACCGGCGACCACCTTCCCCGCCACGGACCTGCCGCGCGGGGGCGGAACAGGTCTGCCCGCCCGCCCGGGCCCTTTGCGGATCCCCCTCCGGACTCCGTGAGCACGCCTCGGCTCCCCTGCCGAGCGCTCCGGGCGGCGATGTCCCCAGCCGCGCTTCCGGCCCCACCGGAAGCTCTCCCGGCTCCGTATCTGCGCGGAAGACGCGCCGGAGCCCCGAAGGACTGACGCACGCATGAACGAGTACATCGGCCGTTCCATGGTCATAGCCGCCGGCGGGAGCTGGGCGGGGGCGTTCGGCCGGCCCGCGGCGGCCGGCGCCGAAGCACCGCCCGCCGTGTCGGGCCGGGCGGACCGGATCCGCGGTGCCCAGGCCATCCAGGGCGCCCGTGCGGCCCGCGCCGCGACGGCCACGGCCATGGCGCAGGCCACCGCCCGAGCTCACGCCCAGGCCCTCCAGAACCGCGCGGAGGCCATGCTCACGGACATGGAGACGGCCCCCGGCGCCTTCCCCTTCCGCCCGGCCGTCACCCCCATGACCCCGGAGGCCGGCCGCCGGGCGTAGGCCTGCGTGACCGGCTCTCCGCGACTCCGTGGGCGGCTCGGTACGGACGGCCGAACGCCGTCGGTCCGTCCGGCCGAATCCCACGGTTCGGGCCGGCCCTCCCCCCTGGGGCGGGGTGCGGCCGCCCGGCCCGAGGACCGGAAATCCTCGGGGCCTGAGGCCTCACCGGGCCAACCCCAGCCCGGTGAGGCCTCGCACTTCGCACGCAAGACGGCACGCCGTGCCACGAGAACCCCGGATACCCGGCATCATGTGACAGGTATCACCGCTCAGGTGTGACTCCCGATTTAGAGACCCCCAGCGAGCGGCGATAATCTGCGAGACGGACATGCCGCGCGCTCGGACACCGTGTGCGCACCCCTTGTGACACATTGCGGACGTCACGTTGCCCTTCGCGGCACGCCCACGCATCCAACGAACCGCGAGATCACTGATAGGGACGGAAGCGCGTGGACCTGTTCGAGTACCAGGCGAGGGACCTCTTCGCCAAGCACGATGTACCGGTGCTGGCCGGTGAAGTCATCGACACGCCTGAGGCGGCGCGCGAGATCACCGAGCGGCTGGGCGGCAAGTCTGTCGTCAAGGCGCAGGTGAAGGTCGGTGGTCGCGGCAAGGCCGGTGGCGTCAAGCTGGCCGCCTCCGCGGACGAGGCCGTCGCCCGTGCGACGGACATCCTCGGCATGGACATCAAGGGCCACACGGTCCACAAGGTGATGATCGCCGAGACCGCCCCGGAGATCCTCGAGGAGTACTACGTCTCCTTCCTCCTCGACCGTGCCAACCGCACCTTCCTCTCCATCGCCTCCGTCGAGGGCGGCATGGAGATCGAGGAGGTCGCGGCCACCCGCCCGGACGCCGTCGCCCAGACCCCGATCAACGCGATCGACGGTGTGGACCTGGCCAAGGCCAAGGAGATCGTCGCCGCGGCGAAGTTCCCGGCCGAGGTCGCCGACCAGGTCGCCGACATCCTGGTCAAGCTGTGGGACACCTTCGTCAAGTCGGACGCCCTCCTCGTCGAGGTCAACCCGCTCGCGAAGGTCGCCTCCGGTGACGTCCTCGCCCTGGACGGCAAGGTGTCGCTCGACGACAACGCCGAGTTCCGCCACGACTGGGACGAGCTGCACGACAAGGCCGCGGCCAACCCGCTGGAAGCCGCCGCCAAGGAGAAGAACCTCAACTACGTCAAGCTCGACGGCGAGGTCGGCATCATCGGCAACGGCGCGGGTCTCGTCATGAGCACCCTGGATGTCGTCGCGTACGCCGGTGAGAACCACGGTGGCGTCAAGCCCGCCAACTTCCTCGACATCGGCGGCGGCGCCTCCGCCCAGGTCATGGCCAACGGCCTGGAGATCATCCTGGGTGACCCCGACGTCAAGTCGGTCTTCGTCAACGTCTTCGGCGGCATCACCGCCTGCGACGAGGTCGCCAACGGCATCGTGCAGGCCCTGAAGCTCCTGGAGGACCGCGGCGAGGACGTCTCCAAGCCGCTCGTCGTCCGCCTCGACGGCAACAACGCCGAGCTGGGCCGCAAGATCCTCACCGACGCCAACCACCCGCTGGTGCAGCGCGTCGACACCATGGACGGCGCCGCCGACAAGGCCGCCGAGCTGGCAAACGCCGCCAAGTAAGCACTCAGGACGAGGACACAACACACCATGGCTATCTGGCTCAACAAGGACAGCAAGGTCATCGTCCAGGGCATGACCGGCGCCACGGGCATGAAGCACACCAAGCTCATGCTCGGTGACGGCACCAGCGTCGTGGGCGGCGTCAACCCCCGCAAGGCGGGGCAGACCGTGGACTTCGACGGCACCGAGGTACCGGTCTTCGGTACGGTCGCCGAGGCCATCGAGAAGACCGGCGCCAACGTCTCCGTCATCTTCGTGCCGGAGAAGTTCACCAAGGACGCGGTCGTCGAGGCCATCGACGCCGAGATCCCGCTGGCCGTCGTGATCACCGAGGGCATCGCCGTGCACGACTCGGCGTCGTTCTGGGCGTACGCCGGCAAGAAGGGCAACAAGACCCGGATCATCGGCCCGAACTGCCCCGGCATCATCTCCGTCGGCCAGTCCAACGTCGGCATCATCCCGGGCGACATCACCAAGCCGGGCCGTATCGGCCTGGTCTCGAAGTCCGGCACGCTGACGTACCAGATGATGTACGAGCTCCGTGACCTCGGCTTCTCCACCGCCGTCGGCATCGGTGGCGACCCGATCATCGGCACCACGCACATCGACGCGCTCGCCGCGTTCGAGGCCGACCCCGAGACCGACCTGATCGTCATGATCGGTGAGATCGGTGGCGACGCCGAGGAGCGGGCCGCGGACTTCATCGCGAAGAACGTGACCAAGCCGGTCGTCGGCTACGTCGCGGGCTTCACCGCGCCGGAGGGCAAGACCATGGGCCACGCCGGCGCCATCGTCTCCGGTTCGTCGGGCACCGCCCAGGCGAAGAAGGAGGCCCTGGAGGCCGCGGGCGTCAAGGTCGGCAAGACCCCGACCGAGACGGCGAAGCTGGCGCGCGAGATCCTGGCCGGCTGAGCGTCGTTCTCGACGCCGGTTGACTGAACGTCGGTAGGCCCGTCCCCGGGGTGGGGGCGGGCCTACCGACGTTTGCGCCGGCCACGCCGGGTGGGTGCCTCCCCCACTCTCGGCTTCGCTCGAGCGGGGGGACCCCCATCGCCCACCCGTGCCGCCCTGCGGCACGCGTGCCCGCAGCTGAGTAACCCCGTAACTACCTCGCCACCGGCACCAGTCTCTCCGGCCCCTTCTCGGTGGCCCTCCGCAGCTTCGCCTGCAACGCCCGCTCCGCGGCGGACAACGGCCCCAGCCCCACCTCCGCCGGCACCCCGCTGATCGCCTGTGCCGGGCCGATCGGCGCCTCGTAGTGCGTCGGCGCCGTCCGCAGCGTGAGGGTCGTCGCCGCGATGATCGTCGCCGTGAAGGCGAGCGCGGACCGGGTCCAGAAACGGGTCCGCTGTTCGGCGTACGTCCGCACGGTGGGCGGCTGGGCCGCCCGCAGCCGCTCCGTCGAGGCCAGTTCGGCCAGCCGCCGGTGCAGCGCGCCGGGGTCGGCGAGTTCCGGCACCTGGCCGGCGACCAGCCGCCGCGCTCGGGTCAGCCGGCCGGCCGCGGCCGGCGTGCTCGCCTCCGTCTCCGCCGCGGTCTCCGGCAGGTCGAGGCCGACGCCGTCGTACAGCAGGAGCGTGCGCCGGTACGTCGGCGGCAGCTTCAGCAGCGCCTCCAGGAGCGCGCGGTCGGCCGCGTCGGCCGGCGGGGGCTCGGGGTGGCGGTGGCGCAGCCGGAGGCGGTGCCAGGGGGAGAGCGCACACTCGTGCGCCACCGCCCGCACCCAGCCGGCCGGGTCCCGGTCGCGGGCCACCTGCGGCCAGTTCTGCCAGGCGAGTTGGAAGGCCTGCTCGACGGCCTCCTGCGCCAGCTCCCGGCGGCCGGTGAGCAGGTAGGCCTGCCGCACCAGGGCCGGGGCGCAGAACGCGTAGAGCGCGTCGAAGGCCTGAGCGGGCGTCAGAGCGGGGGACGGTCCGGCCTCGTCGGTACGGGCAGGGCTCTGCGTCATCGGGCGCACCTCCCTTCGAAAAAGCACATAAACATATATTGGGCGACACTTCGTCTGTTCCCCGGTTACGACGGGAAAGCGCGTGTCGTTGGGAGCATGGCGGTCGTGATTCGGATGACCGCCCGCCGACCGTCGTTGCCGTCCCGCCGATCGTCGTCACCGCCGCTGCTCAGCCGGGTGCGCGACCGTTCCCCGGGGCTGGGCGCGAGCCTGGCGGCCGGTGCGCTCGCGGCCGGGCTCGGACTCGGATCCTTCGCCGTACTGGCGATCGCGCTGTGGGTCAGCTCGCCGTACCCCGACAGCGGACCGGGCGGCGCGCTGCACGTCGCCGCCGCGCTCTGGCTGCTCGCCCACGGCGTGGAACTGGTCCGTACCGACACGCTGTCCGGGGTGCCGGCCCCGGTCGGGGTGACGCCGTTGCTGCTGCTCGTCCTGCCCGCGCTGCTGCTGTACCGGGCGGCGCGGTACGCGGTGGACGCGCCGGACGGCGACGACCCCGACGCACCGCCGCCGGTCCGCGCCCGTACGGCCTGGGCCGGGGTCGTCGCCGGCTACCTCGGCGTCGGCGGCTGCGCCGCCCTGTACGCGTCCGGCGGCGAACTGCGGCCCCAGTGGGCGTGGGTGGCGGTGTGCCCGCCCCTGCTCGCGGCGTGCGCGGCGGGCGCGGGGGTGTGGACGGCGTACGGCCGTCCGCGTGAACCGCTGCTGAGCCTGGTGCCGGTGCTGCCGGGTGCGGTACGGCGGCGGCTGCTCGGGCGCGACACGCGGGTGCGGTGGGGTACGGCCCTGCGCGCGTCCCTGGCCGGGACGGCCGTGTTCCTCGGGGGCGGGACGCTGCTGCTCGCGGTGTCGCTGGTGGGGCACGGCGAAGCGACGCGGGCGTCGTTCCTCCAGCTGACGGAGGGCTGGACGGGCCGGTGCGCGGTCCTGTTCCTCTGCGTCTCGCTGATCCCGAACGCGGCGGTGTGGTCCGCGTCGTACGCCGTGGGCCCCGGCTTCGCGCTCGGCGCCGGGCACCTCGTGAACCCGCTGGCCTCGGATCCGGCACCGCTGCTCCCGCCCTTCCCGCTGCTGGCGGCCGTGCCGCAGCACGGTCCCGGAACCCCGGTGAACTGGGTGGCCGGGGTGGTGCCGGTGGTGGCCGGGGTGACGGTGGCGTGGTTCGTGGCGGCGCGGGCGGCCGAGCGGCGCTGGTCGGCCGAGCGCACGGCCGGGGTGGTGGCACTGGCGGCACTGCTCGGCGCGCTGCTGGTCGCGGCGCTGGCCGAGCTGGCGGGCGGCCCGCTGGGCGTCGCCGCGCTCACCTGTTTCGGCCCGGTCTGGTGGCAGACGGGTGCGGCGACCGGCGGCTGGCTCCTCGCGGTGGGCCTGCCGGGAGCCCTGGCGCTGCGGGCGTGGCGGAGGGCGGGCGCCGCCTCACTCGCCGCATGGCTGGGGTTCGCCGGGCGGACGCCGCAGGACGGGCAGGCCGCGGCGAAGGAGCAGACGCAGGGGAGCCGCACACCGTCGGCCTCGACCCCCGCCTCGACTCCGGCCTCGGGTCCGGCTCCCGCTCCGGCCCTCGCTCCGGCCCCGGTCTTCGTGACCGGACTGCTGCCCGATCAGATCGACGGCGACGGCTACGCCTCCGAGCGGTACGAGGCGCTGCCGGCCGAGCCGCACGAGGTGCTGCCCGTCGACCCGCTGCCGGGCCCCTGGGAGGACGAGGCGGCGCGCAAGGCCCGCTGGACGGCGTTGCGGAAGCTGTCCGAGCCGGACGCCGAGGACACCGACGGCCCCTGAACCGCCCGGCGGCGTCCCCTGTCGCGTCAGCTGTTCCCGCTGCCCAGGACGCCCCGCAGCTCCTGCGGCAGCAGATGGTCGCAGGACTGCTTGGCCTCGTTGGTGAGGGCGTCCGAGACGCAGGTGTAGTAGTCGCGGTAGACCATCTGGGCCGTGAAGTTGGCCGCCACCAGGGCCAGCGCCAGGGACGCCGTCACCAGGCCGCTGATCGCCGCCGTCGTCTGAGGGCGGCCGGTGGCGGCCTCGTCCGGGTTGCGGGGCTTGGCGCGGAGTGCGCTGATGCCCCAGTACACGGCCAGGGCGCCGAGCAGCAGCGCCACGTACGGCCAGCTGAAGAGCGCGAAGAGGAAGGCCCACATGCCGCACAGCAGGGCGTACCGCGCCCGCCGCTGGGCCGGGTCGGTGGGGTCCCAGCGCATGCCGGAGCCGCCGGGACCGCCGGGACCGTTCTGGCCGCCGCCCCCCGGGCCGCCGTCGGGGCGCTCGCCGAAGCCGCCGGACTGCCGGCCGGGCTGGCGGTCGCTCCACTGACTGCCCCACGGGGCTTCCCGGTCGTCGTCACCGGCCGGGCGGCGCGGCCGCCACGGGCTGTCCGGCGTGCCCTCCGGCGGCGGGGCGAAGGGGTTGTCGTCCTGCTGGTCGCCCTTCGGCCGGTCCGAGGGCGCGTCCGGCGGCGAAGCCGGCCGCTCCCGCAGCAGCACGGCGGAACGCGTCCCTCCCTGTACCGACTGCGGGGGGAGCATACGAAGTCCCAGGCTGCGGTCCGGCATCAAGTGAGCGTCTTCCCCTAGATCAAGATGAACAGAACAGAGCTGATGGATCGGCTGGATGCGGATCTGGATTGCGGATCTGGATTACGGATACGGGCACAGATACGGATACGGATACGGCGGACGGCTGCGGGCGATCGGCACAGCAGCCGAAACGACCGCCTACCCCGTGAACGCGTCGTATCCCGGACGCGTTCCCGCCTCGGTACCTCCCAGACGCTACCTTCCGGCCACGCCCCCGTCCCGTGGGGGCCGCCCGGTGTGCCGGTATCGTTGCTGACGGTCGGCCGCTTCGTAGACTTCCCCGTATCCCGGGGCGCGAAGCACTCGTACGAATGTACAAAGCGGGTGCGGGGCCGGCCGCCGTACCGACGCTCCCCCGAGAAAGGGCCCCACCGTGGCCGCCAAGCCCGTGGCCAAGCGCCTCGTCGTGCTGGTCTCCGGATCCGGCACCAACCTCCAGGCGCTCCTCGACGCGATCGCCGAGCACGGCGCCGAGGCCTACGGCGCCGAGGTCGTCGCCGTCGGCGCCGACCGGTCCGGCATCGAGGGGCTCGCGCGTGCCGAGCGGGCCGGGATCCCGACGTTCGTGACCAGGGTGAAGGACCACGGGACCCGGGAGGAGTGGGACCGGGCGCTGGCCGACGCCGTGGCCGCCCACGAACCCGACCTGGTCGTCTCCGCCGGGTTCATGAAGATCGTCGGGAAGGAGTTCCTGGCGCGGTTCGGCGGGCGGACCGTCAACACGCACCCCGCCCTGCTGCCCAGTTTCCCCGGGGCCCACGGGGTACGGGACGCGCTCGCGTACGGCGCCAGGGTCACCGGCTGCACCGTCCACTTCGTCGACGACGGCGTCGACACCGGGCCGATCATCGCTCAGGGCGTGGTGGAGGTCCGGGACGAGGACGACGAGAGCGCGCTGCACGAGCGCATCAAGGACGTCGAGCGAAGGCTGCTCGTCGAGGTCGTGGGGCGGATCGCCCGCAACGGCTATCGCATTGAGGGACGAAAGGTAGTTATCCAGTGACCGCCGAGAGCACTGTCACGGCCGAGAGCGGCAAGCGGGCCATCCGTCGCGCGCTCGTCAGCGTCTACGACAAGACCGGGCTCGAAGAGCTCGCCCGCGGACTGCACGAGGCCGGTGTCGCGCTCGTCTCCACCGGCTCGACCGCCGCCCGCATCGCCGCCGCCGGCGTCCCCGTCACCAAGGTCGAGGAGCTCACCGGCTTCCCGGAGTGCCTGGACGGCCGGGTCAAGACCCTGCACCCCAAGGTGCACGCCGGCATCCTCGCCGACCTGCGCCTGGAGGACCACCGGCGCCAGCTCGAAGAGCTCGGCATCGAGCCGTTCGACCTCGTCGTCGTGAACCTCTACCCGTTCCGCGAGACCGTCGCCTCCGGTGCCTCGCCCGACGAGTGCGTCGAGCAGATCGACATCGGCGGCCCCTCGATGGTCCGCGCCGCCGCCAAGAACCACCCCTCGGTCGCCGTCGTCACCAGCCCCGCGCGGTACGCCGACGTCCTCAAGGCCGTCGACGAGGGCGGCTTCGACCTCGCCACCCGCAAGCGGCTCGCCGCCGAGGCCTTCCAGCACACGGCGTCGTACGACGTGGCGGTGGCGTCCTGGTTCGCCTCGGAGTACGCCCCGGTCGACGACTCGCAGTTCCCCGACTTCCTCGGTGCCACCTGGGAGCGCGAGAGCACCCTGCGCTACGGCGAGAACCCGCACCAGCCCGCCGCCCTCTACGTGGACGCCGCCGGCGGCGGTCTCGCCGAGGCCGAGCAGCTGCACGGCAAGGAGATGTCGTACAACAACTACACGGACACGGACGCCGCCCGCCGTGCCGCGTACGACCACGACGAGCCGTGCGTCGCGATCATCAAGCACGCCAACCCCTGTGGCATCGCCATCGGTTCGGACGTCGCCGAGGCGCACCGCAAGGCCCACGCCTGCGACCCGCTGTCCGCGTTCGGCGGGGTCATCGCCGTCAACCGGCCGGTGAGCCGGGAGATGGCCGAGCAGGTCGCCGAGATCTTCACCGAGGTCATCGTCGCGCCCGACTACGAGGAGGGGGCTCTCGAAGCCCTCGCCAGGAAGAAGAACATCCGGGTGCTGAAGGCGCCGGGCGCCCCCGCCAACCCCGTCGAGGTCAAGGCGATCGACGGCGGTGTGCTGCTCCAGGTCACCGACCGTCTCCAGGCCGACGGCGACGACCCGGCCAACTGGACCCTCGCGACCGGCGAGGCGCTCAGCCCCGAGGAGCTGGCGGAGCTCGCCTTCGCCTGGAAGGCCTGCCGGGCCGTGAAGTCCAACGCCATCCTGCTCGCCAAGGACGGCGCCTCGGTCGGCGTCGGCATGGGCCAGGTCAACCGCGTCGACTCCGCGAAGCTCGCCGTCGAGCGGGCGGGCGAGGAGCGGGCGCGCGGTTCCTACGCCGCCTCCGACGCGTTCTTCCCGTTCCCCGACGGCCTGGAGATCCTCACCGCGGCCGGCGTCAGGGCCGTGGTGCAGCCGGGCGGTTCGGTCCGTGACGAACTCGTCGTGGAGGCCGCGAAGAAGGCGGGCGTGACGATGTACTTCACCGGGACGCGGCACTTCTTCCACTGAGCCGCCGCACAGCGAGCCCGAACACCAGGGCCGTGTCCCCCGCAGCGGGGGACACGGCCCTTGGAGTGTTTCGGCGACCGCTCAGTTGCTGCGGATCACGATCGTGCCGCACACCTTGTCCGCGAAGGTCTGACGCTTGGCGTCCCACGCCGGCCACAGGTAGCCGAGGTAGCAGGGCAGGCCGTCCAGGATGTGGGCCAGCTGGCGCACGAACGCCATGCCCGCACCGATCGGCTGGCCCGTCTCCTCCTTGAGCGTGCGGGTGCCGACCGCCTTCTTGCCCAGGCTCTGGCCGGTACGGCCTTCCAGGATGATCTGGTAGATGAACAGGCCGATCAGGCCGAGGAAGCCGATGATCGTCAGCGCGGGGGTGCTCTTGCCGGCGCCCACCAGCACGAGGACGTACGGAATGCCGTACAGCAGCGAGTCGATCAGCCTGCTCAGGAAACGCCAGCCCCAGTTCGCGTACGGCGGCGTCGCGCCGTACCCCTGCTGCGGGTAGCCGTAACCGCCCTGCTGCGGGTAACCCGGCTGCTGCGGGTAGCCGTAACCCTGCTGCGGCGGCACACCCTGCGGGGCCTGCTGGTAGCCGGGCTGCTGCGGGTAGCCGTAGCCGGGCTGGCCCTGCTGCGGGTCCTGCGGCTGACCGTAGGGGTTGTTGGGCGCGCCGAAACTCATGACGGGTTTCCTCCGTTTGACCTGCGGGGACGACGCGGACAAAGACGGAGGTACGTCATGATCTGAGCGGTTTGCCCCCCATCGGACCGCGATACTGCGCCGCTCATCGTTTAGTACGGGCGTGTTGTTGTCCACCCTGATTCGCGATGTGTTGTGCAAGTGCAACATCATTGATCTTGACCGCACACCCGACTGGAACCGGGAGACCGGCATCCGCGAGGATGGAGCCATGACCGCCCAGATTCTCGATGGCAAGGCCACCGCAGCAGCGATCAAGTCCGATCTGACCGCCCGCGTGGCGGCGCTGAAGGAGAAGGGCGTCACGCCCGGCCTCGGCACGATCCTGGTCGGGGACGACCCCGGCAGTCAGAAGTACGTCGCCGGCAAGCACCGCGACTGCGCGCAGGTGGGCATCGCCTCCATCCAGCGTGAACTCCCGGCCACCGCGACCCAGGAGGAGATCGAGGCGGTCGTCCGCGAGCTCAACGACGACCCCGCCTGCACCGGCTACATCGTCCAGCTCCCGCTGCCCAAGGGCATCGACGAGAACCGCATCCTGGAACTGATGGACCCGCACAAGGACGCGGACGGCCTGCACCCGATGAACCTCGGCCGGCTGGTGCTCGGCGAGCCCGCGCCGCTGCCCTGCACCCCCAACGGGGTGCTCACCCTGCTGCGCCGGTACGGCGTCGAGATCAAGGGCGCCGAGGTCGTGGTCGTCGGCCGCGGTGTGACCATCGGGCGCCCGATGCCGCTGCTGCTCACCCGGCGCAGCGAGAACGCCACGGTGACCCAGTGCCACACCGGCACCCGGGACCTCGCGTCGCACCTGAAGCGCGCCGACATCATCATCGCCGCCGCCGGCTCCCCGCACCTGATCCGCCCCGAGGACGTCAAGCCGGGCGCCGCCGTCCTCGACGTCGGTGTCTCCCGCAACGCCGACGGCAAGATCGTCGGGGACGTGCACCCCGGGGTCGCCGAGGTCGCCGGGTGGCTCTCGCCGAACCCCGGCGGGGTCGGGCCGATGACCCGCGCGGAGCTGCTCGTCAACGTGGTCGAGGCGGCGGAGCGCAGTGCCGGCTGACCGCGGTCACGAGCAGGGTGCGGGGCGCCGGGCGACCCGGCGCTTCCCGCTGTTCACCCGGGACACGGCGCGCCCCGAAGGGGGCGGCAGGGCCGCGTCGGGGGATCTGCCGGCACCGGCCCGGCAGTGGCCGATGCTGGCGGTGCTGGCGACCGTCGCGGTGGGGCTGCTGCTGACCTCGCTGGACCAGTTCCGGGTCGGCGCGCTGCTGATCGGGGCGGCGCTGCTGGCCGGGGCGGTGATGCGGTGGATACTGCCGAGCGTGGGGATGCTGGCGGTCCGGTCGCGGTTCACGGACATCGCCACGTACGGGGTGCTGGGGCTGGCGATCGTGCTGCTGGCGTTGATGGCGCAGCCGAAGCCGTGGCTGGTGATCCCCTATCTGAAGGACACGCTGCATTTCACGATGAAGAGCTAGCGGGTTCCCTGGCCGAAAGGCGGCCCGTCCCCTCCCCCGAGCAGGACGGACCGCCGTCGGGAATCAGCCTTCCCACCGCGCGGCGGCTGTTCAACGGCTGTCGGCCGGCTGTGGCAGAGAGGTGACAGTTCCGCCACGGGCCGCCCGTACTGCCACTGCCTGCGGGAACCGGCGGGCCGCCCACCGTCGTCACCCGCTCTGAACTGGCAACGAACTGGCAACGAGGCACGCCGTGGAGGTGCGTGATGGGCGGCTGGCAGCCGCTGCCGGAGGGACTCCCGCCGGAGGTGCGGCACTTCGTGGAGCAGTTGCGGCTCCTCAAGGACGACACCGGCCTCAGCCTGGTCGCGCTGGGCGCCCGCACCGCGTACAGCAAGTCCTCCTGGCAGCGCTATCTCAACGCCGTGCAGCCACCGCCCCGCCAGGCCGTCGTCGCGCTGTGCCGGGTCGCGGGCCTCGCCGGTGCGGACGCCGAACGGCACGCCGTGCGCTGGGAGCTCGCCGTCGAGGCCTGGCCGCGCCCCGCGACCCCGCCGGACCCGGACCGTCCGCCGGGCGCGGGGGAGGCGGAGGGGTACGAGGACGATCCGACCCTCCCGTGGTGGGACCGGCCGGCACAGGAACCGGCGCCCCGCCCGCACGGCCGCCTGCTGCTGTACGCGGTCCTGCTGCTGCTCGCCCTGCTCCTCGTGGCGGTCGTCGGCGCCGTGGCTCTCGGGTGAGCTGTGCCCCCTGTGACCTGCGAGGTCACGGCTGGATGACCGGTGTGTCGATGTGTTGACAAGTTCGCGGATATGTCACGGAGTCGACTCACAACCGGGCTAACGTGTCCAATCGGGACGAGCCGAGGGCCCGTTGGACCGTAGGGCGGGCGGCGTGCAACGGTGCATGCCGGACGGGTCGATGCTCCAGTGCGCCCCCTGCTCGGGGACTGTTCTCCGGGACCGCCGCATCCCGCTGGGTAGCCAGAACGGGGACCGGCGCGGGGGCACCGCGCGAGGGGAAACGCGGGGGAAGACACGGCACCGAACCGGGGGAAGAGGACCGGGGGAAGAGGGGGGAAGCAATGCCTCGTTGGAAAGCCCTGCCGGACGAACTCGATCCGCAGGTCAAGGAGTTCGCGACCCAGCTGCGGCGGCTCGTGGACCGCAGCGGCCTGAGCGTCGCGGCACTGTCCGACCGCACCGGCTACGCCAGGACGTCCTGGGAGCGCTATCTCAGCGGCCGTCTGCTGGCACCGAAGGGCGCGGTCGTCGCGCTCGCCGAGGTCACCGAGACCGATCCCGTCCACCTCACGACCATGTGGGAGCTGGCGGAACGGGCCTGGAGCCGTTCGGAGATGCGCCACGACATGACCATGGAGGCGATCCGGATCTCCCAGGCGCGGGCCGCGCTCGGGGAGTTCGGGGCACCGCCGGCCACGTCCTCCGGCGCCGACGGCGGCAAGGCGCCGCGCCTGGCGGGCAGCGCGGTGGCGATGCCGGGGATCGCCGGACCGGCGGGCGTCTCGCCCACCATCCCGCCCCAGCCGACGGCACCCGACGCGAACCGCCGGGAGGGCCCGGGCGCCCGCGGCCCGGCCGCGCCCCCGTCCCCGGCCCCGTCCGGTGGTGGCAGGCGGCGGCTGACGATGTTCCTCGCCGGGGTCGTCGGGGTGGTCGTGGTCATCGCCGCGGTCCTCTTCTTCACCGGAGGCGACGGCGGCGGCAGGAAGAACCAGGGCAACGGCGTCTCGGCCACCCCGTCCACCGCCACCAGCAGCGACCTCCCGGCCGGGGTGAAGTGCGCGGGCGCCGGCTGCACGGGCAAGGACGCGGAGGCCATGGGGTGCAGCGGCGACCTCGTGACCACCGCGAAGACCGTCACGGTCGGCGCGACCACGCTGGAGGTCCGCTACAGCCGGACCTGCGGCGCCGCGTGGGGCCGGATCACGGGCGCGGCCCGGGGCGACTCGGTCCGGGTCACGGCCGGCACCACCACGGAACGCGGCGACATCACGGCCGCCGGCGACACGATCGCGTACACGCCGATGGTGGCGGTGCGGGACGCGGCGGCGGCGAAGGCCTGCGCCACGCTGGCGTCGGGGCAGACAGGCTGCACGACGTAGGAGACGGCTGCGTATCAGCCTGTCCGGCGTTCGAGGACGAGGCCCGCGAAGAAATCGTCGGCACACAGGAATGCCGGCCTCCATCCTGGGCACGCGACACGTATCCCCCCACGGGAGTCCGGAAACCGGTACCCCCGAGTGGCGGCCGTCCTGTCTCACCTCTCCCGGACAGGCGGCCGCCTCTTTTGTGGGGTGAGCCACACCGACCCCTCGCCCTCCGGCATCCTTGATGCGCGATAGCCTGAGCGGTGGATCTCTTGATACCAAGAGATCGATCATTTGTACGTCCGCACCCCAGGGCACCCAGGGCAAGGACGCCCACCGCCAGCTGTCATACGGAGAACGCCATGACCCGCACTCCCGTGAACGTCACCGTCACCGGCGCGGCCGGCCAGATCGGTTACGCCCTGCTCTTCCGCATCGCCTCCGGCCAGCTGCTCGGCGCGGACGTGCCGGTCCGGCTCCGCCTCCTGGAGATCACCCCCGCGCTGAAGGCCGCCGAGGGCACCGCCATGGAGCTCGACGACTGCGCTTTCCCGCTCCTCCAGGGCATCGACATCAGCGACGACCCGAACGTCGCCTTCGACGGTGCCAACGTCGCCCTCCTCGTGGGCGCCCGCCCGCGCACCAAGGGCATGGAGCGCGGTGACCTCCTGGAGGCCAACGGCGGCATCTTCAAGCCCCAGGGCAAGGCCATCAACGACCACGCCGCGGACGACATCAAGGTCCTGGTCGTCGGCAACCCGGCCAACACGAACGCGCTGATCGCGCAGGCCGCGGCGCCGGACGTACCGGCCGAGCGCTTCACCGCGATGACCCGCCTCGACCACAACCGCGCGCTGACCCAGCTCGCGAAGAAGACGGGCTCCACGGTCGCCGACATCAAGCGTCTGACCATCTGGGGCAACCACTCCGCCACCCAGTACCCCGACATCTTCCACGCCACCGTCGCCGGCAAGAACGCCGCGGAGGTCGTGAACGACGAGAAGTGGCTGGCCGAGGAGTTCATCCCGACCGTCGCCAAGCGCGGCGCGGCCATCATCGAGGCCCGCGGCGCGTCCTCCGCGGCCTCCGCCGCCAACGCCGCCATCGACCACGTCCACACCTGGGTCAACGGCACCGCCGACGGTGACTGGGCCTCCATGGGCATCCCGTCGGACGGCTCCTACGGCGTCCCGGAGGGCCTGATCTCCTCCTTCCCGGTCACCACCAAGGACGGCAAGTACGAGATCGTCCAGGGCCTGGAGATCAGCGAGTTCTCCCGCGCCCGCATCGACGCGTCGGTCCAGGAGCTGGCGGAGGAGCGCGAGGCGGTCCGCGCCCTCGGCCTCATCTGAGCCTCCGATACCCCGACGGGCCCCGTTCCGGATTCCTCCGGAGCGGGGCCCGTTCGCGTCCGGTGGGCGTTACTCCATCCCCCGCTTCCCCGGTGTCCAGAACGGCTTGGTGAGCACCGCGCGCCGGTCCCACCCCGCCTCCTGGACCAGCACCTTCCGCACCGCCTGCACGGCCCGCGCCTCCCCGGCGACGTACGCCACCCCGCCGGGTTCGGGAGCGAGCCGCCGTACCGCCTCCGGCAGCGAGGTCTCGGTCCGGAGCACCCAGTCGAGGCGCTCCGCGTGGGTGAGGGGCAGCCGGTCGGCGGCCGTCTCCGTCTCGACGCAGCCGGAGATCCGGGCCTCCTCGGGCAGCGCCGCGAGCATCGCGCCGAAGGCGACCGCGGCCGTCTCGTCGCCGACGAAGACGTGGTGGTCGGCGTCGGGGCGCAGCGTGAAGGTGCCCTCGGGCCTGCGCAGCCGCACCTGCTCTCCCGTCCCGACGGTCCGGCCCCACCGGGCGCCCGGTCCGCCCTCGGTGTGGTCGAGGACGCACAGCTCGACCACGCCGGACGGGTCGTAGTGCCAGACCGAGTACGTCCGCAGGGTCAGGCCGGTGACCAGGACCCGGACCTGCTGGCCGGGCCGGACGTCGAGGCCGGCGAGCTGGTCGCCGTCGATGCGCAGGCGGCGCATCCGGGTGGTGATCTGTTCGGCCTCGGTGACGGTGCCGCGCAGGGTCAGCAGGTCGAGGACGGGGGACAGGAGGGCGGGCATCGGGGCTCCTCAACGGGCCGGGGTGTGCGGGGAGTTGCTCAGGCGCCGGTAGAACGCGATAGTACGTGTTCCGGACCGGACGCGATAGTGCGTGTCGGGGTGCGGCCGCCGTATCCGGCCACCACGAGCGCCGTCGCCGCGAGCACCAGCAGCGCGACGGTACGCAGGGCCGGGCCCATCCCGGAGGCGAGGTCGCTGTGTGCCGACAGGATCGTGCCGGTGACCGCGACCCCGAGGGCCGCGCCGGTCTCCCGGGCCGTGGTGCCCAGGCCGGAGCCGAGACCCGCCTGGTGCGGCGGGAGCGAGCTGACCACGCCGAGGGTGAGGGCGGGCATCGACAGGCCGGTGCCGGCCGAGATGACCAGCAGCCAGCAGGCGTACAGCCAGTACGGCGTGGCCGCATCGACGGTGGACGCGCCGAGCAGGCCGAGGCCGATCAGGGCGAGCCCGGCGCCGACGACCGCGCGCGGGTGGCCCGCCCAGCGGGCGGCGAGCCTCGGGACCAGGGCCATCCCGATCGTCAGCGGCATGATCGCGACGCCGGTCACGGCCGCGTCGTAGCCCTTCACACCTTGCAGGTACTGCGAGTTGACGAAGAAGAGGGAGAAGAGGCCGAAGAAGCCGGCCGCCGTGCCGAGGGACGCCGAGCGCAGCCGGGCGGAGGCGAAGACGCGGGGGTCGAAGAGGGGGCGCGGCGAGCGCAGGGCGTGCGCGGTGAAGAGCGTGGTCAGTGCGGCGCCCGCCGCGAAGGAGCCGAGGATGGGCGCCGACGTCCAGCCGTACGTCGTGCCCTCGATGATGCCGAACAGCACCGCCACCAGGCCCGCCGTCAGGAGCACGGTGCCGAGCGGGTCGAGGTTGCTGTGCGCGGAGCGGTCGGTGCGGGGGGTGACCAGGGCGACGGCCAGGGCGAGCAGGGCGGCCGGCGGGACCATGGCGGCGAACAGGGCCCGCCAGGGCAGGAACTGACCGACCAGGCCGCCGCCCAGGTTGCCGACCGCGCCGCCCAGGCCGAGGGCCAGGGTCCAGGAGGCGAGGGCGCGGGCGCGCCGCTCGGGGGCGGAGAGGCGGACCAGGATCGACAGGGTGGCCGGGGTGATCAGCGCGGCCCCGGCCCCGGACAGGCCGCGGCCCGCTATCAGCACGGCCGGATCCGGCGCGAGCGCGCTGGTGGCCGCGCCGGCGGCGAACAGGGCGAGGCCCGCGAGCAGGGCGCCCTTGCGGCCGTGCCGGTCGCCGAGCGCGCCGGCCGGGATGAGCAGGGCTGCGAAGGCGATGACGTAGGCGTCGACGGTCCACAGGATCTCGCTGTGCGAGGGGTGCAGGGACGACGCGGCCAGTTCGGGGATGAGCAGGTTGATGGCGGCGACCATGCTCTGCGCGACCAGCACGCAGGCGCACAGGACGAGCAGGACGGGGCGTTTCAGGGCGTGCGAGGGCACGGCTCCTCCCGGGAGCTGGTGGGTGGTGTGGGCTGCCCTGTCACCGTAGGCTCGGCGCTGACCTGCTTTCCAGTGCAACCTTTGCAAGGGACGACTGCGTATGACGCAATCCGCGGGATCCCCCGCCGGCCTCGACCTGAACCTGCTGGTCGCGCTGGACGTGCTCCTGGAGGAGCAGAGCGTGCAGGGGGCCGCGCGGCGCCTGCATCTGTCCGAACCGGCCATGAGCCGCACCCTCGGCCGGATCCGCAGAGCCCTCGGCGACCCGGTGCTGGTGCGCGCCGGGCGCCGGATGGTGCCGACCCCGCACGCGCTGGCCGTGCGCGCCGAGGTGAGCGCGGTGGTGGAACGCGCGCGGGCGCTGTTCGCGCCGGGCCGGGACACCGATCTGCGGACCGTCTCCCGGACCTTCACGATCATCGGCCCGGACGCGATCGCCGGCACCCACGCCGCCGTCCTCTTCGCCAGGGCCGCCGCGGAGGCGCCCGGCATCCGCATCCGCTTCCTCGCCGAGGCCCACGTGGACCTGCCGTACCTGCGGCAGGGCATGGCCGACCTGGAGGTCGGGGCGATCGACACCACCGCGCCCGAGGTGCGGGTGGAACATCTCCAGGAGGACCGCATGGTCGGCGTCGTACGGTCCGGACACCCGCTGCTGGCCGGCGAGCTGACGCCCGAGCGGTTCGCGACCGTCGCCGGTCACCTGAACGTCTCGCGGCGCGGCAAGCTGCACGGCCCCGTCGACGCCGCGCTGGCCGAACTCGGTCTGGAACGCCGGGTGGTGGGTACCGTCGGCACCTTCCCGGCCTCCCTCTTCGTGCTGCGCGACTCGGACCTGATCGGCCTGATCAGCTCCTGGGGAGTCCCGTTGGCCACCGCCCTGGGTCTCGTCACCTTCGAGGTCCCGCTGCCGTTGCCGCCGGTCCCCCTCGGCCTGGCCTGGCATCCGCGCCACGACGCCGACCCGGCGCACGCCTGGCTGCGGGGCTGCGTACGGGAGTTGGTGACCGAGGGGGCCGGGGCCGTTGTCGGTGCCGGGGCGTAGCCTTCGGGGCAGGGCTGACGGCACCCGGTCGGACGTGTGGTGGGAACCGCCCGTCGCCGGCACCGAACTCGACACCCTGATCGGTTCTCTGGAGCGGCACCGACACGTCGGGCAGGCCGACCTGATCCGGGAGTCGATCGACGGACGCGTGGGGGAGGATCCGCCGGTCCGCCGGCGGACTTCTGACCTGCGGCGATCCGGTCCCCCCGACCGGTCTCCCCACCCGGTCGCATCGCCGTTCATTTAAATTCAGTATTCACGGAGCGCAATCTCCCGCATATTTACAATTTCTTCGACTGTGACCCCGTGGGAATTATATAACTTCTCTTCCGGGTGACGGAATTCCCCCGAACGCTCCAAATCCCACCCAGTGTGACGGTCGTTAGGTGACCGTGACGCGATTGGACTGGTGCGCAGCCGAAGATCATCCGACAACTGTGCTCCGTTGGCCCGGTGGTATGGATATCACCTCATGCTCGGACCTGCTCGATGATTTCCTGACGAGAATCAATGCGATGGAAAATGAATATCGGCGGACCTTGGCAAATCTGTACGGGGCGTTCTGAGGCGGGTGCGGAGGTAATCGATGGACGGGATTCAGCACGACTCGGGGCCGGGTCTCTACGACCACACCGGCTTCTACGACCACCCCGGTCTCTACGACCACGCCTGGGGTGCCCCGGAGCCGGACGTCGCGCCGAGCGACTGGGACCCGGTCGAGGAGCTGGCGCAGATACTGTCCGCACCGACCGGTGTGACCACGGCCCCCACCCTGCTGGACGTGCCGGCCCAGCGCCGGGGCAGTCGCCGGCGGGTCCGCCATCGGGTCCGCCATGACTCCCACCTGCTCGACGGCGGCCGGAGCGTCACGCACATCACGATCCTGATCGCGATGGTCTCGCTGTGCGCGGTGTCCATGCTGGCCTGGTCGCTCTGCTACTCCTACGCGCAGCTGCGCGGCATCGCCTCGTCGGTGCTCCCCGGAGGGCTGGCGCGGTACTGGCCGCTGACGGTCTACGGCCCGTGGTTCGTGGCGGCGCTGTCCGTTCTGCGGGCCACCGCGCAGCGCCGGAGCGCGCGGCGGTCCTGGTGCGTCGTGCTGGCCGCCTCCGTCGTGGCCGTGGCCCTGTGCATCAGCCACTCCTCCCATGCGCTGCTGTCCTTAGTCATCTTCGGGATTCCGCCCGTCACCGCCCTGGTCTGCTTCTGGGAGCTCGTCGGCCAGATCTCGACCAAGAGCAAGCCCCGGCATGCCACGCCCACCGCATCGGCGGGCACCGCGCCCTGAACCCGAGGGCCATCGCCCTCCTCGGGGGTTTTATTCCGTTCTGTCCGACTGTTCAGTGACGCCGCACACTTTCGGCCGACGATTGCGCATGCAATCCGAGGCCGAGGGCAGGTGCTGGCGGTCCCCGAGTGTGACCCGGATGTCACGCAGGGGCACCGAACAGGAACGGAAGGCAATACCGATCATGGCGGACAGCACGGCACGAGCGACCATCCATGCCGGAGGCGACTGGCTGGCAGCGGTCTCCGGCGCGACACGCGAGATCATCGACCCCGCGGACGGCCTGCACTTCACCGTGGTCGCCGAGGGCGACGAGAAGGACGCCGAGACGGCGGTGGCCGCCGCCCGGCGCGCCTTCGACACCGGCGACTGGCCCCGGACCCCCGTCGCCGAGCGCGCCGCCCTGCTCCGCCGGGTCGCCGACCTCCTCGTACGCGACCGCGAACAGCTCGGTCTCCTGGAGAGCCGGGACGCGGGCAAGACCGTGGAGGAGGGCCGCGTCGACATCGACTGCGTCGCCGACGCCTTCCGCTACTTCGCCGACCTGGTCACCGCGGAGGGCGCGGGCCGGGTGGTGGACGCGGGCTCGGCCGACATCCACAGCGTCGTCGTATCCGAACCGGTCGGCGTGTGCGCGTTGATCACGCCCTGGAACTACCCGCTCCTCCAGGCGAGTTGGAAGATCGCCCCGGCGCTCGCGGCCGGCAACACGTTCGTGGTCAAGCCGAGCGAGCTCACCCCGCTGACGACGATCGCGCTGATCGAGCTGCTCGCCGAGGCCGGGCTGCCCGCGGGGGTCGCGAACCTCGTCACCGGCCCCGGCCACACCGTCGGCGCCCGTCTCGCCGAGCACCCGGACGTCGACCTGGTCTCCTTCACCGGCGGCCTGGTCAGCGGCACCAAGGTCGCCCAGGCCGCCGCACCCACCGTCAAGAAGGTCGCCCTCGAACTGGGCGGCAAGAACCCCAACGTCGTCTTCGCCGACGCCTGCGCCACGCAGGAAGGTTTCGACACCGCCGTCGACCAGGCCCTCAACGCCGCGTTCATCCACAGCGGCCAGGTCTGCTCGGCCGGCGCCCGGCTGATCGTCGAGGAGCCGGTCCGGGAGCGGTTCGTCGCCGAACTCGCCCGCCGGGCCGCCCGGATCCGGCTCGGCCGGGGCACCGCGGACGGCGTCGAGTGCGGCCCGCTCGTCTCCGAGCAGCAGCGCGCCAAGGTCGAGGCGTACGTGGCGTCGGCGCTGGCGGAGGGCGCGGTGCTGCGCGCGGGCGGCAAGCGCCCCGAACCGTCCGCCGACCGCCCGGCCACCGGCTACTTCTACGAGCCGACCGTCCTCGACCAGTGCCACCGCGAGATGCGGGTCGTACGCGAGGAGGTCTTCGGCCCGGTCCTCACCGTGGAGACCTTCCGCACCGAGGACGAGGCGGTCGCGCTCGCCAACGACACCGAGTACGGACTCGCGGGCGCCGTCTGGAGCGCGGATGCCGGCCGGGCCCGCCGGATCGCGGGCCGGCTGCGGCACGGCACGGTGTGGATCAACGACTACCACCCCTACCTCCCGCAGGCGGAGTGGGGCGGCTTCGGAAAGAGCGGGACCGGCCGCGAGCTGGGACCCGCCGGGCTCGCCGAGTACCGCGAGACCAAGCACGTCTACCAGAACCTCGCGCCGAAGCCGGTGCGCTGGTTCGCCGGCTGAGCCCACCCGGCCACCGTCCGCCAGAAGCCTTCGCAGCAGCGAGCCAGCGAGCCAGCGAGCCAGTAAGCCCTTTGGAGTACCCCCCCCCATGTCCCACCAGACCTACGACTATGTCGTCATCGGCGGCGGAACCGCCGGTTCCGTCATAGCCTCCCGCCTCACCGAGAACCCCGACGTCACCGTCGCCGTCATCGAGGGCGGCCCCAGCGACGTCGGCCGCGACGACGTCCTCACCCTGCGCCGCTGGATGGGCCTGCTCGGCGGCGAGCTGGACTACGACTACCCGACCACCGAGCAGCCGCGCGGCAACTCCCACATCCGGCACAGCCGCGCCCGGGTACTGGGCGGCTGTTCCAGCCACAACACCCTCATCTCCTTCAAGCCGCTGCCCTCCGACTGGGACGAGTGGGAGGAGGCGGGGGCCAAGGGCTGGGGCGCGGTGCCGATGGAGGCCTACTACGCCCGCCTCCTCAACAACATCGTCCCGGTCGACGAGAAGGACCGGAACGCCATCGCCCGCGACTTCGTGGACGCGGCCCAGGAGGCGCTGGGCGTCCCGCGCGTGGAGGGCTTCAACCGCCGGCCGTTCACCGAGGGCGCCGGCTTCTTCGACCTCGCCTACCACCCCGAGACCAACAAGCGGTCGAGCGCGTCGGTGGCCTACCTCCACCCGGTGCTGGACGAGCGCCCCAACCTGCATGTCCTCCTGGAGACCTGGGCGTACCGCCTGGAACTGAACGGCACCCGCGCCGAGGGCGTGCACGTCCGCACGAAGGACGGCGAGGACCTGCTGATACGGGCCCGGAACGAGGTCGTCCTGTGCGCGGGCGCCGTCGACTCCCCGCGGCTGCTGCTCCATTCGGGCATAGGCCCGGCGCCGGACCTCGAAGCCCTCGGCATCCCGGTCGCGCACGACCTCCCGGGCGTCGGCGAGAACCTCCTCGACCACCCCGAGTCGGTGATCGTCTGGGAGACGAACGGCCCGATCCCGGAGAACTCCGCGATGGACTCCGACGCGGGCCTGTTCGTCCGCCGCGACCCCGAACAGGCGGGCCCGGACCTGATGTTCCACTTCTACCAGGTCCCGTTCACGGACAACCCCGAGCGCCTGGGCTACGAACGTCCCGCGCACGGCGTCTCGATGACCCCGAACATCCCCAAGCCCCGCAGCCGCGGCCGCCTCTACCTGACCAGCGCCGACCCGTCCGTGAAGCCCGCGCTCGACTTCCGCTACTTCACCGACGAGGTCGACTACGACGGCCGCACCCTCGTCGACGGCATCCGCATCGCCCGCGAGATCGCGAAGACCGAGCCGCTGGCGGGCTGGCTGAAGCGCGAGGTGTGCCCCGGTCCGGAGATCGTCGGCGACGCGGAACTGAGCGAGTACGCCCGCAAGGTCGCGCACACGGTCTACCACCCGGCGGGCACCTGCCGGATGGGCGCGGCCGACGACCGACTGGCCGTCGTCGACCCCGAGTTGCGGATCCGCGGCCTGGACGGCATCCGCATCGCCGACGCCTCCGTCTTCCCGGCCATGCCGGCCGTGAACCCGATGATCGGGGTGCTGATGGTCGGCGAACGGGCCGTGGACCTCCTGAAGGGCGGTGCGTGATGAGTGGTACGACCCCTGTCTTCTCCGTCGACGGCCTGTGGAAGGTCTTCGGCCCCAAGGCCGACCGCGTCCCGGCGGACCCCGGACTGACCGGCCTGCCCGCGGCCGAACTCCGCACCCGCACCGGCTGCACGGCCGCGGTCCGCGACGTCTCCTTCGACGTCCGCAAGGGCGAGGTCTTCGTGGTGATGGGCCTGTCCGGCTCCGGGAAGTCGACCCTGGTCCGCTGTCTGACCCGGCTCATCGAGCCGACGGCCGGCCGGATCGCGATCGACGGCGAGGACGTCCGCGCGATGGACAAGGGACGGCTGCGGGAACTGCGCCGGCACCGCGCCGCGATGGTCTTCCAGCACTTCGGGCTCCTCCCGCACCGGTCCGTCCTCGACAACGTGGCGTACGGCCTGGAGATCCAGGGGGTGCGCAGGGCCGAGCGGCGCGCGCGGGCCGCCGAGGTCGTCACCAAGGTCGGCCTGGAGGGGATGGAGCAGCGGCGCCCCGGCCAGCTGTCCGGCGGCCAGCGCCAACGGGTCGGCCTCGCACGGGCGTTGGCCGTCGACCCCGAGGTCCTCCTCTTCGACGAGCCGTTCAGCGCGCTCGACCCGCTGATCCGGCGGGACATGCAGGAGGAGGTGGTCCGCCTGCACCGCGAGGAGGGCCGCACGATGGTCTTCATCACCCATGACCTGTCGGAGGCGCTCAAGCTCGGCGACCGTATCGCCCTGATGCGGGACGGCAGGGTGGTTCAGCTGGGCACCCCGGAGGAGATCGTCGGTTCGCCTGCCGACGACTACGTCCGTGAGTTCGTCCGGGACGTGCCGCGCGAGCAGGTGATGACGGTTCGCTCCGCCATGCGGGCGCCGGCGGAGACCGAGGCGCCCGACGGCCCTGCGGTCGGCCCGGAGGCGACGGTCGCCGAGGCGATCGAGGTGGTCGCGGAGGCCGGTGTCCCCGCGCGGGTCGTGGACGGGGACCGCTGCGTCGGCGTGGTCGACGCCGACACGTTGCTCGCCGTCGTGGCGAAGGCGGGTACGGGCAGCACTTCGGCCGCGGGCGGTCGGGGGCCGGTCGCGCAGTTCCCCGCGCCCCTGAAGGGGCGCTCCCCAGCCGTCGGCAGTCATGACGACCCAGCCGCGGGCGCGGCGGCACCCCGCGAGCGCGGGCGAGTGACACCCCCCGCCCCGCGCACCAGTCCGGAGGACGTCTGATGGCGACGATCACTGTGCCGAGCCCTCGTCAAGTGGCGCTCCCCGCCGGCCGAGCCGCCCGTAAGCTCCTGGCCCTCGCGCTGATCGCCGCCGTCCTGGTCCCCGTCGCCAATGCCCACTGGGCGTCCGCCCCCTGGCCCCACCACCTCACCGTCGACCTCTCCTCCCCCCTCACCTCCGCCAGTAACTGGGTCATCGACAACCGGGACACCCACCCCCTCTTCCTCTACTTCTTCGGCTACATCAGCGACGCCGTCGTCCTCACCGTCCGTGCCGTCTACCTCACCCTCCTCGCCGCGGGCTGGCCCGGTGTCACCGTGGTCGCCGCCGTTGTCGCGCACCGCGTCGCGGGGATGCGGCTCGCCGCCGGTACGGCCGCCGCGTTCCTCGCCTGCGGTGCGCTCGGCATGTGGGTGCCGACGATGCAGACCCTCGCGCTGATGGTCGTGGCCGTACTCGCGTCCGTGGCCGTGGGTTTCGTGCTCGGGCTCGGCGCCGGGCTCTCCGACCGGCTGAATCGCGCCCTGCGCCCGGTCCTCGACACCATGCAGGTGCTGCCCGCCTTCGCCTACCTCCTCCCCGTCGTCCTGGTCTTCGGCATCGGCGTCCCCGCGGCCGTCCTCGCCACCGTCGTCTACGCCGCCCCGCCCATGGCCCGGCTCACCGCCCTCGGCCTGCGCGGCGCCGACCCCGAGGTCCTGGAGGCCGTGGAGTCGCTCGGGGCCACCCGCGCGCAGCGGCTGCTGACGGCCCGCCTCCCGCTCGCCCGCAGGGAACTCCTCCTCGGCCTCAACCAGACGATCATGATGGCGCTGTCGATGGCGGTCATCGCCTCCGTCATCGGCGCCGGCGGCCTCGGCGACCGTGTCTACCAGGCCCTCGCCTCGGTCGACGTCGGCGCGGCCCTCGCCGCCGGTATTCCGATCGTGCTCCTCGCGGTCGTGCTGGACCGCATCACCGCGGCGGCGGGTGAGCGCGGCGACGTCCGGAAGCCCCCCGTCGGCCTCCTGTACGGCCTCGGCGCCACCGTCGCCGTCGCGCTCGCCGCCCGGCTCCTCGGCCGCCTCGACTGGCCCACCGCCTGGACGCTGAACTTCGCCGAACCGGTCAACCGCGCCGTCGACTGGATGACCGCGCATCTGTACTCGGGCGTGCCGGTGGTCGGCGGTACGGCGGACTTGGCGGGGCACTTCACCACCTGGGTCCTCGACCCCGTCCGCTCCGGGCTGCAGTGGCTGCCCTGGTGGGCGGTGCTGTTCGTGGTCGCCGCCCTGGCCTGGCTGATCGGCACCTGGCGCACCGCGCTCACCGCCGTCCTCGCGATGGCCGCGATCGGAGTGCTGGGGGTGTGGGAACCGTCGCTGGACACGCTGTCCCAGGTCCTCGCGGCCGTCGCCGTGACGCTCGTCCTCGGCTTCGCGACCGGTATCGCCGCCGCCCGCAGCGACCGCGTGGAGCGCGCGCTGCGTCCCGTCCTGGACGTCTTCCAGACCATGCCGCAGTTCGTGTATCTCATCCCGGTCGTCGCGTTGTTCGGTGTCGGCCGGGCGCCCGCCGTCGCCGCCGCCGTCGTCTACGCGCTGCCGGCCGTCGTACGGATCACCGCGCAGGGGCTGCGCCAGGTGGACCCGGCCGCCCTGGAGTCCGCGCGGTCGCTCGGCGCGACCGGCCGTCAGCAGCTGCTGCAGGTCCAACTACCCCTTGCACGGCCCGCGTTGCTGCTCGCCGTCAACCAGGGCGTGGTACTCGTCCTCGCCGTCGTCATCATCGGCGGCCTGGTGGGCGGTGGCGCCCTCGGGTACGACGTCGCCTTCGGTCTGGCCCAGGGCGACCTGGCGACCGGGCTGGTGGCCGGTGCCGCCATCGTCTGCCTGGGGCTGATGCTCGACCGGGTCACCCAGCCCACGGAACGCCGTACGCGGAAGGGAGCGTGACCATGCGCCGTACGACACTCGTCGCCGCCGCCTCCGTCCTCGTCCTCGCCACCGGCTGCGGTGCCGCCGACATGACCAAGCAGGCCTCGCCGTTCGCCAACGCGCAGGGGTCGAAGACCGTGACCCTGTCCGTGCAGTCCTGGGTCGGCGCGCAGTCGAATGTGGCTGTCGCCCAGTACCTCCTTGAGCACAAGCTGGGGTACCGCGTCGACACCGTGCAGGTCGACGAGGTCCCGGCCTGGGACGCGCTCAGCCAGGGACGCGTGGACGCGATCCTGGAGGACTGGGGGCACCCGGACCAGGAGAAGCGGTACGTCGAGGACAAGAAGACCATCAGCCGGGGCGGGGAGCTCGGGGTCACCGGGCACATCGGGTGGTTCGTGCCGACCTATCTCGTCAAGCAGCACCCGGACATCACCGACTGGCGGAACCTGAACAAGTACGCCTCGCTCTTCCGCACCGCGGAGAGCGGCGGCAAGGGGCAACTCCTGGACGGCTCACCGTCGTACGTCACCAACGACAAGGCGCTGGTGAGCAACCTGAAGCTGGACTACCAGGTCGTCTTCGCCGGTTCCGAGGCCGCCCAGATCACCCAGATCAAGCAGTTCGCCAAGGAGAAGAAGCCCTTCCTCACGTACTGGTACGCACCCCAGTGGCTGTTCAAGAAGGTGCCGATGACCGAGGTGCGGCTGCCCGCGTACAAGGAGGGGTGTGACGCCGACGCGGCCAAGGTCGCCTGCGCCTATCCGCACACCCCGCTGCAGAAGTACCTCAACACCGACTTCGCGCACAGCGGGGGCAAGGCGGCGGCCTTCCTGAAGAAGTTCACGTGGACGACCGAGGACCAGGACCAGGTCTCCCTGATGATCGCCGACCAGAAGCTGAGCCCCGAGGAGGCCGCGAAGAAGTGGGTGGACGGCCACCCCGAGGTGTGGAAGCGGTGGCTGTCCTGAGCCCGCCGCCGGGCGTGGTGCCCCGTCACCGGTCCGGCCGTAGGCGGGTGACCCGAAGGTATGTCCGGCGGTTACCCCTCCGGCCGATGCCCGAGGGAGGCGCACGTGGTCTACACCCGGAAGAACGTCAACAAGCTGACCCGAGCCGAGCGGCGCCGGTTCGTGGACGCTCTGCTGGAGGTCAAACGCCGCGGTGAGTACGACGAGTTCGTCCGGATCCACATCGCGCACAACTCCGCCGACCGGGAACACCGGTTGCGCACCGCCCACATGGCACCCTCCTTCCTGCCCTGGCACCGCAGGCTGCTGCTCGAACTGGAGCGCGCGCTGCGCAGGGTGGACGCGTCGGTGACGGTGCCGTACTGGGACTGGACCCGTGACCGGGCGCCGAACTCCCTGCCGTGGACCGATGATCTGCTCGGCGGCAACGGACGGCGCTCGGACCGGCAGGTGATGACGGGTCCGTTCGCCTACCGGGCGGGCCACTGGAAGATCACCGAGAACGTGACCGACGTGCACTACCTGACCCGCGATCTCGGCCACGCCCGTGCCCCGATCCAGCTGCCGACCGGCCGCGACGTCGAGTTCGCGCTGGCCGACCCGGTCTACGACAGCTGGCCCTGGAACTCGGCCGTCACCCGCGGCTACCGCAACAAGCTGGAAGGCTGGGGGAGCGGCCGGGGCAGCGTCTCCTGGCGGAACCACAACCGGGTCCACCACTGGGTCGGCGGGGTGATGGTCAGCGCCGCCTCCGTCAACGACCCGGTGTTCTGGCTGCATCACTCCTTCGTCGACCTGCTGTGGACCCGCTGGCAGCAACGGCACCCCGGACACACGTACCTTCCCACCGAACCTCCCGGCGCGGGCGACCCCCAGCGCGGCCGGGTCGTGGCCCGGCACGAACGGCTGCCGCCGTGGGACGTCACGCCGGCCGAACTGGAGGACGTGCGTGGGATCTACAGGTACGAGTGAGGTGGGGGCGCTTGTCCGTTCGAGATGTCACACATCCCGCTGAAATCCCGGCGACACAGCGATCATCGCGCGCGTACGGCTTGCCGTTGACGATGAAGCTGGTGTCTTCTGCGAAGGAGAGCCACCGTGCGAATTTCTGACATCCAGCGCTGTGAGATCCGGCCCGGACGGCTCGTCGAGTGGAGGTTCAGCCCGGTGACGATCGCGGCCGCGGCGGCGCTGCCGCCGGATCCGCGACCACCGGCGTACATCCAGGAGTCGCACATCAGAACGGCCCGGTCGGTGCGGGAGGACGGACTGTTCGTACCGACCTGGCTCGGCGCTGCGTTCGACCTGCCGGGCCCGGTCGATCTCGACGCGCTGGAAGGGGCGTTGCGCGGCTGGACGCTGCGGCACGAGACGCTGCGCAGCGGCTTCCGGTGGGCCGGTGACGACATGCAGCGGTTCACACTCGCCGAGAACGACGTGTCGCTGCACCGCGAAGTGGTCGGCGAGTTCACCGACGCGGGGGCGCTGACCCGGTACCTGCAGGATCGGTTCGACGCCGCGGCCGACGCGCTCGGCTGGCCGAACCTCATCTACACGGCGGTCGTACGCGAGGACTCCACCAGCGTGTACATGGCCTTCGACCACACCAACGTCGACGCCTACTCGATCCACCGGCTCCCGGAGGAGATCAACGGACTGTACGCGGCGGCCGTCACGGGAAGCCCCGTCACCGGTCCCTCCGTGGGGAGTTACGTCGACTTCTGCGAGCAGGAGCGGGCCAACGCGGACGGCATCGACGACACCCACGCCATCGTCACGCGCTGGCGGGAGTTCATCGCCCGGTGCGGCGGCCGGCTCCCGGAGTTCCCCGTCGACCTCGGGCTGGAGCCCGGCGGGGTGCTGCCCACCCAGAAGCTGGTGTGCGAGCCGCTCGTCGACGCGGCCGCCGCAGCCGCGTTCGAGGCGTACTGCCGCCCCTACGGCGGCAGCCTGGTGGGCATCCTGGCCGCGACCAGTCTGATCGTCCACGAACTCGGCGGCCAGCCGGTCTACCGCACCGTCGTGCCGTTCCACACCCGGCTGAAGTCCGCGTGGTCGGACTCGGTGGGCTGGTACGTCGGCGGCGCACCCATCGAGGTACCCGCGGCGCGGGACCTGGAGACCGCGCTCGACACGGTCCGTGCCGAGCTGCGGGCCAACCGGTCGCTGGCGCGCATCCCGCTCGCCCGCGTACTGCGGCTGCTCGGCACGGACTTCCGGCCGACCTCGCCCGACATGTACTCGATCATCTCGTACGTGGACGCCCGTCTCATCCCCGGCGCGGACGACTGGGCCGAGCAGAAGGCGTACGGGCTGCTCCGGGTGTCGTACGGCGACCAGGTGTGCGCCTGGGTCAACCGGCTGCACGAAGGACTCTGGTTCGCCTGCCGCTACCCGGACACCGACATCGCCTACAAGAACGTGCGGCGGTATGTCGAGAGACTGCGGGACCTGATCCTCTCCGTGCCCGCCCCCGATCGCCCGCGGCCCGCGGAGCTGGCGCTCTCCTGACCCAACTCCCCCCGCCCATAAGGTGATTATGTGTTGCTATGTCACCCTCGGGTTGGATGTCCGTTGTGGAACGCCTTATCCCGCTACTGCTAGTGTTCGTGCAATCACGCTAGGCAACCAATTCGCCGTATGAGCAAAGGACCGAGGGTTCCATGCGCAAGCTTCAGCAGGTCGTGATCGCAGCAGTGGCGGCCGCCGGCGGCCTGTCCGCCGTCGGTGCCACCCCCGCCGTGGCCGATGCCTACGACAGTGGGCCGCAGGTGTCCAACCACTACCGCCCCTACCAGGAGTGCAGCCCGCAGACGGTGTCCGAGAACGACGTCCCGATCGGTGTGCTCGGCCTCGCCGACACCCTCGACACCAACTGCGGCCAGTACAACCAGGCTTTCACCGGCTGAGTTCGGCGGGTGTCCTCACGACAGAAAGCGCATCGCATGTTCAGCGGGAAGATCAGCGGGAAGAAGATCGCGGCCGTCTCGGGGCTCGTCGGCGGCCTCGCCGTGGCCTGCGCCGGTCTCGCCCCGGCGTACGCCGCGGCGGGTCCGGGCAAGTGCACCGACGATCTCATGGGCAACCTCACCTGCACCCAGCGGATCAAGGGCGAGGTTCCCGAGGGCGGAACCCCGCCGCACCAGGAGACCTGCAAGCCGGTGCAGCCCGTGCAGTTGCCCGCCGTCCTGGGTCAGGGGACGGAGCGGCTCGGGCCCGAGGTGACCTGTTCCCCCGGAACCGTCGGGGTGGCGCCCGTGGAGAAGGGTGACGAGCCGGAGTCGCCCGGCGACCCGTTCCGTGTCATCGGCCGGATCCTTCCGGTCGGTGGCCGGTAGCGCCGATACGGCAGACGGGGCTGATGCGCAACATGGCGGGCGTAGATCCTCGGTTGACTACGTAATGTGTGTATATGCTCACACTAAGTAGTCGAGCCGGGCGTTACCGCCTGGACCAGAAAGGGTCAATCATGCGTAAGTTTCAGCGCGTCGCACTCGTAGCGGCGACGGTTGCGGGGCTCTCCTTCCTCGGTGCCGGGGTCAGCTCCGCCGCCGGTGGCGAGGACGCGCCTCCGCAGATCACTGCCGTGGCCAACTCGGCGGCCAACGCCCTGGCCGTCGGCGGTGGTTACTACGCCACTCCGCAGGCCGAGCCGCAGGCGCAGCCCGAGGCGCAGCCCGAGGCGCAGCCGCAGGAGCAGGGGAACTCCGGTCCCGAGCAGGGCGGTTACGACCAGAACCAGGGTGGCGAGTAAAAACGCACCCCGCACGAACTCGGTACCCCGCACCGGCACCGCTTCGGTCCGTTCGCCGGTGTGCTGAGTGACAACCATGGCGAAGGCAGCCCGGACGCACCCCGACTCCGTCGAGGTATGCGTCCGGGCTGCTTTGCGTCGCCCTTCGCAGAGGAAGACAACTCATGTTCACTGCACGGAAGATCGCCACCGTCTCGGGGCTCGTCGGAAGTCTCGCCGCGCTCTGTGTCGGCGCCGGGCACGCGTACGCGGACCCGTCCCCGGGCGACTGCAGGACCACCGCCCAGGGCGGCACCGTCTGCGTTCACAAGAGCGAGTCGCGTATCGACAAGAACGGTACGCACGTCGTCAAGCAGGCGCAGGACTGCTCGACCTCCGACCGGCCGCGCGTGCTGTTCCCGGACGACCAGATGGTGGGTGAGGGATCCACCAGCGCCGGGGAGGTCGTGGACTGCTCCAACAAGGCGGAGCTGCCCAAGGGCTTCAAGAGGCCGCACATCGAGTTCTGAGGGCCGCACAAACAACAGTCCCCGGTTTCCCGGCCGTTGGCCGGGAAACCGGGGACTGTTGTTTCGCCCTACTTGCCGAGCGCGCTGTTGCTGCAGCCCATGGACGAACCCAGGGACGACTGCTGCGCACCCGAGTTGCCCTCGCCGTTCAGCAGGTTGCCGCCCAGGCCGTTGAGGATGCCGACCTCGCCGAGGACGTCGAGGTTCAGGTCGTGCGACTTACAGCTGCTGCTCTGCTGGATGTTGAATTCGTCGCCCTTCTTGCCCCAGCCCTGGTCGGCGTGGGCGGCGCCGGCGCCGAGGAGCCCGAAGCTCCCGAAAGCGGTGACGAGAACGGCGGCGGTGCGGAGCTTGTGCATGTCATCTCCGATGAATGAGGTGGATGCGATCTGCGGGAAATCGCGATCTGTGTCATAAAGGCTGATACGAAATACCCGAGATAACCGCGCGACGCGCCGAATACCGCTGTATTTCCCCGCCTTGAAGACCAGTCGACACACACGAATGGTCCCGGCGCGCGGCGCCGGGACCATTCACTGTCCGGCGCCGCGGCGTCGGACGGAGCCTCGGAAGGCTGCTGTTACCGGCCTCAGAAGGCGCTGTTGTTGCAGCCCATCGTCGAACCGAGGTTGGTGGCCTGGGCGCCCGGGTTGCCCTCACCGTTCAGGGCGCTGCCCAGCAGGCCGTTGAGCAGACCGACCTCGCCGAGGACGTCGAGGTTCAGGTCGTGCGACTTGCAGTGGGAGCTCTGGGTGATGTTGAACTTGTCGCCGCCGCCGCCGTGCCCGTGGCCGTCGCCGCCGGCGTAAGCCGTGCCACTGACGAGGCCGATGCTGCTGAGAGCGGCGACCAGGACGGCGGCGTTGCGAAGCTTGCGCATGTCATCTCCGTGGAGTGGGGGGTTGCGATCTGCGGAAGATCGACTTTTTACAATTACGGGAGATTAGTACCTAATAGGGCAAATCTGGCAACGACGCGCGGTTCTCTGCGATACACGGCAGAAACACCCGAAGAGTCGAACGGCCGTCAGCCCTGGCGCTGTGCGCTGGCGAGGGCGTTCGACTGGCTGTTGGCCTGGCTGCACTCGATGCCCCGGGTCTGCGAGGCCGCGAGCAGGGCGACCGGGACGTTCGCGTCGAGCAGGGACTGCGGGCTGCACTCCTGGTACGGACGGAACAGGTTGTTCTGCTCCACCGGTCCGCCCTGCGCCTGTTGCGGGGCCTGCGGCGAGATCTGGGGGCTGATCTGCGGGTTCAGCTGGGGGTTGAGCTGCGGCGCGACCTCGGTGCCGCGCTGCGGGGCCTGTTGCGGGGCCGGTGCGCCGTACGTCTGCGCGGTCGCCTGGGCGGAGGTGGCCGCGGCGGCCTGGGCGTCCGGCTGGGAGACGGGGGTGGGCCCGGTCCCGTAGGAGACGGGAGCGGCGGAGCTGGGGCCGGCACCGACAGCGGTCAGACCGCCGGCTGCTGCGACGATGAGCGCGACCTGCCGAAACTTGCGCATGAAATCCTCGGCTCTTCATTTGATCTGTGCACGGAACCTGATGAAATGACTGATGGGGTGGCGCGGTTATCGCCTGGTCGCCGCCCCGGGCGGCTGGGATGGCCCTTCGCCCTCACCCTGTGGGGAACGAGAGGCGTGCGGACCCGGATACGGGCGCGGTGTCGTGTCACCCGTTTGCCGAAAGGCATATGAGCGGCAACGCCCGTATCGGTGACGGCAATTGGGTGACGCGACTCAGAATTCCCGTGACCATCGCCGGACATTCCTCGTTCCGGTGGGGAGAGGGCGGCGGCCGAGGACCTGAGGAGAACGAGGCGAATCGCTGCCGACTCCGATGCGAAGTTCGCGTGCTGCTCAGGAGTACCGCTGCTGAAAGTGCAGTGTCATTGCCGCACCGTCTGCACGCGCGACCGCACTGAAGGCAATGGACTTTCTCATCTCCAGGTATCGAAGGGCCGAGGGTTTCATGCGCAAGCTTCACAAGGCCGCGCTCGTTCTGGCAGCGGCCGGCGGTCTGTCCGCCATCGGCGCCGGCGTCAGCTATGCCGACGCTGCTCCCGTCGGATACGGCGGTCCGGCTCCGGTGCCGGCTCCGGACCAGCCGTATCCCCAGGCCCCGCCTCCGGCACCTGCTCCACAGCAGGCCCCCTATGCCGCCGGCCAGACCCAGGGCTCGGCCCAGGCCACCGTCCCCGCCTACCCGCAGCAGCAGGCCGCGCCGCCGCAGTACCAGCAGGCCCCGCCGCCCCCGCAGTACCAGCAGGCGCCGCCGCCCCAGCCGTACCCTCAGCAGCAGACCGGTTACGCCGCCGCCTCGGCCTCGTCGCAGGGCTCGGCCCAGGCCACCACCGCCCCGGCGTACCCGCAGCCGCAGTACGCCCCGCAGCCGCAGTACCAGCAGGCGCCGCCGCCCCAGCAGTACGCCCAGCCGCAGGCCGCTCCCGCGTACCCGCAGCAGCAGTACGCTCCGCCGCCGCAGTACCCCCAGCCGCAGCCGCAGCCCGCCCCGCCGCAGGTCGTACCGCAGGTCATGCCTCAGGTCATGCCGCAGGTCGCCCCGCAGCTGGCCGTTCCCCAGGGCTACGCCCCGGAAGGTCCGACGCGCGTCACCCCGCAGGTGAACCCCCAGGTGAACCCGCAGGTGAACCCGCTCATCAACCCCGTACTCGGCGCGGGCGTGCCCGGGCTCGCACCGGTCGGCCTCGGCCAGGTCGCGGCGCCTCCCGTCGGCCAACTGGGGCTTCCCCGCCTCGGCTGACGCCCTCCCGTCATCGTCCGCACCGTCCATTCGATCCGCAGCGGATCACCGTCCGCTCGACCAACGGAGAATCCATGCGCACGTTCCACAAGGCGTTCCTCGTGGGCGCCGCCGTCCTCGGCAGCGTCTGCTCGATCGGCGGCAACACGGCCTTCGCACACGGTGAGCCGGGCCACGACATCGACGTCACCCAGGGCACCGAGTGCCGCTCGCACGACATGAACATCGAGGTGCTCGGCAACGTCAGCGCCCTCACCGGCCTGGCGGGCAACCTGCTGAACGGCGAAGGGAACCCGGGTGCCCAGCAGAGCCACCTCGGCTCGGACATGGGCTGCAACAACCAGGCGCTCTGACCTGACAGGCCACTTCTCTTCTTGCTACTCAGCCATTTTCCCAACGTTTCACCGAGTCCGGGTGACTGCCCGCGACGCGTCTGGAAGGGCAGGTACCCCATGAAACGGGTTACCCGGAACAGTGTGATCGCCATGGCCGTCGCCTCTGGTGCGATGGCAGTCGCGGGGACGGCCCACGCCGACTCCGCCGCGGACGGCACCGCGAGCGGCTCGCCCGGGCTGGCGTCCGGCAACACCGTCCAGTTGCCGGTGGACATCCCGGTGAACGTGTGCGGGAACACCGTGGACGTGGTCGGGCTGCTGAACCCCGCGATGGGCAACAAGTGCTCCAACGAGGGTCACAACGAGGGTCACAAGGCGCCGGGGAAGGGGGGCTCCAGGACGTCGGGCCGGGCCACGGCCGACGGAACCGCCCACGACTCGCCGGGAATTCTCTCCGGCGACCTCGTGCAGATCCCGGTCCACGTGCCCGTGAACATCAGCGGCAACAGCGCGAACCTGGTGGGTGCCCTCAACCCGGTCTTCGGCAACGAGTCGAGCAACGGCTCGGACGACCAGCCCGACGCGCCCACACCGGACACGCCGCGGGTTCACCACGAGCCCCAGCACCCGGCCAAGGCGCACCCGCGGCGGACCACCGTCGTGCGGCAGCGGACGACCGACACGCTCGCCCAGACGGGAGCGGCGAGCCCCTGGGCGCCGGCCGCCGTGAGCCTGGCCTCGCTGGCGGCCGGCGCGGTGCTGTACCGGCGCTTCCGCCCCGGGACGAACAGCGCGTACTGCGCCTAGCGCGCAAGCGCGTGCAGTGACCGCAGGGCCAGCCGCAGCAGGCCAGGTCCGAACGTGACGCGGGTGGCCCCGAGTTCGCCGAGTCCGGCGGGCGAGGGGCCCTCGCCGTCCACGCGGGCGTACATGTTCAGCGGGCCCTCGATGCCGGCGCGGAGGAGGGGGAGCACGGCGACGGGGGCGTCGATCGGGTAGATGCAGTCGGCGCCTGCCGCGACGTACAGCGCGGCCCGCTCGATGGCCCGGTCGGGGTCGGTGACGCCGCGCGCGAAGGTGTCGACGCGGGCGTTGAGGAACAGCCGGTCACCGGCGGCCGAGCGGACCTCGGCCAGCCACTCGGCGTGCTCGTGCGGGTCCTTGAGGACACCCCCGCCGGAGTCCTCGAGGTTGCAGCCGACCGCCCCGGCCGCCAGCAGGCGTTCGACCAGCTCCTTCGGCGCCAGCCCGTAGCCGTCCTCCACGTCCGCCGACACCGGCACGTCCACGGCCCGCGTGATCCGCGCGACGGCCGCGAACATCTCCGCCGCCGGGGTCCCGCCGTCCGCGTACCCCAGACTCGCCGCCACCGCGGCACTCGGCGTCGCCAGCGCCGGGAACCCGGCCGCCACCAGGGCCCGGGCGCTCGCCGCGTCCCACGGGCCGGCCAGGACCAGGGGGTCGCCGGGCGGGCGCCTGTGGTGCAGCGCCCGGAAGACCTCGGCCTTGCTCACCCGTGCTGTCCCGGCGTGTAGTGCCCGGGGACCATGCGGGTCGTCACGGCGAACCGGTTCCAGGAGTTGATCACGATGATCGAGGCGATCAGCTGCGTCAGCTGCACCTCGTCGAAGTGCTTGGCGGCCCGCTCGTAGACCTCGTCCGGCACGAAGCCGTCGGTCAGCACGGTGACGGCCTCGGTCAGCTCGATCGCGGCGAGCTCCTGCTCGGTGTAGAAGTGCTTCGACTCCTCCCACGCGCTGAGCTGAACGATGCGCGCGATGCTCTCGCCCGCCGCGAGCGCGTCCTTGGTGTGCATGTCGAGGCAGTACGCACAGTGGTTGAGCTGCGAGGCGCGGATCTTCACCAGCTCGAACAGCTTGGCGTCCAGGCCCTTACGGGCGGCCCCGTCCAGGCGGACCATCGCCTTGTAGACCTCGGGCGCGTGCTGTGCCCAGGAGAGGCGGGGGGTGTGCTCGGGGGCGTACTCGGCGTTTTCCTGATTGCTCATGGTGCCGACATTAGGCGCCAGGCAGCCCAGGGGTATGGTCCATTTCCATGGAGAATGCATGGGCCACTCCGTCGGCTCGGCCCGCTTCGCCCGCTCGGCCCACCCGGGCCGCCCTGGGCATCGACCTCCACCTGGAACCGGCGGCCGGTCCGGGCCTGCGCCGGGGCCTGACCGACGCGCTGCGCGAGGCCGTGCGCAGCGGCCGGCTGCTCCCCGGCACCCGGCTGCCCTCCTCCCGTTCCCTCGCCGCCGACCTGGCCATCGCCCGCAACACCGTCGCCGACGCCTACGCCGACCTGGTCGCCGAGGGCTGGCTCACCGCCCGGCAGGGCTCCGGCACCCGGGTCGCGACGGGCGTGGCGCCGGTGCGGCAGGCGGAGACCCCCGCGGGTACGGCCGCCCACCGGCCCGCCTACGACCTGCGGGCCGGCTTCCCCGACGTCTCCGCCTTCCCGCGCACCGAGTGGCTGAAGGCCGCCCGCCGCGCCCTCACCGCCGCCCCCAACGAGGCCTTCGGCTACGGCGATCCACGCGGCCGCGCCGAACTGCGCACCGCGCTCGCCGCCTACCTCGCCCGTGCCAGGGGCGTGCGCGCCGACCCCGAACGGATCGTGATCTGCGCCGGGTTCTCGCACGGCCTGAGCCTGCTCGGCCGGCTGCTGCGGGCCCGCGGGGCGGACACGGTCGCCGTGGAGTCGTACGGCCTCGACGAGCACTGGCAGCTGCTGACGGCGGCCGGACTCCGCCAGGTCGCGCTGCCGTTCGACGAGCTCGGCACGGACACCAGGGAGTTGGCCCAGGGATCGGCCGCCGTACTGCTGACCCCCTCCCACCAGTTCCCGATGGGCGTGCCGCTGCACCACGACCGGCGGGCGGCCGTCGTGGACTGGGCGCGGCGCACCGGCGGCCTGGTCCTGGAGGACGACTACGACGGCGAGTTCCGCTACGACCGCCGTCCCGTCGGCGCCCTCCAGGGCCTCGCCCCCGACGAGGTGGTCTACCTGGGCACCGCCAGCAAGTCCCTGGCGCCCGGCCTGCGGCTGGCCTGGATGGTGCTGCCGCCGACCGTGGCCCGGGAGGTGACGGCGATCAAGGGCGGCGTGGACACCTGCGGGGCGCCGGACCAGCTGACCCTGGCCGAGTTCATCACCTCCGGCGCGTACGACCGCCACGTCCGCGCAGCCCGCTTCCGCTACCGGCGGCGCCGGGACGCCCTGGTCAGAGCCCTCGCCGAGCGCGCCCCGGCGATCCGGGTCACCGGTATCGCGGCGGGCCTGCACGCCGTGCTGCGGCTGCCGCCCGGCACCCAGGGCCGGGTGATCCGGGCCGCCGCGGACCGCGGCCTCGCCGTCGAAGGCCTCACCCCGCGCCACCACCACCCCGAGGCGGCCACCGCGCCCCCGGACGTCCTCGTCCTCGGCTACGGCACCCCGCCCGACCACGCCTGGTCGGGCGCGCTGGAGATCCTGTGCACGGTGCTGTCCGACCCGGCTGTGACCGGCGTCGCCTGAATTCCCGGACAACGGCCCCCGTAATTGAATTACGGAGGCTAGAGTCTCCCCCATGAGCAATGGCGATCAGATTTCCCGCGTGGCCCTCAAGAAAATCACCCCCGACGTCTCCTCGGCGATGGGTTCCCTGCATGCCGCCGCCGTCACCGCGGCCCAGGACGCCAAGGTCGAACCTGAAATACTCGAACTGGTCAGAATCCGCGCCTCCCAGCTGAACGGCTGCGCGTTCTGCCTCGACATGCACACCAAGGACGCCCGCGCGCAGGGCGAGACCGAGCAGCGGATCTACGCCCTGAACGCCTGGCGGGAGACCCCCTTCTTCACCGAACGGGAGCGCGCCGCACTGGCGTTGACCGAGGCGGTCACCCTTGTCGCCGACGGCCACGTGCCCGACGACGTCTACGCGGAGGCCGCCGGGGTCTTCGACGAGCCGCAGCTCGCGGCGCTCGTGTGGGCGGTTACCGTCATCAACGCGTACAACCGGATCGCTATTGCGACGCGGATGGTGCCGGGGGCTTATCAGCCCAAGTAGGCCGAATGAAATCAGGCCGATATCCGGCCCGGTAAGATATTGCCGGGCCGGTTTTTTCTTGCGTTTCATCGATTGTGTTGCGGCTGCGGGGCGGTGGGGGCTGGTCGCGCAGTTCCCCGCGCCCCTTACGGGGCGCTATTCAGCCGCTTATTCATAGCGGCTCAGGTACCTCCTCGTCGAGCCACGCCCGCCATTCCGGTACCCGTACCGCCGAGCCCACCCCCGCCGGCCCTCCCACCCAGCGCGTCACCGGTCTGATCCCGTGCAGGGCGTTGACCAGCCACACCTCCCGGTCCGCCAGTTCGGCGAGGGTCCGTTCGCGGTGGGCTACGCCGATGCCGGTGCGCTCCGCGCGCTCCTGGATCAGGGCGAGGGTCACACCCGGGAGTAGCGGGAGGCGGGGCGGTGGCAGGCACAGGGTGTCGTCCTCCCACCAGAGCACGCTGGTGGTGGCCGCCTCCAGGACCACCCCGGACGGGCCCACCAGCACCGCCTCCTGGGCGCCCGCCTCGACCGCCCGGGCGCGCAGCCGGGCCAGGACGTCCAGGTCGGGTCCCTTGCGGCGGGGCACGGTACGCGGATCCGGCTGGCCGGCCGCCCAGACCTCGACCGTGGAGCCGAGCGGCGGGGCGGGCCGCAGCCGCAGCCGCACGTGGTGGGGCGTGAGTTCGACGCGGGGGAACCACTCGCCGGTACGGGGCAGCGCGGCCGTCACGGCCCGCCAGAACTCCAGCAGCCGGTACGCCGGTGGCCCGTCGCACTCGCCGCAGGACCGCACGAAGCGGTCCCGGTGCCGGTCGAGGCCGCGCACCCTGCCGTCCCGCACCAGCCAGGAGTCTGCGACCAGCAGCGGTTCGTCAACGTCCGGGACGGGCCGCAGGCCGGCGGCCGGTGACCACGCGAACACGCCTTCCGCCACGGCCGGTCGTGTCATGACTCCTCCTCCGTGCCGCTGCCGCACTCAGTATTTACGGCCCGACAGAGCCGCTGCCCCGCTCCGCGGCCCGTACGGCGCGTGCTCCAGCCAGGATCCGCAGGAGGGCAGGACCGGCGCCAGCGCCGCCGCCGCACGCTGCCGCAGCCGGACGATCCGGCGCCGGGGCCGCAGCTGGTCCAGGGCGGCCCCGGCCGCCTCGCTGTTGAAGAGCGCGGCGGCCCGCCGTACCGCCGCGAAGTCCGCCACCGGGCTGTTCGCGACGGTCTCCGCCGCGGCCGCCGCGACTGCATCTGCCGCCGCTGCCGCGACCGCATCTGCCGCCGCTGCCGCGTCGGCGATTCCGCTGTTCATGCCCCGCGCCCCGAACGGCGGGAAGAGGTGCGCGGCCTCCCCGGCGAGCAGCACCCGCCGGTGCGGGTCGGTGAAGGAGGCCGCGACCTTGCGCAGGAACCGGTACGTCGACACCCACAGGATCCGGTCCGCATATCCCTCGCCCACCACCCCGGGCAGCCAGCGGCGGACGGCCTCCTCGGTGCCGTACTCCTCCGCCCGGTCGTGGGCGTGGCACTGGAGGTCGACCTGGAAGCCCCCGGTGAACGGCACCCGCATCACGCTGCGGCCGCCGACGCCGGGGTGCTCGTAGTGGAAGACCCTTTCGAGGGGCAGTTCGGCGCCCGGCCGGTCCGCCACGTCGACGACCACGTGGAAGCCCTCGCCGTGCGTGCCCTCCATGGGGATGCCGAGCCCGGCCCGGACGGCGGAGCGCGCGCCGTCCGCCGCGATCACGTGCCCGCACGTCAGCTCCCGGCCGTCCGCGCAGCTCAGCGAGGCGCCCGAGGCGGTGGTACGGACGCCGATCACACGCGCGTTCCACGCGAACTCCACGCCCGCCGCCGCGCACGCCTCCCGCAGGAACCGTTCGGTGTCCACCTGGCGCAGGCTGGTGAAGGGCGGCCGCCCGGACGGGGGCGGAAACGTGCGGGAGTACACCTCCCGCCCCCGGTACAGGGTGCGTCTGGTGTGCCAGGTCCGGCCGTACGAGGTGATCTCGTCGGCGAGTCCCGGCCGCATCCCGTCGAGCAGCGCGAGGGTCTCGCGATGCACGAACAGGGCGCGGCTGCCCGGCCGTTCGCGGTCCTCGGGGTCGGCTTCGAGGAGCAGCACCGGCAGTCCGTGCGCACGCAGCGCCAGCGCCGCCGACAGGCCCACCGGGCCGGCGCCGACCACGACCACGGGGGTCACGCGCGGACACCCGCCGCCAGCATCCGGGTGATCTCCACCCGCTTCACCTTCCAGGTCGCCGTCATCGGCAGCTCCTCGAACCGCCACTGCCGCGGCTCGGCCATCGCCGGCAGGTCGGCGGTCGCCGCCCGCCAGCGCTCCGGGTCCAGCGGCCGTTCCCCGCGCACGCACACCACCGGGACCGGCTCCCGGTCCGCGCCCGGCACGATGACCACCTCACGCAACTCCTCCAGCCGGTCCATGAGGGTGTCCTCGACCTCCAGGTTGCTGTGCACGGAGTCGATCCGGTCGATCTCCCGGTCGATCAGGTACAGCGCGCCCAGCCGGTTCCGGTACCCCATGTCGCCCATCTGCCACCACTCGCCGTCCAGCTGCCGCTCGTACTGCTCGCGGGCGCCGAGATAGGTGAGGATGCGGCCCCGGGTGCGGGCCTCGATCCGGCCGGGGGTGCCGGGCGCGGCCGGCTGCCCGTCGGGGCCGGTGACGCGGACGCTCGTGAAGCCCGGGATGCCGATCCCGACGCGCCGCCCGTCCGCGCGGGCCACGGTCCGGCGCGTGAACCACTGGAAGGCGACCGGCCCGGTCTCGCTCTGCCCGTACAGCTGGAGCAGCCACGGGCTGCGGCGCTTCGAGGCGTCGAGCAGCCGTCGTACCGTGCGCGGGTGGATGGCGTCGAACGTCGAGCCGTACGACTTCACGCGCGACAGCGGGGCGCCGGGCGCGTCGGCCAGCTCCTCCCAGAGCACGAAGGTGTTGGGGTGCGTCTCGACGATGCCGGGGCGGTGCCGGGCCAGCATCGGGCCGACCCTCGCCGGGTCCGGGTCGGTGATCAGCAGCAGCGGGCTGCCGTAGTGCAGCAGGACGCCCAGCAGGTGGTAGAAGCGGGAGTGCACGAAGGACATGTGCAGGGCCGCGACCTCGCCGCGGGTGGGCCAGCCCATCGCCTGCTGCGGGACGAGGCGGTTCCACATGGTCTGCGGGCAGTGCACGGCGAGTTTGGGGACGCCGGTGGTGCCGGAGCTGTGGGTGATCAGGGCGGGTTCGCGCGGGTGCAGCCGGATCGCCGGCGGGACCTCGGCACCGGTGTGCTCGGTCAGGGACACCACACCGGGCACGCTGTCGACGGTGAGGGTCTGCCGGACCAGGCCCTTGACCTCCAGGCCGGCCAGTTTCGCCGCGTCCGTGACCAGCCACGGCTGCTGGAGCCGGGCGAGCAGCTTGCCGACCACCTCGCCGGCCAGCGCGGGGGAGAGCAGCACGGGCACCGCGCCGATCCGGGAGACCGCGCAGGTCAGCAGCACGATGTCGACGTTGTCGGTCTTGTGTACGACGACCTGTTCGGCCGGTCGTATCCCGGCCGCCCACAGGCGCGCCGACAACTCCTCGACCGCGTCGGCCAGTTCCGGGTAGCTCAGGCGGACCCCGAGGTCCGGGTGGGTGTCCAGGGGCCGGTCCAGGGTGACGAACACCCCGCCGTGCCGGTCGGCGGCGCGCCGGAACAGCGGGCCGAGGTAGAAGCCGCGGTCGCCGATCAGGGACTCCTGCATGGAGACGGTCCTTTCAGTCATGGTCACCACGCGCCCCGGCGGACCAGATGGCGGCGGAGCTTCCCGGTCGGGGTGCGGGGCAGGGAGGGCAGGAGGCTGACGCTGCGCGGGACCTTGAAGGCCGCGAGCCGCTCCCGGGCCAGCCACAGCAGCTCCTCCTGGAGCCCGTCCGGCGCCGGGGTGACGGCGGGGACCACGAAGGCGCGCAGCCGTCCGGTGCCGGTCCCGTCCGGCACGGCGGCCACCGCGACCTCCCGCACCCCGGGATGGGTGCGCAGCACGGCCTCCACCTCCAGCGGGGAGACGGTGATCCCGCCGACCATCTCCAGGTCGTCGGTGCGGCCCAGGTGCCGGTAGGCGCCGTCGGGTTCACGGACCGCCCGGTCGTGGGTGGCCAGCCAGCCGCCGGCCAGAGTGCGCGCGGTCTCCTCGGGCCGGTCGAGGTAGCCGGGCGTCACCGTGGGCCCGCGCACCCACAGCTCGCCCTCGTGACCGTCCGGCACCGGGCGCCCGTCGCGGTCGCGCAGCTCCACCTCGAAGCCGGGGACGGGACGGCCGACGGTACCGGGATGGTTGTGGCCGAGGCTGTTGGCACAGAAGGCGTGCCCGGCCTCGGTGGAGCCGATCTGCTCCAGGACCGGGGCGCCCAGCAGCTCGCCGACCCGGGCCCCGAGCCCGTCGGGCAGGCCCTCGCCGGCCGACACGGCGGCCCGTACGGAGGCGAAGCACGCCCCGTGCCCGGTGCCCCGGTCGGCGACCAGCGCCGCGTACGCGGACGGCACCGAGTACAGCAGGGTCACCCGGTGCCGGGCGACCAGCTCGTCCACGGCCGCCGGGTTCGGGCGCCGGTCCACCAGGACCGCACTCGACCCCGAGAAGAGCGGGAAGACGAAGGCGTTCCCGAAGCCGTAGGCGAAGTACAGCTTGGAGACGGACAGGGTGACGTCGTCCGCGGTGATGCCGAGCAGCCGCCGCCCGATCAGGTCGTGGTACGCGGCCGGGTGGGCGTGGGTGTGGACGACCCCCTTGGGCCTGCCCGTCGTCCCGGACGTGTACTGCACGTACAGCGGGCTGTCCGCGTCGACCGGGCGGGCGGCGGCGGGTTCGGCGGCGGGGGCGAGGGCGAGGAGCTGGTCGGCGCCGAGGCGGGCCCGCCCGGAGAAGCGGTCCTCCAGGCCCGGTCCCGTCAGGCACAGCACCGCGTCGGTGTCGGCGGCCATGAACGCGTGGTCGGCGGCGGGCAGTTCGGGGTTGACCAGGACGGCCACGGCGCCGAGCCGGGCGACCGCGAGGAAGCCCACCACCCAGGCGATCCCGTCCGGCAGCGCGAGCACCACCCGGTCGCCGGGGGCCACGCCCTGGGTGGCGAGGACGGTCGCGGCCCGCGCCCCGAGGCCGTGCACCTCGCCGTGGGTCCAGGCGCGGTGGCCCTGGTGGAAGGCGGGACGGTCGCGCCAGCGGTGGCGCTCGGCGAGGTCGGTGAGAAGGGCGGCGAGGTTGGCGGTGGCGGTGAGGGCGGGGGCCTGGGTCATCGGGCGGCCTCCTCCACGGCGTCCGCCGCGGCCGACGCCGTGTGCTCCCGCAGCGCCCGCATCTGCGCGGCCGTCTTCAGCAGCATCTCGTCGTACTCGGCGGCCGGGTCGGAGTCCAGGACGATCGCCCCGCCCGCGCCCAGCTGCATCCGGCCGCCCGCCATCACGGCCGTGCGGATGACGATGTTCAGGTCCGCGCCGCCGCTGCACCCGAGGTAGCCGAGCGCTCCCGAGTACACGCCCCGGGCCTCGGTCTCCAGACCGTCGATGATCTCCATCGTGCGCAGCTTCGGGGCGCCGGTCATCGACCCGCCGGGGAAGCAGGCGCGCACGCAGTCCACGGCGTCCGTGCCGGCCCGCAGCCGTCCGGTCACGGTCGAGACCAGCTGGTGCACGGTCGCGTACGACTCGGTGGCCATGAGGCGGGGGACCCGGACGGTTCCGGTGCGGCAGACCCGGCCCAGGTCGTTGCGGAGCAGGTCGACGATCATCAGGTTCTCGGCGCGGGTCTTGGCGTCCGCCGCCAGCGCGTCCCGCAGCCGGCCGTCCTCGAACGGGGTCGCCCCGCGCGGCGCGGTCCCCTTGATGGGCTTCGCCTCGGCGACCCCGTCCCGGGTGATCCGCAGGAACCGCTCCGGCGAGGAACCGGCCACGTCCAGGTCGCCGAAGCGCAGGAAGGCCGCGTACGGCGCCGGGTTGACGCGGCGCAGCTCCCGGTAGAAGGCGTACGGGTCGGGCGGGGCGGGCAGCCGGGCCGCGTTGGTCAGGCAGATCTCGTAGCTGGTGCCGGCCCGCAACTCCCGCCGGCAGGCCGCGATGTCGGCGAGGTAGGCGGCCCGGTCGCGCACCAGCCAGGGCTCGGCGGCCGCCAGGTCCGGCTCCGCGGCGGCGGGCGGGGCCGGCCGGGGCGCGGCCGGGGCCAGGAAGCTGAGCTGGGCCAGCGTGTCCGTCAGCCACTCCTCGGCGGCCCGCGCGGCCTGCGGGGTGTCCTCCGCCAGACAGACCGCGTAGGTGACGTCCTCCTCGTGGTCCACGGCGATCAGCCGGTCCGCGAACAGCCAGCAGGCGTCCGGGGTGTCGGCCCGGTGCCGGTTCGGGGAGCCGCAGTCGGCCTTGGTCTCGTAGCCGAAGTAGCCGACATAGCCGCCGGTGAAGTCGAAGGGCAGCCCGTCGGCGTCCACCCGGCGGCTGCTCAACTGCCGCTTCAGATAGTCGAAGACGCTCGCGGACACCTTGCGCGGCGGTCGTCCGGCCCGCTCGACCGCACACCGCCCGGCCGTGACGTCGTAGCGCACGAACTCGGCGAGCGGGCCGCTGTCGTCGCCCAGGAAGGAGAAGCGCGAGCGGCCCTCCTCGACGAGCGAGCTGTCCAGCCAGAACGCGCGGGGCGAGGCGGCGAAGAGGCGGCTGAAGGCTGCCTCCGTGTCGACGGCACCGGCGATCTGCCGGGTGTGCAGGCGGTACGCGGGCGGGGTGCGGTCGGCCTGCCGGGGGCGCGGGATGGTGGCGCCGGCGCCGGGGACGGCCGCCGCGGTCCGGGGGACGGTGGCTGCGGCCCGGGGGACGGTCGCCGTGGTCGGCGGGACGGCGGTGTTCTTGGTACGTGCTCTGCGGGCCCGGCGGGCGGTGAGGTTGCGGAAGTTCACCAGCATGCGGTGGCCGTACTCGGTGAGCACCGACTCGGGGTGGAACTGCACGCCCCACAAGGGCCGTTCGCGGTGCCGCAGCCCCATCAGGACGCCGTCCTCGGCCCAGGCGGTGGCCTCCAGGGCGGCGGGCAGCGGCTCGTGCACCGCGAGGGAGTGGTAGCGGACGGCGGTGAAGCCCTGGGTCAGTCCCTCGAAGAGGTCCCGCCCGTCGTGCCGCACCCGGGTCAGGTGCCCGTGCCGCGGCTGCGGAGCGGGCGCCACCCGGGACCGCTCCCCGAGCGCGATGCCCTGGTGGCCCAGGCACACCCCGAGCACGGGGACGGTGGCCTCGGCGATCACCCGGGCGCTGATGCCGAAGTCACGGCCGACGCCCGGATGCCCGGGCCCCGGCGACACCACCACGTTGTCGAACTCCGCGAGAGCGGGCGGCGCCGGCTCGTCATTGCGGATCACCACCGGTTCCTCGCCGTTGACCTCGGCGATCAACTGGAACAGGTTGTAGGTGTACGAGTCGTAATTGTCGATGAGCAGGGTCTTCACCCGCCCACCTCCCTCGGGTCGTTCCCGGGCCTATACGGCCCGTCGTTTGTGCCGCCCGCGCAGCGCCTGGAGCGGGGGATACAGCCATTTCTTGAAGAAGCGCTGAAGTCGCGGCATGAGAATCCACGTGACAAGCGCTGTCACGCAGAGGCAGAGCACCAGAGTGCGAATGAGCGGGTTGACGCCGCCGAGATAGGGCAGCACGGCGATATTGAACAGCAGGACCGGCGGGAACACCGCGCTCATGTTGATGAACCACAGTTTCCACTTCGCCGGCGGGGTGGGCGGCGGCGGTGCGGGCGGCGGGCCGGTCAGCGAGTCGAACCACTCCTTCGACCCCCGTACGCTACGCCGCCCGGTGGGCCGGGCGATGCCGTCCGCGCGGATCTCCCACTCGCCGCGGTCCGGGGAGTTCTCCCAGGCCAGCGCGGAGTCCTCGGTGGCGAAGCGATACACGACATGCCATTCCGTCTCCTGGTCGACTAGGACACCGCCGCCGAGGAACCCCGGCCGGCGGGCGCTCGCGCCCAGCATGGCCCACCCCCACGAGTGGAAGTCGGCCTCGCGACCCGGCATCACGTGATAGGCCACGGTGACGGTGACGGGATTACTGGTCACGGTGTCCTTTACGGAATGGACACAACTCGCGTTCAAAGATTCAACGAGTTTTTTGATGTCCGGATCGTGACTCTTTATAGCGCTTTCTATGTGCTTGCCGCGGTCTGCTGCCCGCTACTTCTGGTAACTCGCCCGTAATTCCGGAAAGTGCTTGCCGGGTCGGCCGCGGAAGTTGCACGATCGCGGTCCCAGAACGAAGGAGGCCGCCATGTCGAGGTACGTCTGGAATTTGACTGAAGAGGGTCGACAGGCAATCGATCAGGCGCGTTCCGTGATCGAACCGGCGCGAAAAGAAGTGACCGCGCACCCGCTTTACCAGCGAATATCGGACCGGGAACACCTGGCCGCGTTCATGGCCCACCACGTGTTCGCCGTCTGGGACTTCATGTCCCTGCTCAAGTCGCTCCAGCGGGAGCTGACCTGCGTCGACGTCCCCTGGGTGCCCCGCGGCTCCGCGGTGGCCCGCAGGCTCGTCAACGACATCGTGCTGGTCGAGGAGAGCGACGCCCTGAAAGACGGCTTCACCAGCCACTTCGAGCTGTACCGCGCCGCCATGACGGAGGCGGACGCCGACACCGCCCCCGTCGACACCTTCGTCGCGCTCGTCGCCGAGGGCCACGACGTGCCGGCGGCCCTGCGCGTGGCTCAGGTCCCCGCGCCGGCCGCCGAGTTCGTGCGCACCACCTTCGGCATCATCGCCGACCGCCCGCTGCACTGCCGGGCCGCCGCCTTCGCCTTCTCCCGCGAGGACCTGATCCCGGACATGTTCGACCAGGTCATCAGGGAAGAGGGCACCGACCGCTTCCCGCTCTTCCGGGACTACCTCGCCCGGCACATCGAGGTCGACGGCGAGGAGCACACCCCCATGGCCCTCCAGATGGTCGCCGACCTGTGCGGCACCGACGACGCCCGCTGGCACGAGGCCACCGAGACCGTGCTCGTCGCTCTGGAGGCCAGGTCCCGGCTGTGGGACGGCATCACGGCCGCGATGGGGTGAGCGCGGCCGGGGGCGGGGCGTGCCTTCGCGCCTCGCGGGGCGTGCCCCCACGCCATGCGGGGCGTGCCCCACGCCCCGCGCCCGGCGCGTCAGCCGAAGGGGCGCGGCCGAGGAAGCCGCGGATGTGCTCGGCGATCCGGATCGCGGCGGAGGCGGTCATGGCGTGGAGCACCGTCCAGCAGACACTGCCCGGCCGGATGAAGGCGCGACGCCACTGCCGGCGCACCCGCGACGCCGTGACCCACTGACGGCAGGCGCCGCCATCGGGCAGCGGGCTCACCCCTCCTCGGCCTTGACCGGCGCCTCCCCGAACCGGCCCAGGGCCAGCGCCCCCGCCACGGCCACCGCGAAACCGAGCACCGCGAGCCAGGTCAGCCCCTCCCGGGTGCGGTCGCCGAGCCACACCACCCCCACCGCCGCCGGGCCGATCGTCTCCCCGATGACCATGCCGGCCGTCGCCGTGGTCACCGAGCCGCGTTGCAGGGCCGAGGTCAGCAGCATGAAGGCGCCACCGCCCCCGATCAGCAGCGCATAGATCGCGGGGTTGGTGAACAACCCGGCCGGCCGCAGGGTGTCGATCAGCCGCACCGACACCTCCACCACCCCGAACCCGAACCCCGCCCCGAGGCCGAGGACCAGCGCCCGCCCCCGCCCGGTCAGCCGCCCGCCGGCCAGGCCGAGCAGCAGTACCCCCACCGCCGTCCCGAGCATCACCCACTTCAACGTCATGGACCCGGCCCGGTCCCCCTCCGGCCCCGACGCCAGCCCCAGCATCGCGAGCCCCGCGCACACCACCCCCACCGCGGCCCACTCCATCCCGCTCAACCGCACCCGCAGCAGCCGCGCCGCGACCACCGCGGTCACCGCGAGCGACGACGCCAGGGCCGCGCTCACCGCGTAGATGGGGAGCGCTCGCAGCGCCAGGATCTGGAACACGAACCCGAGCCCGTCCAGCCCCAGCCCGACGACGTACCGCCACTGCCGCACCGCGCGCAGCAGCAGCGCGGCCTCCCCGCCGGCGCCGTCACCGGCGGCCCGCGCGGCCATCGCCTGCAGGACCGTCGCCGTACCGAAGCAGATCGCGGCCGCGAGGGCGCACACCATTCCGAAGAGCACAAAGGGACTGTAGGCGAGGGGAGCGTGCGGTGATCGGGAGGAAAGTAAGAAGGAGCGGGCCCGGGGCGACCCCGGACCCGCTCCTCGGGCTTCTCGGGCGTCAGCTCGCGCCGGTGAGCCAGGCGGTGGCGTTGAGGGCGAGGGCCGCGTTGGTGGCGCCGCTGTCGTTCCAGCCGTCGTACAGCGTGTTGCCGGACTGGC
>NZ_JBEOYD010000020.1:0-183876 GCF_040296885.1 Streptomyces sp. NPDC001980 | reverse complement strand
TCAGGGCGGCGATGTGCTGGAGTTCGGCACGGGAGGAGTCGCCGAAGAGGATGGGGAAGACGGGGATCTGCTGCCGGTCGACGGAGAGCTTGTTGGCGCCGGTCAGGCCAACCCGCGGTCCGAGGCAGGCGGATCGGTCGCCGGGGTCCGGACAGTGCAGGACCCCGGAACCGGCGCAGGGGTCCCGGGGCCCGATCTGAGGGCGGGCGGGAGGACCGCCCGCCGCAGGCGTCACACGCGCCGCAGTACCGCGACGACCTTGCCCAGGATGGTCGCGTCGTCGCCGGGGATCGGCTCGTAGGCCGCGTTGTGGGGGAGGAGCCAGACGTGGCCGTCCTCGCGCTTGAAGCGCTTGACGGTGGCCTCGCCGTCGAGCATGGCGGCGACGATGTCGCCGTTCTCGGCGACCGGCTGGCGGCGGACGGTGACCCAGTCGCCGTCGCAGATCGCGGCTTCGATCATGGAGTCACCGACGACCTTGAGCACGAACAGCTCGCCGTCACCGACCAACTGCCGGGGAAGGGGGAAGACGTCCTCGACCGACTCCTCGGCGAGGATCGGCCCACCGGCGGCGATCCGGCCGACCAGCGGGACGTAGGACGCGGCGGGCTTGCCGGCGGTGTCCGTGGGCTGCACGGTCACCGCCTGGTCGGAGCCGCGCACCTCGTACGCGCGCGGGCGGTGCGGGTCACGCCGCAGGAAGCCCTTGCGCTCCAGTGCCATCAGCTGGTGCGCCACCGAGGACGTGCTGGACAGGCCGACGGCCTGGCCGATCTCCCGCATCGACGGCGGGTAGCCCCGCCGCTGCACCGAGTCCCGGATCACCTCGATCACCCGGCGCTGTCGGTCGGTGAGGCCCGAGCTGTCCGCCCGGATGCCTGGAGGTCGGCCCGGCAGGGAACGCTTGTGTCCCTCGGGATTCACGGCTTCGTTCATGGCATGCACCGGGTCGAGTCGGCCCTGGGAGCGGTCCTGGGCGGTGATGGTGGCACTGTCTGCGGTCGTGGTCACGTCGGCCCCTCTCGATGGTCTCCCTGCTGGACAACGGTAGTTGCTTTCGAAAGGTTGCGCCAAACACACGTTCGAGTGAAAAAACGCGGTTCACCGTACGTGATCGCAAGTCTGGGTGTATGGCTCACGCGGTACCCGGCGGGCAAAAGAGCCCATTGTTGTACTCTTCACCGCCGGGGGACGGCCTTGTGGGTGTGCCCAGTCTGCCATCCGGGCCGCCGCCGACCGGGATGTCCGTCCCCATCTGCGCCGGAGTCGCACGTGACCTCCGTGCGGCGCCCACGGTATCTCCGTATCCGCCGTAGCGGTACGTGTGCGACACGCGCGACCTGGTGATGTATCTGCCAATCACCACATCTAGTGGTTGGATTGCTACTGCAGCCCACAAGTTGTGGTCCCCCGGGTCTCCGGTCTCTCTGAGATCGCCTATGCTTGGGGCTGCTTCGAGGGGCCCATGTGGCCCAGCGAGGCTATTGAGTCTGCTGTGAGGAGGGTTGGAGATCATGCACTGCCCCTTCTGCAGGCACCCCGACAGCCGTGTGGTCGACAGTCGTACGACCGACGACGGCACGTCGATCCGCAGGCGCCGCCAGTGTCCGGACTGCTCCCGTCGTTTCACGACCGTGGAGACGTGCTCGCTCATGGTGGTCAAGCGGTCCGGAGTCACCGAGCCGTTCAGTCGTACCAAGGTCATCAACGGCGTGCGCAAGGCATGCCAGGGACGGCCTGTCACCGAGGACGCACTCGCCCAGCTCGGCCAGCGGGTCGAGGAGGCGGTGCGGGCCACCGGAAGCGCCGAGCTGACCACCCACGACGTGGGACTGGCCATACTCGGCCCGTTGCAGGAGCTCGATCTGGTCGCCTACCTGCGATTCGCCTCCGTCTACCGGGCGTTCGACTCGCTCGAGGACTTCGAGGCCGCGATCGCGGAGCTCAGGCAGGCGGCCCAGGACCCCGTCGCGGACGACGAAGACGCGGGAGCGGGGGGCCAGGAGGACGATCACGGGTCAGGCGGGAGCGCACAGGTGCCCGCACCCGTTCGCGTCGCCGGCTGACGGGAGGACCGGAACCGGCCGGAGGGCCCGGATCCGGTTGTCGGACGGCGATCCAGGACTTGTCGCGGGTGGCAGCTGACGGCGCTCGCGACGCGAAAACAGAACAGTGTGTCACGGGAACATCGTGGCATTTCAGGGCGTTTTAGCCCGTACAGGGAGGCGGCATGACAGAGACGGCGAGCGATCCGGCACGGAGTTCCCGCGCGAAGGGCACCAAGGCCACCAAGGGACTGCGTATCGAGCGCATCCACACCACCCCCGGCGTACACCCGTACGACGAGGTGAGCTGGGAGCGCCGTGACGTCGTCATGACCAACTGGCGCGACGGCTCGGTCAACTTCGAGCAGCGTGGCGTCGAGTTCCCCGACTTCTGGTCGGTGAACGCGGTCAACATCGTCACCAGCAAGTACTTCCGCGGTGCCGTCGGCACCCCGCAGCGCGAGACCGGTCTCAGGCAGCTGATCGACCGCATCGTGAAGACGTACCGGAAGGCCGGTGAGGACCACAAGTACTTCGCCTCGCCCGCCGACGCCGAGATCTTCGAGCATGAGCTGGCGTACGCCCTCCTGCACCAGATCTTCAGCTTCAACAGCCCCGTGTGGTTCAACGTGGGCACCCCGCAGCCCCAGCAGGTCTCCGCCTGCTTCATCCTGTCCGTCGACGACTCCATGGAGTCGATCCTCGACTGGTACAAGGAAGAGGGCATGATCTTCAAGGGCGGCTCCGGTGCCGGCCTGAACCTCTCCCGGATCCGCTCCTCCAAGGAGCTCCTCTCCTCCGGCGGCAACGCCTCCGGCCCGGTCTCCTTCATGCGCGGCGCCGACGCCTCCGCGGGCACCATCAAGTCCGGCGGTGCCACCCGCCGCGCCGCCAAGATGGTCATCCTCGACGTCGACCACCCCGACATCGAGGACTTCATCGAGACCAAGGTCAAGGAGGAGGAGAAGATCCGCGCGCTGCGCGACGCGGGCTTCGACATGGACCTGGGCGGCGACGACATCACGTCCGTCCAGTACCAGAACGCCAACAACTCGGTCCGCGTGAACGACGAGTTCATGAAGGCGGTCGAGCAGGGCGGACAGTTCGGTCTGCGCGCCCGGATGACCGGCGAGGTCATCGAAGAGGTCGGGGCCAAGTCCCTCTTCCGCAAGATGGCCGAGGCCGCCTGGGCCTGTGCCGACCCGGGCATCCAGTACGACGACACCATCAACCACTGGCACACCTGCCCGGAGTCCGGCCGTATCAACGGCTCGAACCCCTGCAGCGAGTACATGCACCTGGACAACACGTCCTGCAACCTCGCCTCGCTGAACCTGATGAAGTTCCTGAAGGACGACGGCAAGGGCAGCCAGTCCTTCGACGTCGAGCGCTTCGCGGAGGTCGTCGAGCTCGTCATCACCGCGATGGACATCTCCATCTGCTTCGCGGACTTCCCGACCCAGAAGATCGGCGAGAACACCCGCGCGTTCCGTCAGCTCGGCATCGGCTACGCCAACCTCGGCGCTCTGCTGATGGCGACCGGTCACGCCTACGACTCGGACGGCGGCCGCGCGCTGGCCGGTGCCATCACCTCCCTGATGACCGGCACGGCGTACAAGCGTTCCGCCGAGCTGGCCGCGGTCGTCGGCCCGTACGACGGCTACGCCCGCAACGCCGACGCCCACCAGCGCGTCATGCAGCAGCACGCCGACGCCAACACCGTGGCCGTCCGCAAGGACGACCTGGACACCCCGGTGTGGGCCGCCGCCACGGAGGCCTGGCAGGACGTGGTCCGCCTCGGCGAGAAGAACGGTTTCCGTAACTCCCAGGCGTCCGTCCTCGCTCCCACCGGCACCATCGGTCTCGCGATGTCCTGCGACACCACCGGTGTCGAGCCCGACCTGGCGCTCGTGAAGTTCAAGAAGCTGGTCGGCGGCGGCTCGATGCAGATCGTCAACGGCACGGTCCCGCAGGCCCTGCGCCGCCTGGGCTACCAGGAGGAGCAGATCGAGGCGATCGTCGCCCACATCGCCGACAACGGCAATGTGATCGACGCTCCCGGCCTCAAGCACGAGCACTACGAGGTCTTCGACTGCGCCATGGGCGAGCGCGCCATCTCCCCGATGGGCCACGTCCGCATGATGGCCGCGATCCAGCCGTGGATCTCCGGCGCCATCTCCAAGACGGTCAACATGCCGGAGACGGCGACCGTCGAGGAGGTCGAGGAGATCTACTTCGAGGCCTGGAAGCTCGGCGTCAAGGCGCTCGCGATCTACCGCGACAACTGCAAGGTCGGCCAGCCGCTCTCCGCCAAGACCAAGGAGAAGGAGAAGGCCGAGGTCACCGAGAAGGCCGAGGCGACCATCCGCGAGACGGTCGAGAAGGTCATCGAGTACCGCCCGGTCCGCAAGCGCCTCCCGAAGGGTCGTCCCGGCATCACCACGTCCTTCACCGTCGGTGGCGCCGAGGGCTACATGACGGCCAACTCCTACCCGGACGACGGCCTGGGCGAGGTCTTCCTGAAGATGTCCAAGCAGGGCTCGACCCTCGCGGGCATGATGGACGCCTTCTCCATCGCGGTCTCCGTCGGCCTCCAGTACGGCGTGCCGCTGGAGACGTACGTCTCGAAGTTCACCAACATGCGCTTCGAGCCGGCCGGCATGACGGACGACCCGGACGTGCGGATGGCGCAGTCGATCGTCGACTACATCTTCCGCCGCCTGGCGCTGGACTTCCTGCCGTTCGAGACGCGCTCCGCGCTCGGCATCCACTCCGCCGAGGAGCGTCAGCGGCACCTGGAGACCGGTTCGTACGAGCCGTCCTTCGACGATGACGACGTCGACGTCGAGGGCCTGGCCCAGTCGGCGCCGCGCGCCCAGGAGCTGAAGGCCGTCGCCGCCCCGCGGACCGAGGCCGACTCGGCCAAGGCCGCCCCGAGGCAGGCGCACACCAGCGCCGAGCTGGTGGAGATGCAGCTGGGGATCCAGGCCGACGCCCCGCTCTGCTTCTCCTGCGGTACGAAGATGCAGCGAGCCGGTTCCTGCTACATCTGCGAGGGCTGCGGCTCGACCAGCGGCTGCAGCTGACTCTGGGCGCCGCTGAGGCGTAGATTGCCTGTTCAGGGCGGTGGAGCCGGTCTCACGGCTCCACCGCCCTCGACGCGCGTGACGCCTGGCTGTTGTGTTGGACGCAACGCGCCGCCGCGTCGAGGGCTTGTCGTGGCGATTGCTGTCGTGGCACGCTCGGGGCCATGATCAAGAGAATCGAGTCCTCCGTTCGCCGATGAGCGATACCACCGGGACAGGACTGCCCGGGTCACCGACACCGCTGTTCGATCACGCACTCCAGCTGCATCAACTGGCTCCAGGGGAGCCGCTTCCGCGCGACGGGGAACCCTATCCCGACGACGAGTCGCACCGTTCTCGGCGAGGCCCGGAGGCACCTGAGGACCGGCACTCGGCCGGCAAGGACGTTGCCCTCATCCTGAGCACGCATTTCGCGACGGCCTCCGCACTGCCCAGCGAATTGGCGGATGCCTTCCACGACGTCTACATCCCGATTCACCGCAACGAGCACATCGCCGCCGCGGCTGAGCGGGCAGACAGAGAACGCTGTCGCCAGACGGGCCGCTGGCTGGTCCGACATGGCACCGACCGATGCTCCGTCACGGTTGGGCTGGCCCTGGTCGCTGCAGTGGGAACAGCAGACGACATCCCGTTGATTCAAACGATCGGGCTGCTCTCCAACCGCTTCGGGCCACTGGCGGCGCACGCTCTCGAGATCCAGCCAGGAGGCGTCGCGGCCCTGCTGTGGCTTGCCGAGCGGGTCACCGGCTGGGGACACGTCTATGTCGTTGAAGCTCTCTGCAGACTCGACGACCCGACTGCCCGACCCTGGCTGCTTCGCAGGGCCTGCGACGGCGACATCCTCAACGGATACTTCGCCGGCCAGGTCGCCACAGTCGCCAGACTCCATGAGGCGCTTGTGGACCTCGACTCCGACAGCGACATGGTCGATCACATCGGTCGGCTACTCCATCTCATGAGCGACTGCGGAGGGATGGGACTCACCCTCGCTCACTACCCCCATGCGGGAGTTGTCCTGGAAGCTCATGCTCGCCACGTGGGTTCGCTCGGGCCGACCATCGAGCGCTACTTCACGGTCGCGGTGCTCACTCAGCACCTGACCACGTAGTCCCTCCAGGCTGCGGGGTGCACTGCGGCGCAGCAGGAAGCGCTCCGGACGACGTACCTCGACGTCCTCGACCGAGAGGAGTGGACGCAGACCGCACGCGCCGGATTCGCGGCGGATGACAACCGCATGCGGTGGCTCGCCGACCACCGGGCGCCGCAGTTGAGGCTGCGTGCGTTCCCCGATCGAGAGCCGACTGTCGGGGAATAGCGCACGCCGGGAAAAGTGATCTCCACCAGTGTCGTGAGCCCTCATCGGGCGTGAATTGGCTGTTCGGGTGGGGTGTCGGCGGTTTGGCCGACACCCGACCACGCGATTCGTCGGCGCGGCTGTTGCCTGGAACGCAGCCTTGTCGCGCCGGCCGTGCGGCTACTCGGCTCGTTCGGCTGCCGTAATGGCTCGTTGCAGGGTCTGGCGAGCCTGTGCCAGTTCATCTGCCCGCTGGTCAAGACGGGCGAGTCGGGCACGTAGTTTGTCCAGCACTCCCGGACACGGACGTAGCGAGCCGTCGGCGAGGGAGCAGGGCAGTACCTGCCGGATCAGGCTTGTGGACAACCCGGCCGCCAGCAGGGAGCGGATCTGTCCGACCGTTTGCTCGGCGGCATCGTCGTAGTCTCGGTACCCGTTGGCCTGACGGCTCGAGGCGAGTAGGCCGACGCTCTCGTAGTACCGGAGAAGGCGCTCGCTCGTCCCGGTTCTCCTGGCCAGTTGCCCGATCAGCATCGCTGCTCCACTGCGCTTGACCTTGCCATGGTGTCAGCCCTCAACGATGGGACCGACGGCAGCATTCCATCGCTGTCACCGATCCTGACCAGGAGAACTCGTTGATCATCGATGCGCACAGCCATGTCCACGATCCTGTGCACAGCCATATCGCCCTGCTGGACGAGGCAGGAGCCGACCGTGCCGTGCTCTTCGGCACCCGGCCCCATCCCGAGCGGGCCACTGATCTGGCTTCGTTGCGGCGTGAGATGAGTGTGCTGGGCGAGACGATCGGCGGACAGTCCAACGGTCCGGACAGCTACCGGGCCGCGTGGCAGGAACTGGACTCGGCGTGCGCGGCATACCCGGATCGCTTCATCGGGTTCGGCAAGGTTCGTCTGGACCAGTCGGCCGAGCAGATCGCGGCGGAGGTCGAGAAGGAGATCGTGGGCCGGGGTTTTCGGGGCATCGGTGAGCTGACCCCACCACCGGATGGGGCCGGACGGATCGAGCCGGTCCTCCGGGCAGCCGCCGGCCACGGCGGGCTGCCGGTCGTCGTGCACGGGTTCGCGCCGACCACGTCGGGAGACCTGGCAACTCTGGCCGGTCTCGCGCGCCGTCACCCGACCGTCCCCGTGGTGATCAGCCAGCTCGGCGGTCTGAACTGGCTGACGGCCATTGAGCTGGCCCGGGACACCCCGAACATCTACCTGGAACTGTCGACGGCGAACATCATCTTCGCGGTGCGACTGGCCATCGACGAGGTGCCTGACCGCACCCTGTTCGGCTCGGACGCGCCCTACGGTGACCCGTTCCTCGCCCGCGCCACCGTCGAACGCGTCACCGCGCCGGGTGCACTGCGCGATCGCGTCCTGGGTGGCACCCTCGCGGAACTGCTCGGTCTCTGACCGTACGTGCGTGCCCCGCCGGTACGAGGAACAGCGCATGCCAGGAATGAGTGCTCTGCGCCAGTACGAGTCGATGTGACGTGGAGTAAGGGGCGAAGGCCGTGGCCGGCGCCCCTTACCGTTCGCCTGTCACGGGCGATCGGCCGCCGTCAGGGGCGGCCGAGTCCGCCCATCTCCCGGCTGAAGACCACCGGGTCGTCCTCGAAGCCGTGCATCCCGGGCCGGAAACTCCAGTCGCCGGACCCGTCGCGTACGAACTCCGCGACGGTCGCCGCCGTCGCCCCGAGGACCGAGCCGAAGTCGTCCTCGGCCAGCACGTTGTAGCCCTCCCGGACGCGGACGGCCGGGTTCAGGACGTTCACGAACGTCCGGTGCGTGGCCCGCTGCTGGATGACGACTCCGACGACCACGCGCGCGTACCGGCTGTCGAGCCGGTCCAGTTCGAGCGTCATCACCTCGTCCCAGCCGAAGCCCTTGCCGTCCTGGCTGTCCCGGTTGAGAAAAATCGTGCCGTCGGGCGAACGGCTGTCGAAGTGCACCAGATAGGCCGGAGTTCCGTACGGGTCAACCGTCGTGAACGTCCCGGCGACGACGTCGAGATCGGTGGGCGGCTGCCCGGAAGGGCTGGGATCCCACTTCACCGCGACCTCGACCTTGCGGATCGCCTTGCTGAAACCGCTCACCACGCGTCCCCTTCCCCCTAGAGGTCACTGCCCCAACTGATGGTTTGCCAAGGCTCTTTGTCCATCGTGCCACGCGCGCGGGGGCGTATGCGCGGGTGATCTCTGCCGGAGCGTGACCAGCGCCACGCCCCATGGCCTTACGATGGCGCGGTGCTGGTCAAGTGGATTCGCTGCACCGTGGTTGACCGCCGGGGCTTCGAGCGGGGGCAGCGGAAATGGGCGGGGCTTCCGGGGGAGCCGGGATTTCGGGGACAGGGCGGGGGCTGGAGTCGGCAGCGACCTGGAGTGGCGCACATCTTCGCCTTCTGGGAGAGTCGTGCCTTCTACGACTCCTTCATGGCGCGCTCGCACGACCGCCTGGCCGCGTCCCAGTCCGGCACGTACAAGGACCAGCAGGTCAAACTGTTCGAGTACCGGTTCGACGTGAAGACCGGCTTCGAACCGCGGTTCACGGACAGCGACCTGGTCCGGGTGGCTCTCTGCCGGGTGCACGAGGAGCGCGTCGAACACTTCACGCTGATGCAGGAGAAGGTCTGGAACCCGGCGATGGCCGGCTCGCCCGGCATGATCCGCGGCATGTTCGCGGAGGCTCCGGAGAACGAGTTCATGATCCTTTCGATGTGGCGGTCGGCCGCCGAGCACGGCAAGTACCGCACCGAACGGGTGGAGCGGCTGGCGCTGCGCGCCCAGACGGAGGCCGACATCGCGGCCCTCACGGGGGACATCGTGGAGCTCGAACCGAGCTGGATCGTTTGATTATCCAACCCTCGATTTGTGTGACCTGCGCTGTATGGGGCCCATCCGAGTGCTCGATTTTTCGTCACTCGATCTAGGGTTTTGGCATGGCACGACCACGGCGCATCGTCCTTGTCCGGCACGGCGAGTCAACCGGCAATGTCGACGACTCCGTGTATGAGCGGGAACCCGACCACGCGCTGGCCCTGACCGAGCGGGGCTGGCGGCAGGCCGAAGAGACCGGAAAACGCGTCCGGGAGATCTTCGGCCGGGAGCGTGTCAGCGTGTACGTCTCCCCCTACCGCCGTACGCACGAGACCCTCCGCGCCTTCCACCTGGACCCGGATCTCATACGCGTGCGCGAGGAGCCCCGGCTGCGTGAGCAGGACTGGGGAAACTGGCAGGACCGCGACGACGTGCGGCTGCAGAAGACGTACCGGGACGCGTACGGTCACTTCTTCTTCCGCTTCCCGCAGGGGGAGTCCGGGGCCGACGTCTACGACCGTGTCGGCGGCTTCCTGGAGAGCCTGTTCCGCAGCTTCGAGGCGCCGGACCACCCGCCCAACGTGCTCCTGGTGACCCACGGCCTGGCGATGCGGCTGTTCTGCATGCGCTGGTTCCACTGGACGGTCGCGGAGTTCGAGTCGCTCTCCAACCCCGGGAACGCCGAGATGCGGATGCTCGTTCTCGGGGACGACGGCAAGTACACGCTCAACCAGCCGTTCGACCGCTGGCGGGACCCGGAGTCCTACTGGATGAGCGGCTAGGCTGGCCGCGATGACCTCCTCCTTTGATTCCCCGACCCCGGGGCGCCTGGAGCGCGCCCTGGCCAGCCTGCGCGGACTCTCGGTCGGCGACGCGCTGGGCTCGCAGTTCTTCGTGCCGGTGAACTACCCGCTGCTCAAGCGGCGGGAGCTGCCCCCGGCGCCCTGGCAGTGGACCGACGACACCGAGATGGCCTGCTCCGTCGTCGCCGTCCTGGCCGCCCACCATCGCGTCGACCAGGACGCGCTGGCCCACTCCTTCGCCGCGCACCACGACTTCGACCGGGGCTACGGGCCCGCCGTCAACCGCCTGCTGCGCCTCGTCCGGGAAGGCGGCGACTGGCGCGAGCTGGCCGCCGGGCTCTTCGACGGGCGGGGATCCTGGGGCAACGGCGCGGCGATGCGGATCGCACCCCTGGGCGCCTGGTACGCGGACGATCCGGAGCAGGCCACGCACCAGGCCGAGATCTCCGCCTACCCCACGCACCAGCACCGGGAGGCCGTGGCCGGTGCCATGGCCGTGGCGGCTGCGGCGGCGCTGGCAGCCGCGCCCGGCGGCCCGCCGAGCCCCGAGGCGCTCCTCGACGGGGTCGTCGCCCTCGTCCCGAAAAGCGCCGTCGGCCAGGGCCTGCGGCGCGCCCGCGACATGCTCGACTACGCCGACGCGGGCACCGTCGCGGCCGTCCTGGGCTGCGGACGCCGTACGACGGCCCATGACACCGTGCCCTTCGCGCTCTGGTCGGCGGCACGCGCCCTCGGCGACTACGAGACGGCGTTCTGGGCGACCGCCCAGGTGGGCGGCGACGTGGACACCACCTGCGCCATCGTGGGCGGCGTGCTCGCGGGCGGCAGGGCGGGAGCGCCGCCGGCCGCATGGGTGGAGCGGACAGAGGAGCTGCCGGAATGGGTACCGGCGGGGGCGGGGTCCGCTGTCGGCGGATGACGTCGGCAGACGTGCCACGGTCTGACTCGGGTGCTTGAGTCGGGCGCTCCCCGGCTTCATACAGGTCCGCGTCGACTGCACCGCAGGGGCCCGTGGCCTGGAAGTACGGTGCCGCATCTGCGCTGAAAGCGCGCCCCCCGGGACCCTTTCGGAACTCTCCGTGCCCGATGGGAACTCTGCGTGACCGCGAGGCGTTTTCCCGGCAACCGCAACGCGCTCTGTCCGAGTGCGGACGGAGCACGGAGCAGGAAGCGAGCCGCTGGGGGTGCGTGGGCGATGGGGACCGGATGGGCTCTTGCGAGGGTGTCCGCGGCGCCGGTGACCGTGGTGGTTGCGGCCGCAGTATTAGTGGCCGTGATGCCAGTGGCCGTGGCGCTTGTGGCCGTGATGCCAGTGGACCTGATGCCAGTGGCCGTGGCGCTTGTCGCCGTGGCGCCCATGGCCGTGACGCTCGTGGCTGCGATGCGGATGGCCGGACCTCGGCCTCTGCCGTCTGTCCCCTGGCTGAGGTCCGGTCATCCGCGGCTCTGCGCGGACCCGGCGGGGTCAGCCCACCCCCGGGCCGGCCGTGCCGGCGAGCGCTTCGAGGTCGCTCTTGCGGACCTTGATCACCAGCCAGGCGGTGAGCAGCCCGAGCCCGGCCATGACGGCGGCGGGGATGAACGCGGTCGAGATGCCGTGCGCGAGCACCTCGTGCCCCCACGGCGCGGGCAGCTGACGGGTCTTGGCGAACTCCGCCTTCTGCTCCGGCGAACCGTCGGCGAGGAACTTCGGCAGCTGCTTCTTCGCCTCGTCCTTGCTGGCCGAACCGAACACCGTGGTCAGGATGGACAGCCCCAGCGAGCCGCCGACCTGCTGCATGGCGTTGAGCAGCCCGGAAGCCGCCCCGGCCTCGTGCTGGGCGACACCGGAGACCGCGGTGACGGTCGCCGTCACGAAGTTCAGCCCCATACCGAAGCCGAAGACCAGCATGGGCCCGAGGATTCCGCCGAGATAGGAGCTGTCGGGCTTGATGAACGTCTGCCAGGTGAGTCCGACGACCACGAGCGCCGAACCGGTCATCATGAACGGCTTCGGGCCCAGGACGGGCAGGAACCGCTGCGAGAGCCCGGCGCCGACGGCGATGGCCGCCGTCACGGGCAGGAAGGCCAGACCGGCCCTGATCGGGCTGTAGCCCAGCACGTTCTGCACGAACAGCACGATGTAGAAGAACATCCCGAACATCGCGGCGGCCAGGCTGAGCATGATCACGTAGGTGCCGGAGCGGTTGCGGTCGGCGAACATCCGCAGCGGGGTGATGGGCTCCTTCGCCCGGGTCTCGATGAAGACGAAGGCGAGCAGCAGGACCACCGCGGCGGCGAACGACCCGAGTGTCAGACCGTCGCGCCAGCCTTCCTCCGAGGCCCGGATGAAGCCGTAGACCAGGGCGGCCATGCCCAGGGTGGAGGTCAGCGCACCCGCGATGTCGAAGCGTCCGGGGTGCCGCTGGGACTCGTTGATGTACTGCGGGGCGAGAGCGGCGATCAGCAGCCCGATCGGTACGTTGACGAAGAGCACCCAGCGCCAGTCGAGCCAGTCGGTGAGCATCCCGCCGGCCAGCAGACCGATGGCCCCGCCGCCCGCGGAGACGGCGGCGAACACGCCGAACGCGCGGTTCCGCTCCGGGCCTTCGGGAAACGTCGTGGTGATCAGCGCCAGCGAGGTCGGCGACGCGATCGCGCCGCCGACACCCTGGAGGGCGCGGGCGGCGAGCAGTTGCCAGGGTTCCTGGGCGAGACCGCCGAGGAGCGAGGCGAAGGTGAACAGCAGGATGCCGGTCATGAACACCCGGCGCCGGCCGAGGATGTCGCCGGCCCGCGCGCCGAGGAGCAGCAGGCCGCCGAAGGTGAGCGTGTAGGCGCTGACCACCCACGTGAGGTCCGTGGTGCTGAACTTGAGCGCCTCTTGAATGTGCGGGAGCGCGATGTTCACAATCGTCGCGTCAAGTACCACCATGAGTTGGCAGGCGGCAATCACGGTGAGTGCGATGCCGGGACGCCCCTGCCGGCGGGCCGCACCTGGTTTCTGGTCCGGTATCAGCTGAGAGGTTGTCACTATGGATCCCCCACGAAGGTGTTAGTGAACGCCAGCGTTCACTGTCGCGTCAACGGTAGTGAGTCCTCGGTAGAGAACGCAAGCGTTCACTTAATTGCGCGTCGTGTGTCGCGTCCCCCTTTGCCGTCGCGCGCCGCGCCCCCCGCTCCGGAATTCCCGCTTCCCCTCGCTCGCTGGAGAAACATCAGATGGTTACCTCGCGCTGGACTGCCGCTGCCCCTCAGGCGGCCTCCCCTCGTCGGCGCGGTGCGGTCCTCGAACGCGCGATCCTGGACGCCGCCCTGGAGCAGCTCAGCACGGTCGGCTGGAACGGCCTCACCATGGAGGGCGTCGCCGCCGGCGCCCAGACCGGGAAGGCGGCGGTCTACCGCCGCTGGCCCTCCAAGGAGGAACTGGTCGCCGACGCGCTGCAGGCCGGCCTGCCACGTCTGGAGGAGGCCCCCGACCTTGGAAGTGTGCGCGAAGACCTGTTGGCCCTGTGCCGGCAGGCCCGGGACGCGATGTTCTCGCGCCCCGGCTTCGCCCTTCGGTCCGTGATTCACGAATGCGATCCCCTGCAGGTCGAGCGGTTCCATGGCGTGATCTTCGACGGGGTGGTGGGGCCGACGATCCAGCTGATCGGTGACATCGTCACCCGCGGCATTGAGCGGGGAGAGGTGCGTGCGGACGCGGCCAACGGCTATGTCCTCGACGCCATTCCGGCCATGATGATGTACCGGAACAAGATTTCTGGAAGCGAATGGAACGACCAGGAGATCGAGGAGATGATCGACCGTTTCATGCTTCCGCTGCTGCTGTCGCGCGGGGCGTGAGCCGCGGCTCCGGCGGCCCCCGGCGTGGTCCGGGAGGCCGGGGTGTCGCTCGGGGATCAGTGCGGCGTACCCTAAGGGCGCCATGCCGTACGAACCGCCTACTCACACCGTCGAGCGCTCCCTTCGCGCCACGACCGGAGCGAAGGTCATTGCCGGTGTCGACGAGGTGGGGCGCGGTGCCTGGGCCGGGCCCGTCACTGTCTGTGCCGCGGTCACCGGTCTTCGCCGACCGCCCGAGGGCCTCACCGACTCCAAGCTGCTGACCGTCAAGCGGCGTACGGAACTTGCCGAGGTGCTGCGGGGGTGGGTCACGTCCTACGCCCTGGGGCATGCCTCGCCGGAGGAGATCGACGACCTCGGGATGACGGCCGCACTGCGACTCGCGGCGATCCGAGCCCTGGAGACCTTGCCGGTGCGTCCGGACGCGGTCATCCTCGACGGGAAGCACGACTACCTGGGTACTCCGTGGCGGGTGCGCACGGTCATCAAGGGTGACCGATCGTGTGTGGCGGTGGCCGCTGCCTCGGTGATCGCCAAAGTTCAGCGCGACAAAATGATGGCCGAACTGGGTATCGACCATGCAGACTTCGGATTTGCGGACAATGCCGGGTACCCGTCGCCCGTGCACAAGGCCGCACTGGAGGAGCGGGGCCCCACCCCGTACCACCGGTTGTCGTGGGCGTATCTTGATGCGCTGCCCCAGTGGCGGCACCTCAAGAAGGTCCGCAGCTGGGCGGAGGGAAGCGTTCCGGAGATCGAGGGTCAGCTCGGCTTCGATTTCTGACGTTCCGGTCGCACAGTTGTGCCACCCGGTTCACGTGACCTGCACCAACGTTTGATAAATATCAGCTCATGCCTCTCTTTCCCGAGGAGCCTCAGATTCACGAGAGTGCCCAGGGTCCCCGCGCCACTCCGGCCAGTGGCCGTACCGCGCCGACCCCTCGTCCCGTACCCGGCCCCCGCCCCGCGGCTCCGTCGCGTCCCGGTCGTCCCGGCCCTCAGCGGCCCACGCCGCCGGTGCAGCGCTCGCCGCGTGACGTGGCCAAGCCAGGCCAGCCCGGCCCGGCCGTCCCCGCCGCGGCAGCGGCGGCCCCGCAGATCCAGCTGATCCCGGCCTCGGTCGAGAGCGCTCTCGACGCGGCCGAGGAAGCAGTGGACCTGCTCCTCGAATCGGGTCGTGCCCCCGGCGACGTGCTGGTGATCACCACCGGCGCGCAGCATCCGTGGGCCGACCACGAGTTGTCCTTCGGCGAAGCCTCCTACTGGGCCCAGCACGACGCGGGCGACGACGTCTTCTACGCGGACGCCGCCGTCGCCTCCCGTGCCGTGACCCGCTCCGTGGTCGTCGTCGCCGTCAACGGCGGCCCCGACACCGTCGCCGCCACCGCCCTGCCGCTGGCCCTCTCCCGGGCCGGCGCCCTGCTGATCGTCTGCGGCGACCCGCAGCGCATCAACTCGGTGCTGGGCGCAGGCGTCTGAGCTGCCTCCGGCACCTCTGGGACTCCGGAGTTACCGAAGGGGCCGCGGCGGTGACTCGCACGGTGGCGCCTTCGGCATGCCCGGACGACCGTCGCGGGCCGCTGCCCGTCGCGGTGGTGGCCGTTCGGCGGGCGGAGGATCCGGAGCGCGGGCACCGGGCCGGTTCCTCCGGGTGACCGGACGGTGGGACGGCGGGATGTCCGCTCCGGCGCGGAGCGCGGCGTGACGCCGAGCACCCCGTAGGGCGTCTTCAGGGCGCCGTGCCCGGCGGGGCGTGCCCGGCCGGTGCTCCCTTGCAGGGGCCGGGGTTCAGCGGGCGGCCGCGCGGCGCAGTACCTCGGAGACGGCGCCGCCGGTACGCGGCGACAGGGGTGGGGCTTCGGACAGGGCAAAGGGTTCGGGAGGCGAGTCGGCGTTGGGACGCCGTCCGCCGCGCCCCTCGCCGAGCACCTGCCAGCCGTCGTGCGTCAGCGTGATGTACGCCCCGCAGCGCAGCCCGTGCAGAGTGCAGGCGTCCCGCAGCCCCCACATCCAGGCACCGTCCTCCTCCGTCCAACGCGCGTCCCCCTCGCGGCAGTAGAGCAGTACGGCGGTCCGCACCGGGGTGCGGCGGCGCAGGTCGTGCGGGATGACCCGGCGCAACTGGGCCAGCAGCGCGTTGCGGAACATCCAGCCGTCGGCCGGAGCCGAGCGCCGGCCGAAGGACGCGCTGGCACACAGCCGTTCCTCCGGATCGAGGACGGCGACGACCGCGGTGCCCGGTCGGGGGCGATGCCGGGTGTGCAGACCGCTGACGACCTCGCGAGGGTTGCGCAGCAGCGGTATTCCGGCGTCGGCCCACTCCGCGGGCTCGAGCAGACGACTGGCGGAAGCGGCGGACGCGGACGTCGACAACGATGCCGCCGAGGACGGAGCGAATCCGAAGGTCACGTTCCTCCCTTCGGCTACGCGCCCACACTGCGGGCGAGATCGGATTCGGGGCCGCGCGCACCGCAGCAAAGCCCAACCGGATCACGGACGAGCCGTGCGGGGAGCGGACCTCAATTCTTGCTGTCGAACTTGGATGCGGCAACGAGCAAATGGGGCCACCGACTGTTATCTGGCGGTGCGTGGCTTATATCCCTACCCGATGAGGTGCCCGGCGACCCCTGGGACGTTCGAGCACGGCACGTTCGTACGCCGCACCCGGCACCGTTTCGAACAGCAGCGGGCCGGTCAGCCCTGAACGGCGAGGACCAGCGGCAACACCCCCCGCGCCCCGGACCTGCGGAGCATGCGCGCCGCCACCGCCAGGGTCCAGCCGGTCTCGGTGAAGTCGTCCACCAGCAGGACCGGCCCCTGGACCTCGGCGAGGGCGACGGCGAGGCCGGGCGGCACGGTCAGCGCACCGTCGAGGGCCTTCAGGCGCTGGGCACTGTTGCTGCGCGAGACCCGAGCCGCCTCGCCCGCGTACTCCACGGAACCCAGCAGGGGCAGCCTGCCGACCTCCGCGATGCGTGCGCCCAGGGAGTGGACCAACCGGGGCCTGGAACGCGAGGCCACGGTGACGACACCCGTCGGCCGCGGCTGCGGGCCGGCCGCGCCCGGGGCCCAGCCGCCGGGTCCCTTCGCCCAGTCGGCCAGTACGTCCACCACGGCACGGGCGACATCGTCCGGCACCGGCGTGTCCGGGGCCTGGGGAGCGAGCAGCGGTCGCAGCCGATTGCCCCAGCCGATGTCCGACAACCGTCCCAAGGCCCGTCCCGCCGATGCCTGTTCACCGGCCGGAATGCGCCCCTTGAGATCGATGCCGATCGCCGGCAGCCCGGTCGGCCACATCCGGCGGGGCTCCACCTCGACGCCCGCGCGGCCCAGATCGACCCGCGCGGCGTCCAGCGCGGCCGAGGTGGTGTCGGCCGTGAAGCGGGGCCGCGCGCAGTTGTCGCAGCGGCCACAGGGCTTCGCGGCCTCGTCGTCCAGTTGGCGCTGCAGAAACTCCATCCGGCAGTCCGGCGTGGCCGCGTACTCGCGCATCGCCTGCTGTTCGGCCTCGCGCTGCTTGGCCACCCAGGCGTACCGGTCGGCGTCGTACGCCCACGGCTGCCCGGTCGCGACCCAGCCGCCCTTGACCCGCCTGACCGCGCCGTCCACGTCGAGGACCTTCAGCATGGACTCCAGCCGGGAGCGGCGCAGCTCCACCAGTGGCTCCAGCGCGGGCAGCGACACGGAGCCGCCGGCCCGGGAGAGAACGTCCAGGGTGCGGCGCACCAGATCCTCCGACGGAAAAGCGAGCGAGGCGAAGTAGTCCCAGATCGCCTCGTCCTCCCTGCCCGGCAGCAGCAGCACCTCGGCGTGCTCGACACCGCGGCCCGCGCGGCCCACCTGCTGGTAGTAGGCGATGGGGGAGGAGGGCGAGCCGAGGTGGACCACGAACCCGAGGTCGGGCTTGTCGAAGCCCATACCGAGCGCCGAGGTGGCGATCAGTGCCTTGACCCGGTTGCCGAGCAGGTCGTCCTCGGCCTGCTGCCGGTCGGCGTTCTCCGTCTTCCCCGTGTACGACGCCACGGGGTGCCCGCGCTGCCGTAGGAACGCGGTGACCTCCTCGGCGGCGGCCACGGTGAGCGTGTAGACGATGCCGGAACCCGGCAGTTCGTCCAGGTGGTCCGCGAGCCAGGCCATCCGGTGCGCGGCGTCGGGCAGCCGCAGCACGTTCAGGCTGAGGCTCTCCCGGTCCAGCGGGCCGCGCAGCACCAGCGCGTCCGAGGTGCCGCCGGTGCCGAGCTGCTCCGCCACGTCGGCGGTCACGCGTGCGTTGGCCGTGGCGGTGGTCGCCAGCACCGGCACGCCCGGCGGCAGGTCGGCCAGCATGGTGCGCAGCCGCCGGTAGTCGGGCCGGAAGTCGTGGCCCCAGTCGGAGATGCAGTGGGCCTCGTCCACCACGAGCAGTCCGGTCGCCGCAGCGAGCTTAGGGAGGACCTGGTCGCGGAAGTCCGGGTTGTTGAGCCGCTCCGGGGACACGAGGAGGACATCGACCTCGCCGGCCGCGATCTCCGCCTGGATCGACTCCCACTCCTCCGTGTTGGAGGAGTTGATGGTGCGGGCGTGGATGCCGGCCCGGGCCGCGGCCTCCACCTGGTTGCGCATGAGCGCGAGCAGCGGGGAGACGATCACCGTCGGGCCGCTGCCCGAGGCGCGAAGCAGCGAGGTCGCCACGAAGTACACCGCGGACTTGCCCCAGCCCGTGCGCTGGACGACCAGGGCCCGGCGCCGGTCCGCGACCAGCGCCTCGATCGCCCGCCACTGGTCCTCGCGCAGCCGGGCAGTGCCCGTGTCGTCCCCGACGAGACGGGCGAGGACGGTGTCCGCCCGGGCCCGCAGTTCCGCGTTGCTCGTGTGCTCCATGCGTCCCATACAACAGGACGGGACCGACAGCCGGGCGGGCTGTGGATACCGGAGACGGCTTTGTCGTGTCCCTGATTTGACTTATCCACAGGCCCAACCGGAATCACAAGATCCGCGAGATCGTCTGCGCATGACGAATCACAGCGAAACCACCGGACCCTCCGAAAACGGCGACATCACCCGAGGCGCGGTCCCTCTCGGACCATCCGCCCACGACACCCAGGTCACCCTGCGCACCCCGGCCGAACTGGCCGACGCGCTGCCCTATCTGCTGGGGTACCGCCCCGAGGACAGCATGGTGCTGGTGGCCCTGCACGACCGCGCCGGCCGCGGCCGCTTCGGCGGACGGGCCCGGCTCGGCATCCCCGCCAACAAGGACGACTGGGAGTCGGCCGCGCGCCAGCTCGCACAGGGCCTGGTGACCGGCGGCGAGCGCCGGGGAGCCCGGCCCGAGCAGATGGTCGCCTACGTCTGCCAGGAACCGGCGCCCGGCGAATCGGGCCGGGACGTGATGCACCGGCTCGCTCCGCTGACCCAGCTGTTGCGTCTTGAGTGCGGTCGGCTGGACGTGCCGGTGATCGAGGCACTGTGCGTCTCGGACGGCCGCTTCTGGTCGTACTGCTGCCCGACCGAGGAATGCTGTCCGCCCGACGGCACCCCCATGGGCCTGCCCGGCACCTCCGTGCTCGCGGCCGCCGCCACCTACGCCGGGATCCAGGTCCGCGGCAGCCTGCGCGAGCTGCGGGCCAGGCTGCTCCCCTGGGAGACCGGCGCCGTGCCGGAGCAGGAGATCGCCCTGGACAGCGCCGGCATGGCACTGGTGCCCCGCATCCTCGACGACGCGTTCCGCGCGGACGTGGCCGAGGAGACCCTCGCCCTCGCCGGGCGGGTCATCGACCGGTACGCCGCTGCCACCCCCGTGTCCGGCACCCACCGGGCGGATGCCCGTGACGACACCCTGCTCTCCCACGACGAGGCCGCGACGCTGATTCTCGGACTGCAGGACCGCACGACCCGAGACCGCGCGGCCGCCTGGATGGAGGGCGACGAGGCGGGACCGGCCCTGCGGTTGTGGCGAGCCCTTGCCCGCCGCTGCGTCGGCCCCTACGGCGAACACGCCGCCGCTCCCCTCACGCTGGCGGGCTGGGTCGCCTGGTCGACCGGCGACGACCTGGAGGCACGGGAGGCCTTCGCGATGGCCTTGGGCGCGGACCCCGACTACCTCTTCGCCAACCTGCTCCACCAGGCCTGCAACGAGGGACTGGACCCGGAGTCGATCCGCCGCTGCCTGCGGACGGAACGACGCACGGAAAGCGCGGAACGCACTGCTGGACGGATGGAACTCACCGGACGGATGGAACCCACGGACCGCGTCGGCCGCGTGCCGGCGGACGGGACGGCTGCAGTCGGCGACGCCGCTCCGGCTCACCACGATGCCGACGAGTCGGCGGCCGCCCGGTCCGGCACCCGCCGTGGCCGCCCTCCACGCACTGCAGACACCGCCGACGACCGACGTCCGCGGCCGGCCGGAACCCGGCCCGGGCGGGTGCGCTCGGGGCACACCCGCCCCGGCGCCGCCGGGCCGGGCCGCACGCGTACGCGTGCGGCGGAGAAGGCGGAGCGGAGTGAGACAGGCGGCCGAGCCGCGCAGGAGGGCAGGCGATCCGGGACCGGCTGCAACGAGGGGGATGAATGAACGGGGGACGGCCATGTGCGGCAGCCGTCCGGACCTGGGCCGGTGATGTCGTCCACTGGGCGCGGAGCCTCGTCGCAGGGACGCCACGCCATGACCACCCTCGCTTCGGCGGGCGTCGCACCGGCTTGCCGTACCAGCGGGTGCGCAGCCACAGGCGCAGGCCGACCGGTCCGAACGACGCAGCACCGCGTCGACGTCGGATCGGGTTCGGCAGGCGGGGGCGTGACCAGGAGGAGTCCGTCTCCGTTCACCTGAGTGGCGGAACGCCTGGACGGGCCGTGCCGCCGTCCGTCCCCCGTCCCCCCGAAGCCCTCCGTCCGGTGCCCGGCACATCACAGGCGCACAGCGCGCAGAAGAAGCGTCCTCATGCATCAGCCGACTCCGCCCTCCACCGCCACCGACAACCGCCGCCTGCGGGACGGCCCGCCCTGGCCGCCGGCGCAAGGCGGCCAGGGCCACGCGCAGCAGCGCGGCCGCGCACCCCGGCCCACCCTCGCCCGGCCGGTTCCCCCGGGCCCGGGGCGCGTCGGCGGGCTGCCGCCCACGCACACCGCCCTGATCTGCGTCGCGCTGCCCGGCCTCGCCATCTCCACCGAACACGGTCAGTTGACCGGCCAGGGGCTGGAAGGGTTCTACCGCGCGGGCCGGCGGCTGCTCGCGCGCTGCCAGGTCCGTGTCGCAGGCCGCGCACCGCTCGCCGTGCAGGCCCGGATGACGGGGGCGGACTCCGCCCGCTTCGTCGGCACGCTCCGGGCCTCCCCGGCGGCGGGACCGGATCCGGACGTCGTCGTGGAACGAATCCGGCACGCCGACGGCACCGAGCGCATCACCGTGCGGAACTGCGCACCCCACCCCCTGCGCCTGCCTCTGGAGGTGGCCCTCGGCACGGACCTGGCCGACCTGAGCGCCATCGCATCCGGCACCTCGGGGCCAGAACTCCCGGCCAGCGTCCACGACTCCGGCCTCCGCTGGACCACCCCCACCGGCAACGCCTCGGTCACGGCGGACCCGCCACCATCCGACGCGCTGGCCTCGGCGGGACTGCTGCGCTGGGAGTTCGAGCTGCCGCCGGGCGGAACGGCGAGCGTGGAGCTGCGGGTGCGCCCGGACGGCGCGAGCCCCCTGCGCGCCGTGGGACGCGCCGCGACCAGCCCGCTGGCACCGGCCAGAGCCACGGGCGACGATCCGAGGGCCGCGGCCTTGCTGAGGGCGAGCATCCACGACCTCCAGGCGTTGCTGCTCCGCGACCCCGCGCACCCCTCCGACTGCTATCTCGCCGCCGGGGCGCCGTGGCGGTGCGGTCTGGCCCCGGCCGAGGCCCTCGCCGCCGCCCGGATGACCCTGCCCCTCGGTACCCGTCTCGCCGCCGGCACACTGCGCACCCTGGCCCGCACCCAACTCCGCGGTCCGGGACCGCGGACCGGCATGATTCCCGGCCCGCGCCGCGACGCCGGAGCGCACCTGCCGCCGGGCTGCACGGGGACGGAGGCCACCCTGCTCTTCCCCGTCCTGCTGTCGGAGGCCCGCCGCTGGGGGCTCCCGGAACAGGAGACGAGGGAACTGCTCCCCGCCGCCGAACGCTGCCTGACCTGGCTGCGCACCACGGTGGGCGACCACACCTACCTCTGCGACCCGCAGCCCGGCGGCCCCGCGCGTGGCGAGACCCAGGCCCACGCCCACCGGGCCGCCCTGCTCGGTGCCGACCTCCTCGACGTCTGCGGCCGGCCCGGAAGTGCCGCGCTGCGGCAGTGGGCTGCGGAGCTGAGGAAGGCGTTCCGGGCGGACTTCTGGGTCGATGACCGGGGCGGCGGCCGTCCCGCGGCGGCCCTGACCCCGGACGGCCGCCCCCTGACCCACCTCGGCTCCACCGCCGTGCACCTTCTCGACACCGGCCTGCTCGGTGGCGGTGAACTCGCCGTCGGCCTGCTCGACAAGGTGCAGACCGAGCAGCTCGCCCGGCTGCTCGGCGGACCGGCCATGGACTCGGGGTGGGGGCTGCGTGCCCTGGGAGCCAAGGAGGCGGGACACAGCCCGTTCGGACATCGGTCCGGCGCCGTCCGGGTCCAGGAGACGGCACTGGCGGTCGCCGGGCTGGCCGCCGCGGGCTACGAGAAGGAGGCGGGCGGGCTGCTGCGCGGCCTGCTGGCGGCGGCCGAGCACTTCGGTCACCGGCTCCCGGAGATGTTCGCCGGAGAGCAGCGCTGCGAGGGGAGCGCTCCCCTTCCGCACCCCGCGGCCTGCCGTCCGGCGGCCACGGCCGCCGCTGCCGGAGTCCTGCTCCTCACCACGCTCGCCGGCATCCGCCCCGACGCCCCGGCAGGTACCGTCACCCTCCGCCCGGTCCACAGCGCGCCTCTGGGCGAACTCGGCCTGACCGGGCTGCGGGTGGCCGGTGCGCCTTTCTCGGTGCGGGTCAGCCGGCTCGGCCTGGCCATGGTCGAGGAGGCCGCGGACGGCCTGCAGCTGGGGGTGTGAGCTCCTGCCGGGAGAAAAGGCGAGCGCTTACGGCGTCACGGCCGCGGTGAAGTGACGTCCGAGTCGCGAGCGTGTGCCGGAGCGAACCGGAGGGTGCACACCGGAGCGAAGTGGATCAGCCGTCGGAGTGAGTACCGAAGGGAGTGTTTATCGTCAGGCAGACGACTATGATCACCGCATGCCCTACGACCCGTCAGCCTTTCCGCCGTTCGCCGTCACCGTGGACCTGGTCGTGCTGACCGTGCGCCGACATGCCCTGTGCGCGTTGGCGGTACGCAGAGGCGAGTCGCCGTTCCAGGGACGCTGGGCGCTGCCGGGCGGCTTTGTGAGGGCCGACGAGGACCTTTCGCAGGCGGCGGCGCGGGAACTCGCGGAGGAGACGGGGTTGCGGGCCCACGACCCCGACGCCCCCGCCCAGGAGGGCGGAGCCCACCTGGAGCAGCTGGCGACCTACGGCGACCCCAAGCGCGACCCCCGGATGCGTGTGGTCAGCGTCGCCCACCTCGCCCTCGCCCCTGACCTCCCCGCGCCGCGCGCGGGCGGTGACGCCAGCAACGCGCGCTGGGCGCCGGTGGAGGAACTGCTCGCGCAGGGCGGCTACGGCCGGGACGGCGAGCCCGTCGCGCCGCTCGCCTTCGACCACGCCCAGATTCTCTCCGACGGAGTGGAACGGGCCCGGTCCAAGATCGAGTATTCGTCTCTGGCCACCGCGTTCTGCCCGCCCGAGTTCACGGTCGGCGAGCTGCGCCGGGTCTACGAGGCGGTGTGGGGGGTGGCACTCGACCCGCGCAACTTCCACCGCAAGGTGACCGGAACCCCCGGCTTCCTCGTCCCCACCGGCGGCACGACCACCCGCCAGGGCGGTCGCCCGGCCCAGCTTTTCCGGGCCGGCGGGGCCACTCTGCTCAACCCGCCGATGCTCCGTCCCGAGGTGTGACCGCCCGACAGCGCGAACTCGGGCAGGGTTAAAACCTTCTATACCCGGAAAAACGGTCATTCCGCGCTATCTTCCCTAAGGTGATCCAGGCCTTCGGACTGACCAGCAACCCCCGCAAGGCGCACCCGCCCGCCGTCGACGACGTGACCTTCGAAGCGGACGCGGGCCGCGTCACCGCACTCCTGGGCGGGGCGGGCGCGGGCAAGACCACGACGCTCAGACTGATGCTCGAACTCCAACAGGGCCGCGGCCTCACCTACTTCAGGGGCCGCCCCCTGCACCGCATCGCCCACCCCTCGCGTGAGGTCGGTGTGGTTCTCGGCGACGTCCCCGGTCACCCGTCCCGCTCCGTCCGCGGTCATCTGCGCATGCTGTGCGCGGCGACCGGGGTACCGGCCCGGCGCGCCGACGAAGTGCTCGAAGCGGTCGGGCTCATCAGCCTCAGCGAGGAGCGCCTCGGCACGCTGTCGCACGGCATGGACCGCCGACTCGGCCTGGCCTGCGCCCTCCTCGCCGACCCGCACACCCTCGTCCTGGACGAACCCACGGACGGCCTCCCCACCCGCGAAGCCCACTGGCTGCACCGCATGCTCAGGGCACATGCGGCGCAGGGCGGCACGGTTCTGTTCACCACCGCCGACCCCAAGGAGGCCGCCCGCACCGCCGACCGGGTCGTCACCCTGGAGACCGGCAGGCTCGTCGCGGACCAGGAGGCCGGCGAGTTCGCCCGCACCCGGCTCCGCCCACGTGTGGCCGTCCGCAGCCCCCACGCCGCCCGCCTCGCCGACGCCCTCGGCAAGGAGGCCCGCACCGCCCACCGCTCGGTGGAGGTCGTACGGGAAGACGGCAACCGCCTCTCCGTGTACGGCAGTACGACCGCCGAGGTCGGCGAGACCGCCTTCCGTCACGGCATCCTGGTCCACCAACTCGCCGACGAGACCGGCGACATGGGGCCGGGGGCCGGGGCGGAGCCGCCGACGGGGGAGGGGCGGGAGGCGGGAGCGGCGCCGGAGCCGGTGCGGCAGGAGCCGCCCCGCAGTGAGCCGACTGCAGCCGACGAGGAGTGGCCGGCGTGCGAGCGGGGATGCGCTGAGAGCGCGGCGGAGCAGGCCGCGGCGGACGGTGCCCGGCCGACGTATCCGCAGCGGGCCGAAGAGGCGCCTGCCGCCGACCGTCAGGACGCACCGCACCAGGAAGGGCGCAAGGACGCGGACCCGCCCGCGGTCGCACCGCAGCCGAGGACGGAGCTGGGCGGCCTGCAGTCAGCGGCCGCCCCGGGCCTCGCGCAGCAGCCGCGCACCATCGACCAGGAGCCGGGCCGGAGCCGGCCCACGGCCGCCACGGAACCCTGTGACGCGGCCGAACCCCAGCCCCACACCACCGTCGCAGCCCGCACTGACCACCCGGCCGTCACGTCTCCGCCCGCGCCCCCGGACTCGGAGCGCTCCACCCGCATGCGCCCCTCCGGCGAGTTGCCCGCTCCGGCAACGGCCGAGCCGTCGACCGCCCCCTCGCTCGCCAAGCCGTCGGCCTCCCTCGCCTCCGCCGAACCCTCCGGTCATGCCGGGGCGACCAGGACGGCGCCCGCCGTGCCCGCCCAGCCACCGGCCGCCACTTCCGTGCAGCAACCGAGCCGCCCGGTGTCCGTCGAAGCCCCGGCATCCCAGCCGCCGGGCCACACCGAAGCCGCCACAGCCCAGCCGGCGACCCGCGCGGTATCCGCCGACGCTCCTGGGGTCCGGCCCTCGACGGGCGCCGTATCCGCCGAAGCCGTCAGCGATGAGCCGCCGATCCGTGCCGAATCCTTCGACGCTCCCGCAGCCCGGCCCTCCACCCGCTCGGAAGCCGCCGAGACCCCCGCCGTCCAACTGCCCGCCCGGCACCCGCAGCCTGAGCCGGAACTCCGGAAGGCGTCGGCAGCCGGCGGCGAGTCCGCCCCGGCGCCGGTCGGCCCCGCGCGCGACGGAGCCGCCGAGGAGCTGGACCCTCTCTCCCCGCTTCCGCCCCCCATCTCCGTCCGCCCTGTCCCCAGCCCTCTCCGCCCCCTGCGCTACGAACTCCGCCGGGCTGCCGGGATCGGCACCGGCTTCCTCACCTGCGGTGCCGTACTGCTGGTGTCCGCCCTCACTGCCGTACTGCTGGCCCGGGTGGGACACACCCCGCAGGCCCGGCTGTTCGCGGCCTGGCCGCGGGAGCTGCCGCTGCCCCCGGCGGCGCTCGGCGCGGGACTGCTCGGGGCACTGGCCTTCGGAGACGAGTTCCGTCACCCCGCGCTGGCGTCGGACCGCGGCACCGTGCCGCGCCGACTGGGGCTGCTCACCGCGAAACTGCTGGTCTCCGGGGCGACCGCGGTACTGCTCTCGTTCCTCACGCTGGGCTGTGACGCCGAAGTGCTCTACCTCGTCTACGGCCGGGAGCTCGCACAGGTTCCCGCCGACTGGATCTCACTGACCGCGAGTTGGTTCGCACTGATCGTCGGCTGTGCCTGGGCCGGCGTACTGGCGGCCGGTGTCTTCCGGTCCACCACGGCCGGTCTCGCCGCGGTGCTCGCCGTACCCGTGCTCGTCGTGCCCGTCGTACACAGGGCGGTGCAGGGTACGGGGGTACGGATGGCCGCCGGACTCCCGATGCGGATGCGGGAGATGTTCCTGCTGAAGTGGCCCTTCGGGGGAGAGCGTTATCTGGTCGGTGCGGTCCGGGTAATCGCCCAACCTGTGGGCGGTGCACTGGCGTTGTCACTGGTGGCGCTGGTCTGCGCGTATCTGTTCAGCACCCTGCGAGCCAGGGCCCGATGACCGCGGACCGGGCGCTTGCGATCCCGCCGTGCGCACAACTCCCCGTAGAACGGCCATTTCTTTCCGATAAGGCGTCAATTGCGATGGGGTGAGCGATCACCCTTTCGTGTGCTTTTCACCAAAGACCTCAAGGGAGTTGGAAGCAGCGCCGACAAAGGATCCGTGAGTACCCTTGCGCACACCATGATGACCGCCGCCCGCTCCGCAGACTCTGGTCTGGTCGGCCCGGGCGAACTCGACCGCTACCCGTATGCGGAGGTCCCCGCCACCGATCGGGTCGGCACGCCCGCCTGGGAGGGCGCGGATCCGGAGCTGGGCCGTGTCGGCCGGCGCGCCGCGGGCAGCCGCGGCCGCGGACTGCACGGCCAACTCGTCCAACAGCTGGGTCAGATGATCGTCTCCGGCGACCTGGGTGCGGACCGCCCCCTGGTCCCCGAGGAGATCGGCCAGCGTTTCGAGGTCTCCCGCACCGTCGTCCGTGAATCCCTCCGGGTCCTGGAGGCCAAGGGCCTGGTCAGCGCCCGCCCGAACGTCGGCACGCGGGTCCGTCCCGTCAGTGACTGGAACCTTCTCGACCCGGACATCATCGAGTGGCGGGCCTTCGGGCCGCAGCGCGACGACCAGCGCCGTGAGCTCAGTGAGCTGCGCTGGACGATCGAGCCGCTCGCCGCCCGTCTCGCCGCCGGGCACGGGCGCGAGGACGTCCAGCAGCGGCTGTGCGACATGGTCGAGATCATGAGCCACGCCATGGCGCAGGGTGACGCGCTGACCTTCTCGCGCGCCGACGCCGAGTTCCACTCGCTGCTCATCCAGATCGCGGGCAACCGCATGCTGGAGCATCTGTCCGGCATCGTGTCGGCGGCCCTCCAGGTGTCCGGCGGCCCGGTCACCGGCTGTGAGCGGCCGAACGAGACGTCCCTGGCCCAGCACGCGCGGATCGTCGACGCTCTCGGCACCGGAGACGGCACCGCGGCCGAGTCGGCGATGCGTCAGCTGCTGACCGTCCACCCCGAGGTGGAGCGCGTGGTACCCGCCCCGCGCGAGCACTGACCCGCGTCGAGAGCGGTGCGCTCGGTCGGTGCCGCGTTCTCGGGGCGCCGTCGGTCCGGGAACCCGTTTCCGCCGGCCGCCGCCGGGCCCCGCCGGATCCCTCAGGGCTCCGGCGGGGCCCGGCGGTGCGGCGGGGTCGGCGGGATCGGCGGGGCGTGCGGTGACCGGTCGCGCGACAGGTTCCGCAGCGGTCGTACAACCACCTGCGCGGCGGCCGTATGGCAGGCTCCGCAGTGGTCCGAACGGCCCGGAGAGATCATCAACGACAACCTCTGCCCATGTCTGACCGTTTTTGAGCGCTTACGGGGTGTGACTCGGGCCACGTAGATTGGGCGTAACGCTCTTGCGAACAACGCGATGACCTAAGAGGTGACAGTCGCGGAGGGAATACGGACGCCATTCATGGCGCTGTGCATCTTCCCGGCCCCCGCCCGCGCCGTCGGCCCATCCCCAAGCCGGCGGTCGGCTCCAGTCCGTCCCGGACGGGGCCGGAAGCCGTTTTCCAACGTTCCGAGAGGTTGTTCGTGTCGGCCAGCACATCCCGTACGCTCCCGCCGGAGATCGCCGAGTCCGTCTCTGTCATGGCTCTCATTGAGCGGGGAAAGGCTGAGGGGCAGATCGCCGGCGACGATGTGCGTCGGGCCTTCGAAGCTGACCAGATTCCGGCCACTCAGTGGAAGAACGTACTGCGCAGCCTCAACCAGATCCTTGAGGAAGAGGGTGTGACGCTGATGGTCAGTGCCGCGGAGCCCAAGCGCACCCGTAAGAGCGTCGCAGCGAAGAGTCCGGCCAAGCGCACCGCCACCAAGACGGTCGCGGCGAAGACCGTGACCACCAGGAAGGCCACCGCCACGGCCGCCCCCGCCGTGGCGCCCGCCGTCGCCGACGACCCGGCCGAGGAGGCGGGGCCCGTGAAGAAGGCCGTTGCCAAGAAGGCCGCCCCCATCGCCAAGAAGACGGCCGCGAAGAAGACCGCGACCGCCGCCGCCAAGAAGACGGTGGCCAAGAAGACCGCCGCCAAGAAGGACGACGCCGAGATTCTCGAGGACGAGGTTCTCGAGGAGGTCAAGGCGGGCGCCGAGGAGCCCGAGGGCACCGAGAGCGCGGGCTTCGTCCTGTCCGACGAGGACGAGGACGACGCGCCGGCGCAGCAGGTCGCCGCGGCCGGTGCCACCGCCGACCCGGTCAAGGACTACCTCAAGCAGATCGGCAAGGTCCCCCTGCTCAACGCCGAGCAGGAGGTCGAGCTCGCCAAGCGCATCGAGGCCGGTCTGTTCGCCGAGGACAAGCTGGCCAACGCCGACAAGCTGGCCCCCAAGCTCAAGCGCGAGCTGGAGATCATCGCCGAGGACGGCCGCCGCGCCAAGAACCACCTCCTGGAGGCCAACCTCCGACTGGTGGTCTCCCTGGCCAAGCGCTACACCGGCCGCGGCATGCTCTTCCTGGATCTCATCCAGGAGGGCAACCTCGGTCTGATCCGCGCGGTCGAGAAGTTCGACTACACCAAGGGCTACAAGTTCTCCACGTACGCCACCTGGTGGATCCGCCAGGCGATCACCCGCGCCATGGCCGACCAGGCCCGCACCATCCGTATCCCGGTGCACATGGTCGAGGTCATCAACAAGCTCGCGCGCGTGCAGCGCCAGATGCTCCAGGACCTGGGCCGCGAGCCCACCCCGGAGGAGCTGGCCAAGGAACTCGACATGACCCCGGAGAAGGTCATCGAGGTCCAGAAGTACGGCCGTGAGCCCATCTCCCTGCACACCCCGCTGGGCGAGGACGGCGACAGCGAGTTCGGCGACCTCATCGAGGACTCCGAGGCCGTCGTCCCCGCCGACGCCGTCAGCTTCACGCTCCTCCAGGAGCAGCTGCACTCGGTGCTGGACACCCTGTCCGAGCGCGAGGCGGGCGTCGTCTCCATGCGGTTCGGTCTCACCGACGGTCAGCCGAAGACCCTCGACGAGATCGGCAAGGTGTACGGCGTCACGCGTGAGCGGATCCGCCAGATCGAGTCCAAGACCATGTCGAAGCTGCGCCACCCGTCGCGGTCCCAGGTGCTGCGCGACTACCTCGACTAGGTCGCGGTCGTACGGCGTCGAAGGCCCGGCCTCCCACTGCGGAGGCCGGGCCTTCGTGCTGCGGGTCGCGGTGCGCTGGATGACTCTGGGTGTCCCAGTCCCACCCAGAGTGAGGAGCGTGCATGCGCCGTTCTGTTGCCCCGGCCCTGATCCGGCCGCTGATCCTGGCGGCCGTCAGCACGGCCATACCGCTGGCCACCACGTCTCCCGCCGTCGCCGACAGCGTCGTGGTCGGCGGCTTCCCCGTCGACGTCTCCCAGGCCCCGTGGACGGTCGCACTGTCCAGCCGTGACCGGTTCGGAGGTACCCGGGCCGGTCAGTTCTGCGGCGGGGTGGCGATCGGCCGGACCACGGTGCTGACGGCGGCCCACTGCCTGGCCGACGAGGTCATCGGCGGGCCGTCCGACCCGGTGCGCGACCTCAAGGTCATCGCAGGCCGCACGGATCTGCTCGGGACGCAGGGCCAGGAGATCCCCGTGACCGTCGCCCGGGTCAATCCCGGCTACGACCCCGACACGAACACCGGTGACTTCGCCGTTCTCACCCTTGCCGAGCCCCTGCCGGGCCGCGCGGTCATCGCGATGGCACCCCGGGGGGACACCGCCTACAAGCCCGGCACCAGTGCCCTGGTCTCGGGGTGGGGCGACATCACGGGCGGTGGCGACTACTCGCGTCGGCTGTACGCGGCGCGACTCCATGTGCTGCCCGACGCGACGTGCGAGCGGGCCTATCCTGGCGGCGCCGACGGCACCTACCGGGCGGACTCGATGGTGTGTGCGGGCGAGACCCGGGGCGGCCCGGACGCCTGCCAGGGCGACAGCGGCGGGCCGCTGGTCGCCGGCGGGAAGCTGATCGGGCTCGTGTCGTGGGGAAGCGGCTGCGGGCGACCGGGGAGTCCCGGCGTCTATACGCGCGTCTCGGAGGTCGTACGGGCGCTTGGTGCCCGCGGTGCCCTCAGTGGTTCGCGCGGGCCCCACAAGAGCTCCTGAGGGCCTCTGTGCGGATACGACGAGGGCGGCCGCTCCCTGAGGAGCGGCCGCCCTTCACCGGCCTGTGCCGGAGCTGGCTCGTCGTGGATGCGAGAGGTCAGCGCTCATCTTCGGAGGCGGTGGCCGGAATGGAGGTCAGCCGTTCCGTCTCGTCCTGTATCTCAGCGGCGATCTTCTTGAGTTCCGGCTCGAACTTGCGTCCGTGGTGGGCGCAGAAGAGCAGTTCTCCGCCGCTGAGCAGCACGACGCGCAGGTATGCCTGGGCGCCGCAGCGGTCGCAGCGATCGGCGGCCGTCAGGTGGCTCGCGGGGGTCAGAACAGTAGTCACGTCGCCTCTTCTCTAGCTCGACGAGCTGTCGTACCAGGGTCAACATCCAACCAGCCCGAAAACGTTCCCGCTCGGGGCTTCTCCTCGAAAAAAATCTTTCGAGGTGGCCGTCTGCTGCCGGTTGGCGGCGAATGTGCCGTATTGCGTCGTTTTAGGTGCTTACGGGTTCGCGCGGTTCATCGGTCTCATCCTCCCGGCCGGGTTGCCGGTTGTTTGTGAGGACGTGCCCGGAGCCTAAATGGTTCATGCCTCGAAGGGAACGTGATATGTACTTCACTCCATCGAGGGATCGAACACCCATGCGACCCTGGACTAGTGTGAGTTCACCACGAGGGTGGCGTTACAACGGCTCTACCAGGCCTCGGTACCCTCTGAGCGGCGACCGAAGCCGGCCCCCTACCCAAAAGGGGCTCCATTGAAATTCAGCGAGGAGCGAACCGCGTGACCGCCGATACGTCCGTGCCGTCCACTGCGCTGCTGGCAGGAGCAGATCGGGACGGCTCCAACTACACCGCGCGGCACCTGCTCGTCCTTGAGGGCCTCGAAGCCGTGCGCAAGCGTCCCGGCATGTACATCGGCTCGACCGACAGTCGCGGCCTGATGCACTGCCTGTGGGAGATCATCGACAACGCCGTGGACGAGGCCCTCGGCGGCTACTGCGACCACATCGACGTCATCCTCCACGACGACGGCTCCGTCGAGGTCCGGGACAACGGCCGCGGTATCCCCGTGGACGTCGAGCCCAAGACCGGCCTGTCCGGCGTCGAGGTCGTCATGACCAAGCTGCACGCCGGCGGCAAGTTCGGCGGCGGCTCCTACGCCGCCTCCGGCGGTCTGCACGGCGTCGGTGCCTCCGTGGTCAACGCGCTCTCCGCGCGTCTCGACGTCGAGGTCGACCGCGGCGGCAGCGTGCACGCCATCAGCTTCCGCCGAGGCGTGCCGGGGGCCTTCACCGGCGTCGGCCCGGACGGCAAGTTCGAGGCCGGGAGCGGGCTGCGCAAGACCAAGAGGGTGCCCAAGACCCGCACCGGCACGCGCGTGCGCTACTGGGCCGACCGCCAGATCTTCCTCAAGGACGCCAAGCTCTCCCTGGACACGCTCCACCAGCGGGCCCGCCAGACCGCGTTCCTGGTGCCCGGCCTGACCATCGTCGTCCGGGACGAGTACGGCCTCGGCGAGGGCGGCAGCAAGGGCGAGGAGTCGTTCCGCTTCGACGGCGGCATCAGCGAGTTCTGCGAGTACCTGGCCACCGACAAGCCGGTCTGCGACGTTCTCCGCTTCTCCGGACAGGGCACCTTCAAGGAGACCGTCCCGGTCCTGGACGAACACGGTCAGATGACCCCCACCGAGGTCACCCGCGAACTCGGCGTCGACGTGGCGCTGCGCTGGGGCACCGGTTACGACCAGAACCTCAGGTCGTTCGTCAACATCATCGCCACGCCCAAGGGCGGCACCCACGTGGCCGGCTTCGAGCAGGCCATCCGCGAAACCCTCAACGAGGCGCTGCGCGCCAAGAAGCTGCTGCGCGTCGCCGAGGACGACATCGTCAAGGACGACGCCCTGGAGGGCCTCACCGCCGTCGTCACCGTCCGGCTCGCCGAGCCGCAGTTCGAGGGCCAGACCAAGGAGGTCCTCGGCACCTCGGCGGCCCGTCGGATCGTGAACAGCGTGATCTCCAAGGAACTGAAGGCGTTCCTCACCTCCACCAAGCGCGACGCCGCCGCCCAGGCCCGCGTGGTCATGGAGAAGGTGGTCGCCGCCGCGCGGACCCGCATCGCGGCCCGCCAGCACAAGGACGCGCAGCGCCGCAAGACGGCCCTGGAGTCCTCGTCCCTGCCCGCCAAGCTCGCCGACTGCCGCAGCGACGACGTCGAGCGCAGCGAGCTGTTCATCGTCGAGGGCGACTCCGCGCTCGGTACGGCGAAGCTCGCCCGGAACTCCGAGTTCCAGGCGCTGCTGCCGATCCGCGGCAAGATCCTCAACGTCCAGCGGTCCTCGGTGACGGACATGCTGAAGAACGCCGAGTGCGGGGCGATCATCCAGGTCATAGGGGCGGGCTCCGGCCGCACCTTCGACATCGACGCGGCCCGCTACGGCAAGATCATCATGATGACCGACGCCGATGTCGACGGCTCGCACATCCGCTGCCTGCTGCTGACGCTGTTCCAGCGCTACATGCGGCCCATGGTCGAGGCCGGCCGGGTCTTCGCCGCGGTGCCGCCGCTGCACCGCATCGAGATCGTCCAGCCCAAGAAGGGCCAGGACAAGTACGTGTACACGTACTCGGACCGCGAGCTGCGCGACAAGCTCATGGAGTTCCAGAGCAAGGGCATCCGGTACAAGGACTCCATCCAGCGCTACAAGGGTCTCGGCGAGATGGACGCCGACCAGCTGGCCGAGACGACGATGGACCCGCGCCATCGCACCCTGCGCCGCATCAACCTCTCCGACCTGGAGGCGGCCGAACAGGTATTCGACCTTCTGATGGGCAACGACGTGGCTCCCCGCAAGGAGTTCATCTCCGGCTCGGCGGCGACGCTGGACCGGTCACGGATCGACGCATAGCCGCTGCGCTGGGCTTTGGCCGAAGGAGACCGCCGGGCCGAGGCGGGGTGGGCCGGGCGGCGGTGAGGTGTCCGCTGCCCGGCCGGCCCCTCCGGCAGGGCACCGCCGGCTGACCGGCCAGATGCTGGTCGGTCGTTTTCCGCGGGGTGCCCGCCGGTTGCCCGGTGGAGCATCGGCCCGCCGTTTTGTGAGGTGCCCTGCCGGGTTGAGCGCTGCGGGGTGCCTGCCGGTTGGCCTTGGGATGTCGGCCGGGTGCTTCGCGAGGTGCCCGTCGGGTGTGCTGCGGAGTGCCTGCCGGTTGTCCCGCGGTTGCCGGCCGGCCCGTCTCAGGAAGTGCCCGTCAGGTGTGCTGTGAGGTGCCTGCCGGCCTTCCTGGGTGATTCCATTCGACCGTTCTGCGGGATCGCCTGCCGCCGCCGGTCCGGCCGGGGCCCGTCGGTCAGCCTGAGGCCCATCGCTCGGTCCACCGGAGGTCCATCGGTCCACCGGATGTGCATCGGTCCACCAGGGCCCGCCGGTCCGTCCAAGGGCCGGGCCCTCAGCGCACCCGAGGCCCCGTCGGGCGACGATGCACCCCCACCTGGTTCTCCACCTGGGGGTGGAGAGATTCCGCTCGCTGGAATCCACCCGTGATCCACCCCCGCTCCGATCTGCTGACCTGCGCATTTCCGTAGCGTCGAAGGCGTCGGCAGCTCCCGCTCCCGGCACCGCCCCTTCCCGCTCACGGAGGCTCTGATGTCCGGGCTCGTCAACGCGTTGCTGATCGTGGCCGTCGTCGTCGTGGTGATCGTGCGCCAGTTCCGCGCCCGCCCGATCGACACAGGCAGGCGCTGGTGGCTGGTGCCCGTGATCCTCGCGGTCGTCGCGCTGCGCGAACCCGGCATACTCGACGCCCACCACCGCACCGCCTCCGCCGCGCTGCTCGGCACGGAATTGCTGGTGGGACTGGTGATGGGTGCCGCCTGGGCCTGGACCACCCGGGTGTGGACGGAAGCCGACGGCGTCGTGTGGACCAAGAGCACCAAGGCCAGCGCAATCGTCTGGTTCGGCGGCATAGCCGTGCGGGTCGGTCTCTACGCCCTCGGGGCCGTCGTCGGCGTCCATCAGGACAGCGCGGCCCTCATGCTCGGACTGGCGGTCACCCTGCTGGTCCGCGCCGGCATCCTCGTCTGGCGCGCCCAGTCGCTCCCCTCCACTGCCTCCGTGAGCGGCCCCACCCGGGCGTACGGTGACGACATGGCCCGGGTCACCAGGAAGGAAGGCGTGTGACGGAGAACGCCTGGACGCGCTGGCCCTCACGAGAAGCGCTGGCCCGCGAAGGGCTCTCACGTCCCCGGCGCTCCCTCGCCTGGGGCGTGAGACTGCTCGTCCTCGCCCTGCTGCTGTGGAGTGCCTACAACCAGTCGCACGTCCACGGCTGGGGCATGGCCGCGGCGGTGGCGGGAGTTGTCGTGACCGCCGTGGTCTCCTGGGGATTCTTCCGGACCACCTATGCCCACCGGCTCGTGCCCTCTCTGGTGCTCATCATCGTCCTCCTGGGAATCGCGGTCCTGGCGGAGATCACCGGCTTCCAGGGACCGGCCCTCGTGGTTTGGTGCGGCTGCGGCATCTCCGCCCTGGAGCGGCTGCCGATCGCGATCGCTCTGCCCGTCACGTCCGTGGCCCTGGCCTCGTACTCCGCGTTCAACAACGACGTATGGCTGACCACCGTGGCCACCGTCGTGGGCATGGCGCTCGCCGGGTATGTCCTGCGACTCGACGCCGAGGCCCGGGGAGGTGCCCAGCGGCTGCTCGCCCAGGAGCGTGCCGCGAGAGCGGCCGAGGCCGAGTCGGCGGCGCTGGCGGAGCGGGCCAGGATCGCCCGGGAGATCCACGACGTGCTGGCCCACAGCCTCTCCGCCCAGATGGTGCACCTGGAGGCGGCACGGCTGCTGATCGAGCGCGGAGCCGACCGGGAGCAGATCCTCGAGCGGGTGGTGGCCGCCCGGGGAATGGCCCGCGACGGACTCGCCGAGACCCGCCAGGCCCTGTCCGCGCTGCGCGGGGAGATCACCCCGCTGGAGGACTTCCTGACCGAACTCGTCGGCTCGACCGACGGCGCCGAGATCACCGTGACGGGTGACCGCAGATCTCTGCCCGCGGAGGCGTCGCAGACCGTGCGACGTGTCGCCCAGGAGGCGCTGACGAACGTCCGCAAGCACGCTCATGGCGCCAAGGTCCAGGTGCGGCTGGACTACGGCGAGCACGAAGTGGTGCTGAACGTACGGGACTCGGGTGGTCGTCCCGGCGAGCTGAGCGGCGCCGGCGGCGGGTACGGTCTGCTGGGTATGCGGGAGCGGGCCGAGCTGCTGGGCGGGTCGCTGGAGGCAGGGCGTGACGACGAGGGGTTCGAGGTGAGGTTGAGGGTGCCCGTATGACGGAGACGGAGGGGGAGAAGAAGCCCGCGCGGGTCGTGGTCGCCGACGACCAGACGGTGGTCAGGGAGGGGATCGTGATGCTCCTCGGGCTGCTGCCCGGCGTGGAGGTCGTCGGAGCGGCGGGCGACGGGGAGGAGGCGGTCCGGTTGGTCGCCGAGCTCTCCCCGGACGTGGTGCTGATGGACCTGAGGATGCCGCGCTGCGACGGCGTGGAGGCGACCCGGCGGATCCGGTCGGAGTACCCCGGGACCCAGGTGGTGGTGCTGACGACGTTCGCGGACGACGAGTCGCTGTTCCCGGCGCTGCGGGCCGGCGCCCGCGGTTATCTGACCAAGGACGCGGGCGGTGACGAGATCGTGCGAGCCGTGGAGAGCGTGCTGTCGGGAGACGCGGGACTGTCGCCGAGCATCCAGCGGCGGCTGCTGGAGCGGCTGTCACAGCCTGAACCGGCGCCCGTGGCCACCGAGGCGCCCGACGGGCTGACCGCGCGGGAGACCGAGGTCCTGGTGCTGATCGCGGAGGGGTTCACCAACCAGGAGATCGCCCGGAAGCTGCACGTGTCGACCGCGACCGTGAAGACACACATCAACAACCTGTTCGCCAAGACGGGTCTCAAGGACCGGGCCCAGGCGGTGCGTTACGCCTATGGAAAGGGATTGGTGCGGCCACCAGCGGATTGAGTCACCTGATGGGGTGAAGAGCCCAGGGAAGAAGAGTCGGGGATCTTCCCGATCTGTCCATCCTTGGGCATGCAGTCAAGCAACGGGCGTCACCGCGACGGCGGGGGCGACTCCGAGAGTTCGGCCGGGCGGCACGAGGACCAGGGCGAGTACGGCGCGGCCTCCCGAGAAGTCAGGTACGAGGACCCCTGGTACGACGCGCTGGCCTCCGGCTGGGGCGAGCCGGACGGCACCGGGGAGCCGGCACCGGCCGTACCCGGTGCGCGAACGGAGGTGGACGGGGCGGCCGTTCGGGCCCGTGACGTCTATCTGGAGGTGCAGCGCAGCGCGGCCTTTCAAGAAGTGCGCAGCCGTTATCGGAGATTCGTGGTGCCGGGGGTCGCCGTCTTCCTCACCTGGTACGTGGGGTACGTGGTGACCGCGACGACGGCGCCCGGGCTGATGGCGCGGCCCGTCGCCGGAGCGGTGAACGTGGCGATGGTGGCGGGGCTCGGGCAGTTCCTCACCACGTTCCTGCTCACCTGGGCCTACGCCCGGCACGCGCGGTTGCGCAGGGACCGTGCCGCGCTGGAGCTGCGCTGGGACACCCAGGAGCTGACCCGGGGCGTCCAGGGTGGTGCGTCATGACGGGGCAGCACCAGACGCTGGCGCTGCTGCTGTTCAGTGCCTTCGTCGCCGTGACGCTCGGGATCACGACGTGGGTGAGCCGGAAGCGGCATGGTTCGGCGGAGGAGTTCTATGCCGGCGGGCGGCTCTTCTCCCCGATGGAGAATGGTTTTGCCATCGCGGGTGACTACATGTCGGCGGCCTCCTTCCTCGGCGTGACCGGTCTCATCGCGCTGTTCGGCTACGACGGGCTCCTGTATGTGGTCGGGTTCCTGGTGGCGTGGCTGGTGGTGCTGTTCCTGGTGGCCGAACTGGTGCGCAACTGCGGGCGGTTCACGCTGGCCGACGTGATCGCGGCGCGGATGAGCGAGCGGCCGGTGCGGATCGCGGTGGGGACGTCGTCGGTCACCGTGTCCGTTCTCTATTTGGTGGCGCAGATGGTGGGGGCGGGCAGCCTGGTCGCGCTGCTGCTGGGGCGGACCAGCCAGGCGGCGCAGGCGTGGACGGTCATCGGGGTCGGCGCCCTGATGGTGATCTATGTGTCGCTGGGCGGGATGCGGGCCACCACCTGGATCCAGATCGTGAAGGCGGTGCTGCTGTTGAGCGGGACGGTGGTGCTGACCGTGCTGGTGCTGCTGCGCTTCCACGGCGACATCGACCGGCTGCTGCTCACGGCCGCCGACCGCAGTGGGCACGGGAAGTCGTTCCTGGCGCCGGGACTCAAGTACGGCGGGAGCTGGAGCGCGCGGCTGGACTTCATCAGCCTGGGGCTGGCGCTGGTACTGGGCACGGCGGGCCTGCCGCACATCCTGTCCCGCTTCTACACGGTGCCGACCGCGCGGGCGGCGCGCCGTTCGGCGGTCTGGTCGATCGGGCTGATCGGGAGCTTCTACCTGATGACGATCGTGCTCGGCTTCGGGGCGGCGGCCCTGGTCGGGCCGGACGCGGTGCGTGCGTCGAACGCGTCGGGGAACACGGCCGTGCCGCTGCTGGCGCTCGACCTGGGCGGTGGCGCGGGTTCCACAGGCGGAACGGTTCTGTTCGCCGTCGTCGCCGCCGTTGCCTTCGCGACGATCCTCGCCGTGGTCGCGGGGATCACCCTGGCCTCCTCGGCGTCCGTGGCCCATGACCTCTACGCCTCGCTGCGCAGGCCGCACGCCAAGCACCGCAGCGAGGTCGCGGTGGCGCGCACGGCGGCGGTCGGTATCGGTGTCGTGGCGATCGCCCTCGGCCTGCTGGCCCGGGACATGAACGTCGCCTTCCTCGTGGGGCTCGCCTTCGCGGTGGCGGCCTCGGCGAACCTGCCGGTGCTGCTGTACTCGCTGTTCTGGCGGAACTTCACGACACGCGGCGCGGTGTGGGCCGTATACGGCGGGCTCGTGCCCGCGCTGGGGCTGGTCGTGCTGTCACCGGTGGTGTCCGGGAGCCCGGGCGCGCTGTTCCCGGGGGTGGACTTCCAGTACTTCCCGTTGCAGAACCCGGGGATCGTCTCCGTCCCGCTCGGCTTCCTGGCCGGCTGGCTCGGCACGGTCACCTCGGACGAGGTCCCGGACGAGGCCAGGCACGCGGAGACCGAGGTGCGGTCGCTGACGGGTGCGGGGGCCGTCTAGAGCGGCCGGAAACGGCTACGGCGCCACCCAGGCGTAGCGGTGCTCCGGTCGGCCCGTGTCGCCGTACTTCAGGGAGAGGCGGAGGCGGCCGGCCTGTTCCAGGTGGCGGAGGTAGCGCTGGGCGGTGGAGCGGCTGAGGCCGGTCTCGGCGGCGACCTCGTGGGCGGAGAGCGGATGGTCGGCGCGGTGCAGGACGCCGCAGATGAGGTCCGTGGTGGGCTCGGACTGACCGCTGGGCAGGCCGGGCGCGGACAGCGTCGGTGAGGTGCGCAGGGCGCCGAAGATCCGGTCGACCTGCTCCTGGCCCGTCAGTCCCCGACCGCCGACCCGGTCGACGGTACGGCGCAGGGCCGCGTAGGAGTCCAGGCGGGTGCGCAGGGCGGCGAAGGTGAACGGCTTGACCAGATAGTGCAGGGCGCCCAGGCGCATCGCCTTCTGGACGGTGGTCACATCGCTGGCCGCCGTGATCATGATGACGTCGGTGCGGAGGCCCTGTTCCCGCATGCGGTGGACGAGTTCGAGGCCGGTCTGGTCCGGCAGGTAGTGGTCCAGCAGGACCAGGTCGATGGTGCCGCGGTCCACGGCGGCCAGGGCCTGGGCGGCGCTGTGCGCGCGGGCGGCCACCCGGAAGCCGGGAACCTTCCCCACGTACTTGGCGTTTATCTCAGCGACGCGGAAGTCGTCGTCGACCACCAGGACGTCAATCATCAGGCCTCTCCTTCAAGGCCGGCGAGCGTTAAGCCCGTGTTTCGGCTCCGCAGTTGTAGCGCGAGCAAAAAGAGCACAACAGATGCTTGCGAGCAAAAGAACGGCTTGCGCCCAGAAGACTCCTGCCGTGGTCCGGGTCACACCTACCGTCCCGGCCCATGAGCGCAGACACCAGCCCCGCCATCGAGCTGCGGGGCGCGAGCAAGATCTTCAAGACCCCGTCGGGGGGTCTGCACACGGCCGTCCGCGACCTCGACCTCACCGTCGGGCGCGGTGAGTTCGTGGCCGTCGTGGGGCCGACGGGTTGCGGCAAGTCCACCACGCTGACCTTGGTCAGCGGCCTGGAGGAGCCCAGTGAGGGCGAGGTGCTGGTGGCCGGTGCGCCGGTCGCCGGCGTCGGCGTCGGCGACAAGGTCGGCTTCGTCTTCCAGCAGGACGCCACCTTCCCCTGGCGGACCGTGCTCTCCAACGTGATGGCCGGGCCCCGCTTCCGGGGCGTGCCCAAGGCGGAGGCCAGGGAGAAGGCCCGCGCCTGGCTGGCCAAGGTCGGGCTCGCCGCGTTCGAGGACCGCTATCCGCACCAGCTCTCCGGCGGCCAGCGCAAGCGCGTGGCGCTCGCCGCGACCTTCGTCAACGACCCCGAGATCCTGCTCATGGACGAGCCGTTCTCCGCGCTCGACGTGCAGACCCGGGCCCTGATGTCGGACGAGCTCCTTGAACTGTGGGAGGGCACGGGCGCCTCCGTGGTGTTCGTCACCCACGACCTGGAGGAGTCCATCGCGCTCGCCGACAAGGTCGTCGTCATGACCGCCGGGCCCGCCACCGTGAAGCAGGTCTTCGAGATCGACCTGCCCCGTCCGCGCAAAGTCGAGTCGGTGCGTCTGGAGCCGCGGTTCATCGAGATCTACCGCGAGATCTGGGAGTCCCTCGGCGAAGAGGTCCGCATCACCCGCGAGAGGGGTGCCGCCAATGTCGCCTGAGGTGCTCAGCACACCCGTCGTCGACACGGTGAAGACCGGTCCGGACCGCGCCCGGTCCAGGGCCCAGGCCGCCCGCAGACGCAAGGCGATCGTGTTCGCCGTGCGGGTGCTGCTCCTGGTGGCCGTCCTCGGCCTGTGGGAGGTCCTGTCCCGGGCGAAGTTCATCGACCCGTTCAACTTCTCGATGCCCTCGAAGATCTGGGACCAGATCTGGACCTGGGTGACCCACGGCACCGCGCTCGGTTCCCTCGGCGAGCAGGTCTGGTACACGCTCTACGAGGCGTTGCTCGGCTGGGTCATCGGGGTCATCGCCGGTGTGGTCTTCGGTATCGCCCTCGGGCGGATTGCCTTCCTGGCCGATGTCCTCGGCCCCTACATCAAGGTGCTCAACTCGATCCCCAGGATCGTGCTCGCCCCGATCTTCGTGATCTGGTTCGGTCTCGGCGCGTCCTCCAAGGTCGCCTCGGCCGTCGTGCTGGTGTTCTTCCCGGTGTTCTTCAACGCCTTCCAGGGCGCCCGCGAGGTCGACCGCAACCTGGTCGCCAACGCCCGGATCCTCGGCGCGAGCGACCGCAGGGTGACCCTCCAGGTCGTCATCCCGTCCGCCACCTCGTGGATCTTCACCAGCCTCCACGTCAGCTTCGGCTTCGCCCTCATCGGCGCCATCGTCGGCGAGTACATCGGCGCCACCAAGGGCATCGGCCTGCTCGTCGCGCAGTCGCAGGGCACCTTCAACGCGGCCGGTGTCTACGCCTCGATGACCATCCTCGCCGTCGTCGCGCTCGCCGCCGAAGGGCTCCTCACCTTCGTCGAGCGCCGCATCTTCCGGTGGAAGCCGTCGGGTTCCGACAGCTGAGCCTGCCCCCTCCTCTCCACCCCGCACCGCCTCTCACAAGGACGTGAACCGTCATGCGCAAGTCCGCCAGATACAGCACCCTGGCCGTCGCCGGCCTGCTTGCCCTCTCCTCCCTCACCGCCTGTGCCAACGACGCGGCGAGCACGGCCTCCACCGGCTCCGGCAAGGGCACGAAGGTCAAGATCATGGTCGGTGGCCTGGACAAGGTCATCTACCTGCCGGCCATGCTCACCCAGCGGCTCGGATATTTCGACGCCGAGGGCCTGAACGTGGAACTGCTGACCGAGCCGGCCGGCGTCCAGGCCGAGACGGCGCTCGTCGCCGGGCAGGTGCAGGGCACGGTCGGTTTCTACGACCACACGCTGGACCTGCAGACCAAGGGCAAGGAGGTGGAGTCCGTCGTGCAGTTCTCGCGCGCTCCCGGTGAGGTGGAGGTCGTCTCCACCAAGGCGGCCGGGGACATCACCTCGCCCAAGGACTTCAAGGGCAAGAAGCTCGGCATCACCAGCCTCGGCTCGTCGACCGATTTCCTCACCAAGTACCTCGCCGTCAAGAACGGGGTGAAGGTCAGCGACTTCTCGCCGGTCGCCGTCGGGGCGGGCGCGACCTTCATCTCGGCGCTCCAGCAGGGCTCCATCGACGGCGGCATGACGACCGACCCGACCGTCGCGACGATCCTGGACAAGAAGGCGGGCAAGGTCCTGGTGGACATGCGGACGCCGGAAGGATCCCAGAAGGCGCTCGGCGGGCCGTACCCGTCGTCGAGCCTGTACATGCAGACGGACTGGGTCAACGGTCACAAGGACACCGTCCAGAAGCTGGTCAATGCATTCGTCAAGACGCTCAAGTGGATGTCCACACACAGCGCCGCCGAGATCGCGGCCAAGATGCCCGCCGACTACGCCCAGGGCGACAAGGCCCTCTACACGCAGTCCATCAAGAGCACGCTGCCGATGTTCACCGACGACGGGGTGATGCCCGAGAACGGCCCGGAGACCGTGGAGAAGGTGCTCAAGGCCTTCAACACGAACATCCAGAACGCCGATGTCGACCTGAGCAAGACCTACACGACCGAGTTCGTCGAGGCCGCGAAGTAACACGCCTCAGCCGCGGGTCGCCCACACGTAACGGTGTTCGGGGCGGCCCGCGTCGCCGTACTTGAGGGTCAGCCGGGCCCGTCCGGTGCGTTCCAGGAGCTTCAGATAGCGCTGGGCGGTCTGCCGGCTCACCCCCGTCCGCTCGGCGATCTCCTGGGCCGACAGGGGCCCCTCGGCGCTCATCAGGGACTGGCGGACCAGCTCGGCGGTGGTGGGGGAGTGCCCTTTGGGCAGCCCCGGTTCGGACGGCGCGGACAGGGCGCCGAAAATGCGGTCCACCTCGGCCTGTTCGGCCTCGCCGCCGCCGTCCAGAGTGCGCCGCAGCTGCGCGTAGGCCTCCAGCTTGGCGCGCAACCCCGCGAACGCGAACGGCTTGACCAGGTACTGCAGAGCGCCGTGGCGCATGGCCGCCTGGACGGTCGACACGTCCCGGGCCGCCGTCACCATGATCACGTCGGTCTGGTGGCCGCGCCGGCGCATCTCCTGGACCACCGCGAGACCCGTGTCGTCGGGGAGGTAGTGGTCCATCAGGACGAGGTCGAGGCGTGGCAGGGTCTCCAGCCGGTGCAGGGCCTCGGCCGCGTTGTGCGCCGCGCCGGCCACGTGGAAGCCGGGCACCTTCTCGACGTAGGCGGCGTTGACCCGGGCGACCCGGGTGTCGTCGTCCACGACCAGGACCTCGATCATCGGGTCTCCTCCCCGGCCGGGGTGAACGCCGGTTCGAGCGCCGTCGCCGGCTCCAGTTCCGGCTCGGTCAGCGCCTCGGGGAGCACGACCGTGAACTGCGCGCCCCCGCCCTCCGGTTCACCCACGGTCGCGGTGCCGCCCTGCCGTTCGGCGAGCCGGCGCACCAGGGAGAGCCCGATGCCGCGCTTGCCGTGCGCGGGCGGCTTCTTGGTGGACCAGCCCTCCGTGAAGACCAGCTCCCGCTGTGCCGCCGGGATCCCGGGCCCCGTGTCACGCACCCTGAGGACGATCGCGCGGCCCTCCGCACACAACTCGACCTCCACGCGTGCGTGCGGCGTACCGGCGACCGCGTCCAGCGCGTTGTCCACCAGGTTGCCCACGACCGTGACCAGCCCCCTGGGGTCGATCAGCCGGTCCGGGAGCCGGGTGCGGTCGGACACCCACAGGGCGACCCCGCGCTCGGCCGCGACGGTGGCCTTGCCGACCAGCAGGGCGGCCAGCAGCGGGTCCTGAATCTTCTCCGTGACCTGCTCGGCGGTGACCCGGTGGTCGCCGACCACCTCGCCGACGAACTCCACGGCGTCGTCGAACATCTCCAGCTCCAGCAGCCCGAGCAGGGTGTGCATGCGGTTGGCGTGCTCGTGGTCCTGGGCGCGCAGGGCGTCGATCAGGCCGCGCGTGGAGTCGAGTTCGCGGCCGAGCTGCTCCAACTCGGTGCGATCGCGCAGGGTGGCGACCGCACCGCCGTCGTCGGTGGGCATGCGGTTGGCGACCAGGACCCGCTGACCGCGCACGGTGAGCAGGTCGGTGCCGGTGACCCGGCCGGCCAGGACGTCGGTGGTACGGCCCGCGCCGAGCGCGTCGTCGGGGGAGCGGCCGACGGCCTCGTCGCCGATGCCCAGGAGCCGCCGCGCCTCGTCGTTCAGCAGGCGGATACGGCCGCCGCGGTCGAGGGCGACGACGCCCTCCCGGATGCCGTGCAGCATCGCCTCGCGCTCCGCGAGCAGCGCCGAGATGTCGGAGAAGGCCAGGTCGCGGGTCTGCCGCTGCACTCTCCGGGAGATCAGCCAGGCGGCCAGCGCGCCGACCGCGAGCGCCCCGCCGGCATAGGCGAACAGCCCGGGGATCGTGCTGAGCAGCCGCGCCCGCACGCTGTCGTACGCGATGCCGACGGAGACCGCCCCGATGATCCGGTGCTTCGCGTCGTACAGCGGCACCTTGCCGCGCGCGGAGCGCCCCAGGGTGCCGTTGTCGATCTGCATGACCTCCTTGCCGGCCAGTGCCTCCCGGGGGTCGGTCGAGACGTGCCGGCCGATCTCCGAGGGTGTGGTGTGCGACCAGCGGAATCCGCCCCGGTCCATCACCACGATGTACTCGGCGTTCGTGGCCTTCCGGATCCGCTCGGCCTCCTTCTGCACCGGCCCGTGCACGCTGGGCCGGGTGGTCAGGACGCCCTCGGCGATCTGCGGGTCCTGGGCGGTGGTCTCGGCGATCGCCAGCGCCCTGCGCATCGCCTCCTGGTCCAGCTGCTTGCTCAGCGGTGCCAGGAAGAGCCCGGTCGCGAGCACCGCGACCCCGGCGGCGATGGCCAGCTGCATCAACAGGACCTGGGAGAACACCTTCCGGGGCAGCCGGGGGCGAAGACGGCGCACGGGGGGCGTGGGGCTCATACCCACGACGGTACGTGCGCGGGTGCGCCGTGTTTAAGGGGGTGTGGTGTGGATCTCTTGACCAGTTCTTGAGAAAGACCGGGTCAGCTCGCCAGCGCCGTCGTCGCGCGCAGCTCCCGCACCGACACCACGTCCATCCGGGCCGGCGACCCCAGCACCGACACCCCGCAGCTCTCCGGGCGTGGCGGCAGCGAGGCGCCCTGGGCCACGCACACCCGCCAGCGGCGGCCGTCGGTGTGGGCGACCGTGACCTTCCAGCGCGGAGCCGCGCCCTCGGTCCGTACGACGCTCAGTGCGCCCGCCGTGTACTCGTCCGCCGCCTCGCGCACGGCCAGTTCGGCCGCCTGGCCGGGGCGTTCCCAGGCGGAGCAGCCGCGGCACCCCTCCAGCACCACACGACCCTCGTGGATGCCGTGCAGGACCTCCTTGACGGCATGGGCCTCGGCCCGGCCGTACACGTAGCCGTACGGGAGGACGAGCACCGTCGGCGAGAAGCGATGACCACCCAGATGGGTGACCTCCCAGGTGCCCGTCGCACCGGACGCGACCAGCTCGGCGGCGAGCGGGCGGCCCAGCAGGGCGCAGCAGCGGTCGCGCCTGCCGTTGGTGCACACGAGCGCGAGCGGGCTGCCCGGGTGCGGCCGGCCGCCGAGCGCCGCGCCGAACGAACGGTGGTCGCCCGCGCCGAGCGCGGCGAAGTCGAGGCTGAGCAGGCGGGCCGGATCGCGGGTGGTGGCGCTGTGCAGCCAGACGTTCCCGGGGACCGTGTGGGCGACGTACACCTGGCGGACGGCGGGGGTGCCGGGATCGGCGTGGCGGCCGGGGCGGCGGATGAGGGCGATCCGTACTCCGGTCCCCTGGGCGGCGGCCTCCAGGGCGCGGCCCACTGCGGGGTCCAGATGGCTCGAAGTGAGCGCCTTGGGACCCCACGGGCCGGGTTGTTCCAGCAGCAGCCACGTCGTCGCGGTGGCGGCGGTACCCGAAACGGGCTCGTCGAGCATCCGGGAGACGGTTGCGCACCTACTCACAGAGGTGAGCCTAACCTGACTTTGCCCGGGGTGACTTCCGGCCTCCTCCGTTCGCGCCTCCGAAGAGGTTGCCGAAAGGCGGTTACGGCAGAGGTTGTGGCGGTTTCGGGCCTACGTAGTGGCCGCTGGGGCGCATGCGCAGCGGGCGTTCGCCGTACTCCTCCAGGGCGTGGGCGATCCAGCCCGCCGTCCGGGCGACGGCGAAGATCGTCTCGCCCGCGGTGGCCGGCATCCCGCAGGAGGCCGTGAACACGGCGAGCGCCAGGTCGACGTTGGCGTGCAGCGGCGTGTGCCGGGCGGTCGTGGCGACGATGTCCCGGGCCGCGAGCAGGGCGGGCTCCGCGCGGGGGACGCCCTCCAGCAGTGCGAACAGCGCACGCGCGCGTGGGTCCTCACCCTGGTAGAGGCGGTGGCCGAGGCCGGGGATGCGGCGGCCCGCGCGGAGTTCGTCCGCGATCACGGTGACGGCGGTGCCCTGGTCGAGGACGTCGAGCAGCAACCGGTGGGCGAGGCCGCTGGAGGCACCGTGCAGGGGGCCTTCGAGCACGCCGAGCCCCGCCGACACGGCCGCGTACGCGTGCGCACGGGCGGAGGCGGCGACCCGGACGGCGAGGGTGGAGGCGGCCAGGTCGTGGTCGACGAGCAGCGCGAGCGCGGTGTCCAGGACACGGAGTTCGGCGTCACCGGGGTCGATGCCGGTCAGCCGGCGCCACAGGCGGTGGGCCAGTGGGCCGTCGTCGTGCCCCCGCCGGCGCCGCACCGGGAGCGCGGCCACGAGCGTGGGGATCAGCACGCGCGCGGCGCCCAGGACGGACTCCTCGGACAGGTCGAAGCGCAGCGGGTCCTCGGCGGCCGCGGCGATCGTGGCGACCCGCAGCCGGTCGGTGGGCGAGGTGTGCTCGGGCAGTGCGTCGACGGCCCGGCGGGCGACCGCGACGGTGGCCTCCGGGGCGGTGAAGGTCATGCCCCGGGTCATGCGGCCCGTCCACAGCCACTCGGCCACCTCCTCGTAGGAGTGGTGCGCGGCGAGCTCGGTGGCGTCGACGCCCCGGAAGAAGTACCGGTCCTTGTCGATCAGCGTGATCCCGGTGCGCACCGACAGATCACCGCCGGAGCCCGGACTCCCGGCGGCCTCCCGCCTGTTGCGCCGGGCGAGCGCCGCCACCTCCCCGGCGTCGAAGGTGCTGGCACGACCCCCGGGCTCGCGTCTGCTGCTGAGCTGGCCCCGGCTCACGTAGGCGTACACGGTCTCGGGCTTCACACCGAGCAGCTCGGCGGTCTCCCTGGTGCTCAGCCGCCGCGTGGGACTGCCGGGAGCGGGGTGTTGATCGCGCATGGGCGTCACCGTAGCCGCTCCGGCATGGATTGACTCGATCAATGTTGACGGAGTCGAGTGGCCCAGGTGAAGGCGATGGTGTGGTTGCCGTGCCGGACGCCCCGGTCCTCGGCGTGCCACAGCACGGCCCGGGAGAGCACCGCCCGCTCCACGCCGGCGCCCCGCCGCCGGAGGTCGGCGGCGGTGTCGGCGTGGGTGACGCGGACGACGTCCTGCTCGATGACCGGGCCCTCGTCGAGGTCCTCGGTGACGTGGTGCGCGGTCGCGCCGACGAGTTTCACGCCCCGTTCCTCGGCCTTGGCGTACGGCCCGGCGCCGATGAAGGCGGGGAGGAACGAGCGGCCGGTGTCGCGCGGTAGCTCACCGGCGGCATCCCACCGAGCCGGTCGGGTGACGTTTCCACGCGGTCGGCTTCGCACGCGGTGATCCGCCGGTGGAGCCCTCCCGTCGCCGCCGGTGACGACGGCGGTCGTCAGGACCATAAGCTCACTGCATGACCGACCACACCCGTACGCTCTCCCTCGTCCTGGGTCTGATCAGGAGCGGAGCGGCCGTGACCAGGCCCGACCTCGGCCGGCAGACCGGGCTGGGCCGGACGATCATCACGCAGCGGGTGGACCACGCGGTCCGGATCGGCCTGGTGGCCGAGGGCGAGCCGGCCCCCTCCACCGGCGGACGGCCCTCCCGCATCCTGCGGATCGCGTCCGGTCGCGGTGCCGTCCTCGGCGCGGTGTTCGGCGCCACCCATCTGCACGCCGCGGTGACCGACCTCGACGGCACGCTGATCGCCGACCGTCGGGTGCCGTGGGACATCGAGTCGGGCCCCGAGGCGTCCCTGGCCACGCTGGTCGAGACGGCGGGGCCGCTGCTGAGCCCGGAGCTGCGGGAGCGCCTGTGGGGGGTGTGCGTGGGCGTCCCCGGACCGGTCGACTTCGCCCGCGGGATGCCGGTGCGGCCGCCCATCATGGCCGGCTGGCACGGTTTCCCGCTCCGGGACCGGCTCGAAGCCCACTACGACGTGCCGGCCTGGGTCGACAACGACGCCAACCTGATGGCGCTGGGCGCCTGGAGCCGGACCCGGGCGGCGGCGGGCGACAACCTGCTGCTCGTCAAGGCGAGCACCGGGATCGGCCTGGGCCTGATGTCCAGGGGCCGGCTGCACCGGGGAGCGCGCGGCGCGGCCGGCGACCTCGGGCACACCATCGTCGCCGAGGAGTCCCGGCACCGGTGCCGGTGCGGCAAGTTCGGGTGCCTCGAAGCGTTCGCGGGCGGCTGGGCCCTCACCCGTGACGCACGTGCCGCGGCCCTGGAGGGGCGCAGCCCCTTCCTGGCCGAGCGCCTGGAACGTCTGGAGCGCCGGGACGCGCCGTTGGCCGTCACCGACGTGCTCGACGGCTGCCGGGCCGGCGACCGGGTCAGCACCGAGCTCGTCACCAGGGCGGGCGAGCTGGTCGGCGGGCAACTGGCCACGCTCGTCAGTGTCTTCAATCCCTCGACGGTCTACCTCGCGGGAGTGCTGGCGCAGGCGGGCGACGTCTTCCGGGACCCCGTCGCGGAGGTCGTGGCCAGGCGCTCCCTGCCGCTGGCCACCGACGAACTCGTCATCGCCCGGGTCGACCTCGGCCGCGCCGAGGGGGTCGTCGGAGCGGCGACCCTGGCCATCGACGAGCTGCTGCACCCGGACCTGCTCGACCAGTGGCTCCGGCACGGCAGCCCGCGCGGGATCCGCGCACGCACCGCCGACCTCACCGAGCCGCTTCCCCTCGACGTGCCGCTGGCGGGTGCGCGGTAGCAGCTCACCTGTCCGCAGTCGGTACGTCGGTCCAGCCGCCGCCGCGCGCCGAGTCGACGACCGCCTGGGCGAGCTCTGCCGCGCGCAGTCCGTCGGCGAAGGACGGCATCCCGGTGACCTGTTCGCCGCGGATCGCCGCGTAGGCGTCGGCCACGAAGTCGGCGAAGGCCTCGTAGTAGCCCTGCGGATGCCCGGACGGCAGGCCGGCCGCCCGCCCGGTGGGGGCTCCGGGCCGGTTCGGGTCGCGCAGCAGCACCTCGTTGGCGTTCCGGCCGCCGATCCACAGCGACTCAGGGGTCTCCTGGCGGAACGCGTAGCTGGCGTCCGGCCCGTCGAAGGAGAACGACAGCGCGTTCTTGTACCCGGCGGAGACCTGGCTGACCACCACCGATCCGATCGCGCCGGCGTCGGTTTCGAGGAGGACGACCGCGCCGTCCTCGGTCTCCACGGGACGAGGGGTGCCGTCCGCCGCCGGGCGCGCCGGGACCGCGCGGGCGAAGGACGCGTTCACCCGGGTGATCCGCTGCCCGGTCACGAACTCGGCGAGATCGCACCAGTGGACCCCGATGTCCCCGAACGCGCGCGTGGCACCGCCGTCCGCCGGGTCGACCCGCCAGTTGGTGGCCTCGGTGTCGGCGAGCCAGTCCTGCAGATAGCTGCCGTGGATCAGCCAGGGCGGCCGGTGCCCCGGCCTCAGGATCCGCTTGCGTGCCTCCCGCACGGACGCGTAGTAGCGGTAGACGAAGGGCACGGCGGTGACCAGCCCGCGCTCCGCCGCCAGTTCGGTGAGTTCGCGTGCGGTCGCGGCATCGGTGGCCAGCGGCTTCTCGCAGACGACCGGCACACCGGCGGCGAGGGCCGCACGGCAGAAGCCGGCGTGTGTGGCGTTGGGCGTGCACACGTGCAGCACGTCCACCCCGTGCCGCAGCAGGTCCTCGACCGAGTCGAAGCCCTGGCCGGCCCGGAACTCCGCGGCGGCGCGGCGGCCCTTTCCGGGCGTCGATCCGACCACGCCCACCACCTCGCCGCCGGCCACGAGCGCCGACCGGGTATGCACGGCCCCCATGAAGCCGGTACCGATGACACCGACGCGCATGACACGCACCTCTTCTCTCTCCCCGGAGCTAACGCGTGAACAGATCGAAAAAACGGAGAGCGATCACTTCCGCAAGGTCGACTTTTGCTCACCGTAAGCTAAAGTGGCGGGAACGCCAAGGAGGCCGCACATGAACCAGAGCCAGGCACAGAGCCGGGAACCGGCCCGGCAGCCGGTCACCCTCTTCACCGGTCAGTGGGCGGATCTGCCGTTCGAGGAGGTGGCGCGGCTGGCGAGCGAGTGGGGCTACGACGGACTGGAGATCGCGGCCTCCGGCGACCACCTGGACCTGGCCCGTGCCGAGGCCGACCCCGACTACCTGCCCCACCGGCAGGCGATCCTGGAGCGCCACGGGCTGAAGGTCTGGGCGATCTCCCACCATCTCGGCGGCCAGGCCGTGTGCGACGACCCGATCGACTTCCGCCACCAGGCGATCCTGCGCCCGGAGATCTGGGGCGACGGCGACCCGGAGGGCGTCCGGCAGCGCGCGGCCGAGGACATGAAGCGCGCCGCCCGCATCGCCCGCAGGCTCGGCGCCGACACCGTCGTCGGGTTCACCGGATCGAAGATCTGGAAGTACGTGGCGATGTTCCCGCCGGTCTCCCAGGCGGTGATCGACGAGGGGTACGAGGACTTCGCGCGCCGCTGGAACCCGATCCTCGACGTATTCGACGCCGAGGGCGTGCGCTTCGCCCACGAGGTCCATCCGTCCGAGATCGCCTACGACTACTGGACGAGCGAGCGCACCCTCGAGGCGATCGGCCGCCGCCCGGCCTTCGGCTTCAACTGGGACCCTTCGCACATGATCTGGCAGGGCGTGGACCCCGTCGGCTTCATCACGGACTTCGCCGACCGCATCTACCACGTCGACTGCAAGGACACCCGCCTGCGGCCGCCGTCGGGACGCGCCGGGATCCTCGGCTCCCACCTGCCCTGGGGCGACCCGCGCCGGCGCTGGGACTTCGTCTCCGTCGGCCACGGCGATATGCCCTGGGAGGACGCCTTCCGCGCCCTGGCCGCCATCGGCTACGACGGCCCCGTCTCGGTGGAGTGGGAGGACGCGGGCATGGACCGGCTGCACGGCGCGGCCGAGGCCGTCGGCCGGATCCGCTCCGCCCTGTGGCCACTGCCGAAGGCGTCGTTCGACTCGGCGTTCAGCAACCAGTGAGCGCCCCGGGCGGGGTGACCGGCCGTTGACCTCGCCCGGGCAGCCGCCCACCCGACGAGCCTTGATGAGGCATCACAGTCCGCCGCACCCTCCCCTGCGGCGGGCGACACCCCGCTGAGCAGGGTCACCGAGCCCCGGGAGGCCCGTCACCTCGTCCAGCGTGCACGTCCTGTCCGTGGCCGCCGGGGACGGCAGCCTCACCCGGCTCAACTCCCGCCCCGCACCCGGCCCCCGGCCCGTCTACCTCGCGTTCGACGAGCGCCGGGGCGTCCGCGTCTCCACCGACCACGGCGACTTCGACCACGTCGACCACGTCTTCCGCGCGGACGACGGCACCTGGACGGTCGGGTATCTCTACGACGACTCGACCGACGCCGTCTCCGGACGGGCGTCGCCTGGTTCCGCGTCGCCGACGACGGCACGCTCACCCGGGCGGGAGACGTCCGCCTCGCCTGCTCCCTCCCCCCCCGGGCGTCGCGGCCCGCGGCTTCGCCTTCGATCCGTCGGGCACGTTCCTGCTCGTCGCCGACCGGCCGACCTGGTGCGCTCGTGCGCGGTCGACGGCGCCGACGGGACGTTGCCGCCGCTGACGGAGACGCATGTTCAGCAACCGGCGTTCATCGCGTTCGCGGAGCCGACTGGATGGCTAGTTGATTCAATCAATGTTGACGGAATTCCATCAATGATGGACAGTCGAATCATGTTCAGGGAGGAAAAACGGAGGCAGGTCATGACCGTCAACAGGAGTGCGTCGGTCCTCGTCGAGGTGCCGCGCGGGCTCGCCGGTGTCGTCGTCACGGACACCGAGGTCGGTGACGTCCGGGGGAGCGAGGGCTTCTACCACTATCGCCAGTACTCGGCGGTCGAACTCGCCCGCACCCGTGGCTTCGAGGACGTCTGGCACCTCCTGATCCACGGCGACCTGCCGGACCCGGAGCGCGCGGCCGCCTTCGCCGCCGAGACCGCCGCGCTCCGGCGCCTGCCCGACGGGGTCCGGACGGCCCTGCCCGAGGTGGCCGCGGCGAGCCGTACGTCCGGGCCGCTGGCCGGCCTGCGCACCGCCCTCTCGCTGCTCGGCGCGGCCAAGGGGTTCCGGCCGGTGTACGACATCGACGCGGACCGGCGCCGGGCCGACACGGTCGCCGCGTGTGCGGCCGTACCGACGCTGCTCACGGCGCTGTACCGGCTGGGGCAGGGGCTCGACCCGGTGGAGCCGCGCGAGGACCTGTCGTACGCGGCCAACTACCTCTACATGCTGACGGGCACGGAACCGGATCCCCGGCGGGCGCGTGCGGTCGAGCAATACCTGATCTCAACCATTGATCACGGATTCAATGCATCAACGTTCACCGCACGCGTCATCGCGTCGACGGGCGCCGATGTAGCGGCCTGCCTCGTGGGTGCCGTCGGCGCCCTGTCCGGGCCGCTGCACGGGGGTGCGCCCAGCCGTGCGCTGGACACCCTGGACGCGATCGCGACACCGGACCGGATCGACCCGTGGATCCGCGAACGGGTCCTCGCCGGTGACCGCGTGATGGGCTTCGGGCACGCGGTCTACCGCACGGAGGACCCCCGTTCCCGCATGCTCCGCGAGATCGCCCAGGACTTCGGCGGCCCCCGGGTCGAGTTCGCCGTGGAGGTCGAACGCCACGTCGAGCGCATACTCGCCGAGCTGAAGCCCGGCCGCGAACTCCACACCAACGTGGAGTTCTACGCGGGCGTGGTCATGGAACTGTGCGGCCTGCCCCGGGAGATGTTCACCCCGACGTTCGCGGCGGCCCGCGCGATCGGCTGGAGCGCCAACATCCTGGAACAGGCGACGGACTCGAAGATCATCCGGCCGGTGGCACGGTATGTGGGGCCGGAGCCGGGGGTGGTCAACGCCGTCACCGCGTAGCCGGAACGGGGTGTGGTGTCCGGTCCGGTGGGATTTCCTATCCTGGACCGGCCCGCCACCCCGCCCGCGCGAAAGAGGCCCCCCGTTGGAGCACCACCCCACCCCCCGGCAGATCCCGGTCGTCGTTCTCGCCGGATTCCTGGGGTCCGGGAAGACCACGCTCCTCAACCACCTGCTGCACCGCAGCGGAGGCAGCCGGATCGGGGCGATCGTCAACGACTTCGGGGCCATCGAGATCGACGCGATGGCCGTGGCCGGGGCCCTCGGCGACTCGACCGTCTCGCTCGGCAACGGGTGCCTGTGCTGTGCCGTCGACGCCAGTGAACTGGACGTCTACCTGGAGCGGCTCGCCAACCCCGGCACCGGTGTCGACGTCATCGTCATCGAGGCCAGCGGTCTCGCCCAACCCGAGGAACTCGTCCGGATGCTGCTCGCCAGCGAGCACCCCGGCATCGTCTACGGCGGCCTCGTCGAGGTCGTCGACGCCGCCGAGTTCGACGACACCCGCGCCAAGCACCCCGAGATCGACCGGCACCTCGCCCTCGCCGACCTGGTCGTCGTCAACAAGCTCGACCGGGCCGCGGAGGGCGGCGAGCGCGTCCTCGGACTGGTGCGGTCGCTCAGCGACCGCGGGGCCGCCGTCGTCCCCGCGACCTACGGCCGCGTCGACCCCGAGTTCCTGTTCGACTGCCGGCCCACCGCCGAGCGCATCGGACAGCTGTCCTTCGACGACCTGCACGACCACCACCACGACGGCGACGGAGCGCACGGGGGACATCTGCACGCCGCCTACGACAGCCTCTCCTTCGCCGCCGCGCAGCCCCTCGACCCCCGTCGGCTGATGGCCTTCCTCGACAGCCGTCCCGAGGGGCTCTACCGGATCAAGGGGTACGTCGACTTCGGGCCGTACGACACGGGCAACCGGTACGCCGTGCACGCCGTGGGGCGGTTCCTGCGGTTCTACCCGGAGGCCTGGGGGCGCGGCGAGGACCGGCTCACGCAGCTCGTGCTGATCGGCTCCGGCATCGACGCGGCCGCGCTCCGCAAGGACCTGGAGGCGTGCACGAACGACGCCCCACACGCCGACGAGCACGGCATGTGGGGCGTCCTGCGGTACGTCCAGGGCCTTGCGGAAGGCCCTGACGACGAGCCTGCGGGGGCGTACGGGGCCTAGACCGGGCCCGCCACCACCGACACCGTCTTCGCCAGCGACACGCCGGAGCCGTCGCGGCGTGGGTCGATCTCCGGGAGGTCGACCGGGGTGCCGTTCTTCTGGGCCGCCTTCGCCGGGACCGGGCCCGCCCAGGCGAAGGACAGGCAGTCCTCGCCCTTCAGGAACCGCTGGCAGCGCACGCCGCCGGTGGCCCGGCCCTTGCGGGGGTACTGGTCGAACGGGGTCAGCTTCGCCGTCGTCTGCACCGAGTCGTCGAGGGTGCCGCGCGAGCCGGCCACCGTGAAGACCACCGCGTCGGCCGCCGGGTCGACCGCGGTGAAGGAGATGACCTTCGCGCCCTCGGTGAGCTTGACGCCCGCCATACCGCCCGCCGGGCGGCCCTGTGGACGCACCTGGGAGGCCTGGTAGCGCAGCAGCTGCGCGTCGTCCGTGATGAAGACCAGGTCCTCCTCGCCGGTGCGCAGCTCCATCGCGCCCACGATCCGGTCGCCCTCCTTGAGGGTGATGACCTCCAACTCGTCCTTGTTGGACGGGTAGTCGGGGACCACGCGCTTGACCACGCCCTGCTCGGTGCCGAGGGCGAGACCCGGCGAGGACTCGTCCAGGGTGGTCAGGCAGACCGCCGTCTCGCCGTCCTCCAGGGAGAGGAACTCGGAGAGGGGCGCACCGCCGGCGAGGTTCGGGGCGGTCGCCGTGTCCGGGAGCTGGGGGAGGTCGACGACGTTGATGCGCAGCAGGCGGCCCGTCGAGGTGACCGCGCCGACCTCACCGCGCGCGGTCGCGGGGACCGCCGAGACGATGACGTCGTGCTTGGCGCGCTTGCCGTCGGCGTCCTCCGCGAACGGCCCGCCGTTCATCGTGCGGGCCAGCAGGCCCGTCGAGGAGAGCAGCACCCGGCACGGGTCGTCGGCCACCTGGAGGTCCACCACGGCCGCCGCGGCGCCCGAGGCCTCCAGCAGGACGGTGCGCCGCTCGGTTCCGAACTTCTTGGCCACCGCGGCCAGTTCCGCCGAGACCAGCTTGCGCAGCTCCGCGTCCGAGTCCAGGATCCGGGTCAGCTCGGCGATCTCCGCGGTGAGCTTCTCCTTCTCCGCCTCCAGCTCGATGCGGTCGTACTTGGTGAGGCGGCGCAGGGGAGTGTCGAGGATGTACTGCGTCTGGATCTCCGACAGCGAGAAGCGCTCCATCAGGCGTTCCTTGGCCTGCGCGCTGTTCTCGCTGGAGCGGATCAGCCGGATGACCTCGTCGATGTCGACGAGGGCGGTGAGCAGACCCTCCACCAGGTGCAGCCGGTCGCGGCGCTTGCCGCGGCGGAACTCGCTGCGCCGGCGGACCACGTCGAAGCGGTGGTCGAGGTAGACCTCCAGGAGCTCCTTGAGGCCCAGGGTGAGCGGCTGGCCGTCCACCAGGGCCACGTTGTTGATGCCGAAGGACTCCTCCATCGGCGTCAGCTTGTAGAGCTGCTCCAGGACCGCCTCCGGCACGAAGCCGTTCTTGATCTCGATGACCAGGCGCAGCCCGTGCTCGCGGTCCGTGAGGTCCTTGACGTCGGCGATGCCCTGCAGCTTCTTGGAGTTGACCAGGTCCTTGATCTTGGCGATGACCTTCTCGGGGCCGACCGTGAAGGGCAGTTCGGTGATGACCAGGCCCTTGCGGCGGGCCGTCACCGTCTCCACCGCCACCGTGGCCCGGATCTTGAAGGTGCCGCGGCCCGTCTCGTACGCGTCCCGGACGCCCTCCAGGCCGACGATCCGGCCGCCGGTGGGCAGGTCGGGGCCGGGGACGTGCTTCATCAGCGTGTCCAGGTCCGCGTTCGGGTAGCGGATCAGGTGGCGGGCGGCCGAGATGACCTCGCCGAGGTTGTGCGGCGGCATGTTCGTCGCCATGCCGACGGCGATGCCCGACGAGCCGTTGACCAGGAGGTTCGGGAACGCGGCGGGCAGCGCCACCGGTTCCTGCTCCTGGCCGTCGTAGTTGGGCGAGAAGTCGACCGTGTCCTCGTCGATCGACTCGGTCATCAGGCTCGTCGCCTCGGCCATCCGGCACTCGGTGTACCGCATGGCGGCCGGCGGGTCGTCGTTGCCCAGCGAGCCGAAGTTGCCGTGGCCGTCGACCAGCGGGACGCGCATCGAGAACGGCTGGGCCATGCGCACCAGCGCGTCGTAGATCGACGAGTCGCCGTGCGGGTGCAGCTTGCCCATGACCTCGCCGACCACGCGCGCGCACTTCACGTAGGCGCGGTCGGGGCGCACGCCCATCTCGTTCATCTGGTAGACGATCCGGCGGTGCACCGGCTTGAGTCCGTCGCGGGCGTCCGGCAGGGCGCGCGAGTAGATGACCGAGTACGCGTACTCGAGGTAGGAGCCGCGCATCTCGTCCACGACGTCGATGTCGAGGATTCTCTCCTCGAACGAGTCGTCGGGCGGCGGGGTCTTCGTGCTGCGGCGGGCCATCGCTGCCGGCTCCTTGCTCATGCGTGAACGGGATCTGACGCGGACCATTGTGGACCGCGGCACTGACAACCCGGGCCAGGACCCGGTCTCCGCGGCCCGCCCCGGTGCCCGGAAGCCGCCCGGAGCGCGGCCCGGAGACATTCGAGGCGGGTCGGACGCAGGCTACGCGATCCGCTGTGGGCGTACGTCGTGCGGGAACTTCGCCCGGCCCCCGCACGCTTGCATACAGTGGCAGGACCGGCAGAAAAACCGCGGTTCGGGACCGCTTCCGCGAGCGAAGGGACGTACATGCCCATGGGTCACACGACCACGGCCGAGACAGGCTCCGGAGGCCTGGCAGCGACCGAGCACCGCTTGGCCAACGGTCTGCGCGTGGTGCTCTCCGAGGACCACCTGACCCCGGTCGCGGCGGTCTGCCTCTGGTACGACGTCGGTTCCCGGCACGAAGTCAAGGGCCGTACCGGCCTGGCTCACCTTTTCGAGCACCTGATGTTCCAGGGCTCCGCCCAGGTGAAGGGCAACGGCCACTTCGAGCTCGTCCAGGGCGCAGGCGGCTCGCTCAACGGCACCACCAGCTTCGAGCGCACCAACTACTTCGAGACCATGCCCGCCCACCAGCTGGAGCTCGCCCTCTGGCTGGAGGCCGACCGCATGGGCTCGCTGCTCGCCGCCCTGGACGACGAGTCGATGGAGAACCAGCGGGACGTCGTCAAGAACGAGCGCCGCCAGCGCTACGACAACGTCCCCTACGGCACGGCCTTCGAGAAGCTGACCGCGCTCGCCTACCCGGAGGGCCACCCCTACCACCACACGCCGATCGGCTCGATGGCGGACCTGGACGCGGCCACCCTGGAGGACGCGCGCGCGTTCTTCCGCACCTACTACGCGCCCAACAACGCCGTCCTGTCGGTCGTCGGCGACATCGACCCGGAGCAGACCCTCGCCTGGGTCGAGAAGTACTTCGGTTCCATCCCGGCGCACGACGGCAAGCCGACCCCGCGTGACGGCTCGCTGCCCGACATCATGGGCGGGCAGCTGCGCGAGGTCGTCGTGGAGGAGGTCCCCGCGCGGGCGCTGATGGCCGCCTACCGGCTCCCGGAGGACGGCACGCGCGTGTCCGACGCGGCCGACCTGGCCCTCACCGTCCTCGGCGGCGGCGAGTCCTCCCGGCTCTACAACCGCCTGGTACGGCGCGACCGTACGGCCGTCGCGGCCGGCTTCGGCCTGCTGCGGCTCGCCGGGGCGCCCTCGCTCGGCTGGCTGGACGTGAAGACCTCCGGTGACGTCGAGGTGCCGGTCATCGAGGCCGCCATCGACGAGGAGCTCGCCCGGTTCGCCGAGGAGGGCCCGACGCCCGAGGAAATGGAGCGCGCCCAGGCCCAGTTGGAGCGCGAGTGGCTGGACCGGCTCGGCACCGTCGCGGGCCGCGCGGACGAACTGTGCCGCTTCGCCGTCCTGTTCGGCGACCCGCAGCTCGCCCTGACCGCCGTCCAGCGCGTCCTGACGGTCACCCCGGAGGAGGTCCAGGAGGTCGCCAAGGCCCGGCTGCGTCCCGACAACCGCGCGGTGCTCGTCTACGAACCGCTGTCCGCGGAGTCCGCGGAGCACACCCAGGAGGCGGGGCGCGGCGAGGACCCGGAGAAGGAAGCCACCGTAGAGGCCGGCAACGAGAACGAGGAGACGGCCAAGTGACCGAGCTCGCCACCATGGACTTCCACCCCCAGCCGCAGCCGGGCGAGGCCAGGCCCTGGGCCTTCCCGGCCCCCGAGCGCGGCACCCTGGACAACGGCCTGACCGTGCTGCGCTGCCACCGCCCCGGCCAGCAGGTCGTCGCCGTGGAGGTGCTCCTGGACGCGCCCCTGGACGCCGAGCCGGCCGGCCTGGACGGCGTCGCCACGATCATGGCGCGCGCGTTCTCCGAGGGCACCGACAAGCACTCCGCCGAGGAGTACGCCGCCGAGCTGGAGCGGGCCGGCGCCACCCTCGACGCGCACGCCGACCACCCCGGCGTCCGCATCAGCCTGGAGGTCCCGGCCTCCCGGCTCGCCAAGGGCCTCGGGCTGCTCTCCGACGCCCTGCGGGCCCCCGCGTTCGCCGAGAGCGAGGTCGAGCGGCTGGTCCGCAACCGCCTCGACGAGATCCCGCACGAGCTGGCCAACCCCGGCCGCCGCGCCGCCAAGGAGCTCTACAAGCAGCTGTTCCCGTCCACCGCGCGGATGTCCCGCCCACGCCCGGGCACCGAGGACACCGTCGAGAAGATCGACGCGGCCGCCGTACGTGCCTTCTTCGACCGGCACATCCGCCCCGGCACGGCCACCGCGGTCGTCGTCGGCGACCTGACCGGCATCGACCTGGACGAGCTGCTCGGCGAGACCCTGGGCGCCTGGCGCGGTTCCACCGCGCAGCCCCGCCCGGTCCCGCAGGTGACCGCCGACGACACCGGCCGGGTCGTCATCGTGGACCGCCCCGGCGCCGTCCAGACCCAGCTGCTCATCGGCCGCGTCGGCGGCGACCGGCACGACCGCGTGTGGCCGGCCCAGGTGCTCGGCACCTACTGCCTGGGCGGCACCCTCACCTCCCGCCTGGACCGCGTCCTGCGCGAGGAGAAGGGCTACACCTACGGCGTCCGTTCCTTCGGGCAGGTCCTGCGGTCCGCCCCCGACGGCACCGGCGCCTCGATGCTCGCCATCAGCGGCTCCGTGGACACCCCGAACACCGGACCGGCCCTGACGGACCTGTGGACGGTGCTGCGCACGCTCGCCGCCGAGGGCCTCACGGACGCCGAGCGCGACGTGGCCGTGCAGAACCTCGTCGGGGTGGCGCCGCTCAAGTTCGAGACGGCGGCGGCCGTCGCGAGCACCCTGGCCGACCAGGTCGAGCAGTACCTGCCCGACGACTTCCAGGCCACGCTGTACCGGCAACTGGCCGCCACCGGCACCGTGGAGGCCACCGCGGCGGTCGTGAACGCCTTCCCGGTGGACCGCCTGGTGACCGTCCTCGTCGGGGACGCGGCACAGATCAAGGAGCCCGTCGAGGCGCTCGGGATCGGCGAAGTCACGGTCGTCGCCGCGGAGTAGCGGCACGCGCGTGTGCAGAGCCCTGGCGGCCACCCGGTCACCAGGGCTCTGGAATGTCCGAATTGGGGCAGAGGTTGCCTGTCTGCCCTGTGGGATGCGCGACAAAAACAGTGTTCCGTTTGAGCATGGAAGGCGGGCCCTCGTAGGTTCTTCCGGGCTGTCCGTCAGGCATCGCGCCGCGTCCGCGGCACCGGACAGTCATCGCCGAGTCCCCGTACGGCGCGAGCCAGGGGAGCCGGGGACCCACGCAGTCCCTGGGGTGAATCGGGCGCCCGCGCGTGTCGTGAGGGGGCCCGTAGGAGACCTTCCTGCTCCGAACCCGTCAGCTAACCCGGTAGGCGAGAGGGAAGGAAAGGACCAGCCTCTACATGGCGTTCATGTGCGCCTCCGGGAAGCACCGTCGTCCCGGCCGGGTGAAGCGCACCACCGCGCAGGCCGCCGGCATCGCGGCCCTCACCACCACCGGTGTCGTCGGCACCGTCTCCGCCGCCCCGGCGCTCGCCGCCGAGAACTCCGTGGAGCAGACCGGCCTCACCCCGGTCATCACGATCAGCGACTCCGTCGCCGAGCAGATCGACGCCCAGGCCGCCGCCCAGCAGGCGGTCGCCGAGCGCAAGGCGGCCGAGGAGGTCGCCCGCAAGAAGGCCGCGGAGCAGGCCAAGAAGGAGCGCGCGGCCAAGGTGCGTGCCGCCCGCGAGGCCGAGCGCAAGCGCCTCAACACCTTCGTCGCACCGATCAGCGACTCCTACGTCTCCACCGGCTACAAGACCGGCGGCTCCCTGTGGTCCTCCGGCGCCCACACCGGCATCGACTTCCACGCCGCGAGCGGCACGGCCGTGCACGCGGTCGGCACCGGCACGGTCGTCTCCACCGGCTGGGGCGGGGCGTACGGCAACGAGATCGTCATCAAGATGGCCGACGGCATGTACACCCAGTACGGGCACCTCTCGTCCATCGGCGTCTCGGTGGGGCAGAAGGTCACCCCGGGCCAGCAGATCGGCCTCTCCGGCGCGACCGGCAACACGACCGGTCCCCACCTCCACTTCGAGGCCCGTACGACCCCCGAGTACGGCTCCGACGTCGACCCGGTCGCCTACCTCCGCAAGCACGGCGTGAACGTCTGACGCGAGCCGATCTCACTCCGGGCGAAGCTCGAACGACATCCGGTGAGATCTTGCGAAGCCCCGGCCTCAGTGCCGGGGCTTTCGTCGTTTTCGTGCCCCCACTGTCCAAAATATATCCCTGGATTCCGGCCCCCCGTCGGAAATTCCGGCTCATTGCAATAGAGTCACGGAACGGGCGTCACTCGGCGGCGTTTCACGGGGATTAAGGCGGAGGTCGGTCATGCGTATTCCGGCGCACTCGGTATGCACGGCGATCCGGGACGACATCGTCGCGGGTGTCTACGAGCGCGGCAGCCGGCTCACCGAGGAACTCCTGGCCCGCCGCTACGGGGTCTCGCGCGTCCCCGTCCGTGAGGCCCTGCGCACCCTGGAGGCGGAGGGCTTCGTGGTGACGCGCCGGCACGCGGGCGCCTGCGTCGCCGAACCGACCGAGCAGGAGGCCGCCGACCTGCTGGAGATGCGCATGCTCCTGGAGCCGCTCGGCGCCTCCCGGGCCGCCCAGCGCCGCACCGAGGCCCACCTCAAGGTGCTGCGCGGACTGGTCAGGCTGGGGCAGGAGCGGGCCAGGCGGGGCAACAGCGAGGACCTGCGCTCCCTGGGGGGCTGGTTCCACGAGACCCTTGCGCAGGCCTCCGGCAGCCACGCCCTGACCTCGACACTCACCCAGCTGCGCCACAAGATCGCCTGGATGTACACCGTGGAGACGCCTGCCAACCCCGTGGAGTCCTGGACGGAGCACGGCGCCATCGTGGACGCGGTGGCGCGCGGCGACGGCGACCGCGCCCGGGCGGTCACGGCCCTGCACACCGAGCGCTCGACGGTCTCCCATCGGCTGCGCTTTCCCGGTGCCGCCGAACGGGCGAACGGTGTGAGGACTTCGCAACACCCCGTAAACATGTCGGGCCTGCGGCATTAACACGCGCGCCGTATACAAAGAGGTGTTATTCGGCGGGGCGTATTTTCGCTGCCCGAATTCACGCGCGCCGGGAATTCGCGGTCGCGCTCCTAACGTGTGGGAATTGCGGCACATGACGGACGGCCCGGTACGGGCGGCGGGGAAACGACGAGGCCGCGCCGACCCCCGTGGGAGTGGCGCGGCCCCGGACGTGCGGGCGCAGGTCGCTCAGACGGTCTCGGGGAGTTCCTCGAGACCCTCGGCGACCAGCTTGGCCAGGCGGTCGAGAGCGGCGTCCGCGCCCTCGGCGTCGGAGGCGAGGACGATCTCCTCGCCGCCCTGGGCGCCCAGCCCCAGGACAGCCAGCATGGAGGCCGCGTTGACGGGGTTGCCCCCGGCCTTGGCGATCGTCATCGGGACGCCTGCGGCCGTGGCGGCTCGGACGAAGATGGAAGCGGGGCGGGCGTGGAGGCCCTCGGCCCAGCCGACGTTGACGCGGCGCTCAGCCATGTGATGCTGCCCTTCGGTGTTCAGGGTTGTCTAGACCAGTTTCCCACATCGTGAAGCATGCCCGGAGGGGACGTGAGCCCCTCCGGGTGTGTCGTCGGACCGCGGCCTCGGTCCGGCGTCCGTCCTCCACAGACTGCCTCGCGCCGTTGTCGGACGCGAGCCGTACTCTGGGGCCCATGCAGACCCCGGCGGACCCGCAGGACCGGCACGAGTACCCGTCCCACTGGGAGGCTGACGTGGTGCTGCGCGACGGGGGTACCGCGCGCATCCGGCCCATCACCGTTGATGACGCCGAGCGCCTGGTCAGCTTCTACGAGCAGGTCTCGGACGAGTCGAAGTACTACCGCTTCTTCGCGCCCTACCCCAGGCTCTCCGCCAAGGACGTCCACCGCTTCACGCACCACGACTTTGTGGACAGGGTGGGACTCGCGGCCACCATCGGCGGCGAGTTCATCGCAACCGTACGCTATGACCGCATTGGCCCCGACGGGACGTCCGCCTCCGCGCCCGCCGACGAGGCCGAGGTCGCCTTCCTCGTTCAGGACGCCCACCAGGGCCGGGGTGTCGCCTCCGCCCTCCTTGAGCACATCGCGGCCGTCGCGCGCGAGCGCGGGATCCGCCGCTTCGCCGCCGAGGTGCTGCCCGCCAACACCAAGATGATCAAGGTGTTCATGGACGCCGGCTACACCCAGAAGCGCAGCTTCGAGGACGGTGTCGTCCGCCTGGAGTTCGACCTGGAGCCCACGGACCGCTCCCTCGCCGTGCAGCGCGCCCGCGAGCAGCGCGCGGAGGCCCGTTCGGTACGGCGCCTCCTCGCGCCCGGTTCCGTGGCCGTGATCGGCGTCGGCCGTGCGCCCGGCGGGGTCGGCCGCAGCGTCCTCGGCAACCTCCGGGAGGCCGGCTTCACCGGCCGCCTGCACGCCGTGAACCAGGCCTTCCCGGACGACCTCAAGGAGATCGACGGGGTGCCCGCGCACCGCTCCGTGGGGGACATCGACGGCCCTGTCGACCTGGCGGTGGTCGCCGTACCCGCCGGGCACGTGCCCGAGGTCGTCACCGAGTGCGGCGAGCACGGCGTCCAGGGACTCGTCGTCCTCGCCGCCGGATACGCGGAGAGCGGCCCCGACGGCCGCGAGCGCCAGCGCGCGCTCGTCCGGCGGGCGCGCACGTACGGCATGCGCATCATCGGCCCCAACGCCTTCGGGATCATCAACACCGCGGACGGCGTCCGGCTGAACGCCTCCCTCGCACCCGAGATGCCCCGCCCCGGCCGCATCGGCCTGTTCGCCCAGTCCGGCGCCATCGGGATCGCCCTGCTCTCCCGGCTGCACCGGCGCGGCGGCGGCGTCACCGGCACCACGGGCGTCTCCACCTTCGTCTCGTCCGGCAACCGCGCGGACGTCTCTGGCAACGACGTCCTCCAGTACTGGTACGACGACCCCGAGACCGACGTCGTCCTCATGTACCTGGAGTCCATCGGCAACCCGCGCAAGTTCACCCGCCTCGCGCGGCGGACGGGGGCGGCGAAGCCGCTGGTCGTGGTGCAGGGCGCGGGGCAGGCGCCGCCGGGCCACGCGGTACGGGCCACGCGGCTGCCGCACGCCACGGTGTCCGCGCTGCTCAGGCAGGCCGGGGTGATCCGCGTCGACACGATCACCGAACTGGTCGACGCGGGGCTGTTGCTCGCGCGGCAGCCGCTGCCGGCGGGGCCGCGGGTGGCGATACTCGGCAACTCGGAGTCGCTCGGGCTGCTGACGTACGACCGGTGCCTGGCCGAGGGGCTGCGGCCGGCCCGGCCGCTGGACCTGACGACGCGGGCGAGTGCCGCGGACTTCCACCGGGCGCTGTCGCAGGCGCTGGCCGACCAGTCGTGCGACGCGGTGGTCGTCACGGCGATTCCGACGATCGGGGAGGGGGCCGTGGGGGACGCGGAGCTTGCGGAGGCGCTCAGGTCGGCAGCCGAAGAGGTTCCCGGGAAGCCGGTGCTTGTGGTGCACGTGGAGCTCGGCGGGCTTGCGGAGGCGCTTTCGGCTGCGGGCCGTACCGCACCCGCCGTGAGTGCGATGGCACCCGGCGCTGCAGGCGGTGTCCACCCTCCCCCGCTCTCGGCTTCGCTCGAGCGGCGGGACCCCCATCGCCCTGCGGAACGACTGCCCACCGAGGTAAAAGCGGTCGCCCCGCCTCCGAAGTCCCCCGCCCACCCCTACTCCCGCCTCATCCCCGCCTACCCCGCCGCCGAGCGGGCCGTGCGGGCGCTCGCCGAGGCCGTGAAGTACGCGCAGTGGCAGCGGGAGGCCGCCGAGCCCGGGAAGGTGCCCGAGTACGACGACATCGACGAGAGGGGCGCCGCCGAGCTGATCGGCGCGCTGCTCGAACGCGGCGAGGGGCTCACCATCGGCGTCGAGGAGACCTGCCGGCTCCTCGGCAGGTACGGCATCCACGTGCACCGCGCACTGCCCGCCCCCACCCCCGGTGCCGCCGTCGACGCCGCCCGTGCTGTCGGCTACCCCGTCGCCCTCAAGGCCACCGCCCCCCACCTGCGCCACCGCGCCGACCTGGGCGGCGTCCGGCTCGACCTGGCGGACGAGGAGCAACTGCGCCGCGCGTACGCCGAGTTGAGCGAGCTGTTCGGGCCGCCCGAGGAGCTGCGGCCGGTGGTGCAGCGGATGGCGCCCCGGGGTGTCGACACCGTCGTACGCGCCGTGATCGACCCGGCCGCCGGGGCCGTGGTGTCCTTCGGCCTCGCCGGGGCCGCCTCGCAGCTGCTCGGGGACATGGCGCACCGGCTGGTTCCGGTCACCGACCGGGACGCCACCTCACTGGTGCGTTCGATCCGGACCGCGCCCCTGCTGTTCGGCTGGCGCGGCTCGGCCCCCGTCGACACGCCCGCCCTGGAGGAGCTGCTGCTCAGGGTCTCCCGGCTGGTCGACGACCATCCCGAGGTCGTCGCGGTCACCCTGGAACCGGTCGTGGTCGCCCGGCAGGGCGTGAGTGTCCTGGGGGCCACCGTGCGCCTCGCGCCACCGCCGGTCCGCGACGATCTGGGCCCCCGCACCCTGCCCGCCTACTGACCGCTCACCGACCGAGACGAACGCCCGCACTCCTCGGCGGCGTTCGACGCGGCCGCGGGCGACCGCGGTGGCATCGGACGCCGCCGCGCACGACTGGCCCGGGTCCCCCTGCCCACGGATTAAGATGGACGCCATGGCCAAGACCAGTACGACGACCCAGGGGCTGCGTGTCGCGATCGAGCGCAGCGGCTACTACCCGGCCCTCGTGGCCGAGGCGGTGGAGGCCGCCATCGGCGGCGAGCCGATCCGGTCGTACCTGGTCCACCAGGAGACGACGTTCGACCAGAACGAGGTGCGGCGGCACGTGACCGTGCTCGTCCTCACCGGCAACCGCTTCATCGTCAGCCACACCGACGAGCAGGCCGCCGACAGCACCTCCCCGACGCCGTACGCGACCACCTCCACCGAGTCGGTCAAGCTCGGCCGGATCTCGTCGGTCGTGGTGAGCCGGGTCGTGGCCAACCCGGAGCAGTACACGCCGGGCACCCTGCCCCGCGAGATCGTGCTGACCATCGGCTGGGGCGCCGTCTCCCGCATCGACCTGGAGCCCGCCGCCTGCGGCGACCCCAACTGCGAGGCCGACCACGGCTACACAGGCAGTTCCACAGCGGACGACCTCAGCCTGCGGGTCAGCGAGGCCGGGGACGGCCCGGAGACGGTGCGCCAGGCGCTCGCCTTCGCGCAGGCCATCTCCGAGGCGACCGCGGACGTCACCCACTGATGGCGTACGCCGCCTGGGACCATCCGGAACCCCTCGCCCTCGGCTCCGCGCCGCTGCCCGAGTACGGCAGCGGTTCCCTCGCCGACCTGCTGCCCACCCTGGCGGCGGGCATGGCCGTACCCGGAATGACCGCGTCGATCACGGAGCTGAGCCCCGCCGACCGCAACTGCGTCTTCCTGATCGACGGTCTGGGATGGGAGCAGATCAAGGCCCACCCGGACGAGGCGCCCTTCCTCACCTCGCTGCTCGGCAGCTCGCGCGGCGGCACCGGACGGCCCCTCACCGCCGGGTACCCGGCGACCACCGCGACCTCCCTCGCCTCCGTCGGCACCGGCCTGCCCCCGGGCGCCCACGGCCTGCCCGGCTACACGGTCCGCAACCCGCAGACCCGGGAGCTGATGAACCAGCTGCGCTGGCAGCCCTGGACCGATCCGACCGCCTGGCAGCCGTACCCCACCGTCTTCCAGCTCGCCCAGGACGCCGGCGTGCACGCCGCCCAGGTCTCCTCCCCGCACTTCGAGCACACCCCCCTCACCAAGGTCGCGCTCAGCGGCGGAACGTTTCACGGGCGGCTGACCGGCGAGGAGCGCATGGACCTCGCGGCGGAGCAGCTCGCCGCAGCCGACCGTGCCCTGGTGTACACGTACTACGCCGAACTGGACGGCGCCGGGCACCGCTACGGCGTGGACTCCGACACCTGGCGCGGCCAGCTCATGCACGTCGACCGGCTCGTGCAGCGGCTCGCCGAGCAGCTTCCGGCGCGCAGCGCGCTGTACGTCACCGCCGACCACGGCATGGTCGACATCCCGTTCGACGAACAGCACCGCATCGACTTCGACGAGGACTGGGAGCTGAAGGCAGGCGTCGCCCTGCTCGGCGGCGAGGGCCGGGCCCGGCACGTCTACGCGGTGCCCGGCGCCGCGAACGACGTCCTGACCTGCTGGCGCGAGGTGCTCGGCGAACAGTTCTGGGTGGCCTCGCGGGACGAGGCGATCGCGGCCGGCTGGTTCGGCCCGCCGGACCGGTTCGACGAGCGGGTCTACGACCGGATCGGCGACGTGGTCGCGGCCGCGCACGACGACGTCCTGATCATCGCCTCGGAGCGGGAGCCCAAGGAGTCGGCGATGGTCGGCAACCACGGCTCGATGACCCCCGCCGAGCAGCTCGTGCCGCTGCTCGAAGTACGCTCCTGACTCCCTGCCCCTGCCCCCACCACTGACCGAAAGGTGCTCAACTTCCCATGCCCGAGCTGGTGTTCTTCTCCGGAACGATGGACTGCGGGAAGTCGACGCTGGCGCTGCAGATCGCACACAACCGGTCGGCGAGGGGGCTGCAGGGGCTGATCTTCACCCGGGACGACCGGGCGGGGGAGGGGAAGCTCTCGTCGCGGCTCGGACTGGTGACCGACGCGGTCGAGGCGGTGCCGGGCATGGATCTGTACGCCCATGTCGTCGACCGGGTCTCGCACGGCGGCCGGGTCGACTACCTGATCGTGGACGAGGCGCAGTTCCTGGAGCCGGAGCAGATCGACCAGCTGGCGCGGGTCGTGGACGACCTGGGCCTGGACGTCTTCTCCTTCGGCATCACCACCGACTTCCGCACGAAGCTCTTCCCCGGCTCGCGGCGGCTGATCGAGCTGGCGGACCGCCTGGAGACGCTCCAGGTGGAGGCGATGTGCTGGTGCGGGGCGCGTGCCACGCACAATGCCCGCACGGTGGGCGGCGAGATGGTGGTGGAGGGCGAGCAGGTCGTCGTCGGTGACGTGAGCAGTCCCGCGGCGGACGTCGGCTACGAGGTGCTGTGCCGACGCCACCACCGCCGCCGTGTGACGAGCGCTTCCGCCCACGCCGGCGCGCTCTCGCCGGACGTTCTGCCGGTGACCTCCGACTGACCTCCGGCTGCCGGCTGCTGCTGATCGGCGAGCAGGTGGGCGTCCGCGACGTCGCGGGGCGCTCGTTCAGGGGCCGGCACCGCCGGTCTTCCCTGCCGCCCCGGCATGCGCCTGCCGGTGCCGCAGGGTGCGCCGGGTGCGGTGCAGCCGCAGGGCGAGCTGGATCTCCAGGGCCCGTTCGGGTTCCAGCCAGTCGGCTCCGAGGAGTTCGGCGATGCGCTCCAACCGCCTGGACACCGTGTTGGGGTGGACATGCAGGCTCGCCGCCGCGCGCGTCGGGCTGGCGGAGGAGGCGAAATAGGCGTCGAGGGTCCGGGTCAGCTGGGTGAACCGCTGTGCGTCGTAGTCCAGTACGGGACCGATCACGGTCTCGATGTAGTCGCCGATGCCGTGGGTCTCGGAGAGCAGGACGCCGAGGAAGCCCATCTGCCGCGGGGTGGCGACACCGCCCAGGTTGCCCAGTTCGACGAGCGCCTCCAGGCAGCTGAGGGCCTCGCGGTGGGCCTGCGCCACATGGCCCGGGCCCGATACCGGCCCGGCCGCCCCGACCGTGACGGGATGTCCGACGACCGGCGCGAGCTCCGCGGACACGGCGGTGGCCGCGGCGAGCGGGTCCTCGCCGGGGACCAGCAGCGTCACACGGCCGTCCCGGAACCTCGCGAGCCCGGACGTGCGATGGGCGTACGACGAGGCCCACGCGGCGGCCCGGCCCGCCGGACCTCCCTCGGGCCGGGCCACCACCGTCACATGCGCTTCGTCGAGGGAGAGGCCGAGCCGGCGGGCCTGCGCGACCAGATGGCGCGGCTGCGGCCCGACGTCGCCGAGCAGCTGCTCCAACAGCTCGTCACGGATCTGGTCGTGGGCCACCGTCGAGGTGCGCTGCAGCAACAGGATGAGGGCGACCGCCCGCGCGGTGAGCTGGAGCAATCGCACTCCGAAGCCGTCCGTGAGCGGTTCGTCGGGGACCAGCAGCACGGTGCCGAGGTTCTCGCCGCCGGCCGTGACCGGCGCGACCCAGCCGCCCCCGGACATCGGCACCGGGCAGCCTGCGGCGTGCGCGTCGTAGGTCCACCTGAGCATGTCGGACTCGGCGAGTTCGGGCGGTGTGCCGGTCACGACGACCTTGCGGCCGAGGCAGTCCCTGACGACCATCGCCCCCGACAGCTCCCTGACCGCCGCCTCGGCGAGGGTCTGCGGGTCGCAGCCGCCGAGCACCAGGTCGATCAGCCGGATGTAGGCGGCCTCGACGCGGCGTTGCACGTCGAGACTGCTCCTGGCGCGGGAGGTGTCCCGGGCCGGCTCGGTCACCTCGGCGCGGGTCTCCTCCAGCAGCCGCGCGCGTTCGACGGCGACGCCCGCGAGCCTGCCGAGCGAGCGCAGGAGGCTGATCTCGTCCGGCGTGAAGTACCGCACCTTCCGGTCGGCGCCGTAGAGCGTGCCGAAGACCGTGGTGCCGTAGCCGAGCGGAACCGCCAGGATCGCGTGCAGACCTTCGGCCCGTACGACGGTATCGATGCCGGGGGAGTGTGAAATGTCCCTGTCGGTCAGGTAGTCGGGGCTCCAGGCGGGTGCCCCGGTCCGCTGGACGAGACCGCCGAGGCCGGAGTCGTCGGAGAGCTCCAGGCCCACGCTGCGCGAGGTGGTCTCGCCCTCCGCCGCGCGGATGGCGGAGGCCCGGCTCTCGTCGTCCGCGTTGCGCAGTCCGATGTAGGCCATGTCGACGTTCAGCAGCCGGCGGGCCCGTCGTGCGGTCTCGTGCAGGAGCGCGTCCATGCCGTGCACCAGGGTGAGGTCGTGGGCGGCGTCGACGAGCGCGGCGAGCCCGGCCTCCCGCTGCTGTGCGTGGCTGACCCGGGCCTGGACGGACGAGGCCAGCCGGACGGCCTGGTCGAGCTCCGCCAGGGCCTCGTCGGACAGCTCCTCGTCCCGGGCGGTGCGCAGCAGTTCCTCGAACCGCGCTGCCGGAGCCCCTTCGGCGAGCAGTTCCAGCACGGACATCGCATCCGGTGAGGTGGCCGGCACCAGACCCTTCACCATCTTCCCCCGTGATCAAGCAAATAGCTCCTTAGAGAGCCTAAACATGGGGACCTGCGGCGGCAACCGCCGTCCGCGCTCGCCCGCGTGCGCGCACCGGTGGTGGCCGAGTCACCTCTCTCCCCGGCCGGATGTGTGGTCAGATCACCTGTCGCCCGCCGGGGTTGCCGCGGAAGGATCGGGCCGGGGCCCGTGAGAGCGGGGACACGAGCGGCGCACGGAACGGGAGGTCGGGGGCGGGACGCCGATCGTGCGGGCACCCTGATGTCCCCTCCGTCACGACATGCACCCGCGACATGTACCTGCGACACGACATGTACCTACGCCATGTGCCAAGGAGCCCCCCCATGACCGCCCGTTTCAAGGACAAGGTCGTCATCGTCACCGGGGCCGGAGCCGGCATCGGCCGGGCCAGCGCCAGGGCCTTCGCCCGCGAGGGTGCCACCGTGGTCGCCGCCGGAGCCCGGCCGGAGTCCATCGAGGAGACCGTGCGGATCGTGGGCGAGGAGGGCGGCACGGCCGGCGCCGTCGTCGCCGACGTCACCCGGCCCGAGGACATGGAACGCCTGGTGCGCACCACGGTGGAGCGCCATGGCGGCCTGCACGTCGCGCACAACAACGCGGGCGTCTTCGGCAGGCCCGCCCCGGTCGCCGACCTGGACCTGTCGACGTGGCAGTCCGTACTGGACGTCAACCTGAACGGCGTCCTGCTCGGCATGCAGCAGGAGATCAGGCACATGCGGGCCCACGGCGGCGGCGTCATCGTCAACACCGCGTCCAACATCGGGTACCACGGGCGCCGCCCCGGCATGGCCGCCTACGCCGCGTCCAAGGCCGCCGTGAGCACCCTCACCCGGGTCGCCGCGCTGGACCACATCAGGGACAACGTGCGCATCAACGCGGTGAGCCCCGGCGCCACGGACACCGGCATGTCGCTGCGTCCGGGGGAGAGCGACGCCGATCGCGCGGCCCGGCTGGCCACGACGGTTCCGATCGCCCGCGTCGCGACGACCGACGAGATCGTCAACGCGGTGCTGTGGCTGGCGTCCGACGAGTCGAGCTTCGTCGTCGGCCACGACCTCGTCGTCGACGGCGGCGTCACCAGCTGATCCCGCCAACCACCCCGCCGTTCCGTGTGACGCGCGAGGGCGCCCGGCTCACCTGCTCCCCGGGCCGGATCGACCCGACCAGCGACGCCTGGGACGACAGCCGCAGGCCGCTGGTGGGCGAGTTCGTCTTCCACGGCCAGACCGTCTTCGCCGAGTTCGCCGACCAGGCCGGCGACCACGACCCGCAGATCGTACGGATCGACGTCGGCAAGTGCCGTAAGCACTGACCCGGCGTCACCGTGGTGTGGGACGGGCGGACGCGCACCGTCCCGCTCCGGCGCCGGCTCAGCTCGGGCTCTCGATCACCGAGAAGACCGCGCCCTCCGGGTCGGCCACCGTCGCGACCCGCCCGTGCGCGCTGTCCCGGGCCGGCTTCAGCACCTGCCCGCCCAGCTCGGCGACCTCCCGCAGGGTCGCGTCCGCGTCGGCCACCTCGAAGTACGTCAGCCAGTGCGGCCCCCGGTCCCGCGGCAGCGAGAGGCCGACGCCGTGGATGCCGGCCACCGGGCGGCCCCCGACGTGCAGGGTCACGTAGTCGAAGTCGGCGGACACCACCGGCTCCTCCTCGTAACCGAACACTGTCTCGTAGAACTTGGCGACACTCGACGTCTCGAAGGTGAGCAGCTCGTCCCAGACCGGTGTGCCCGGCACGCCGGTCAGGGCCGTGCCGAGATGGGCCGAGCCCTGCCAGATGCCGAACACCGCGCCGGAGGGGTCGGAGGCGATGGCCAGCCGTCCGGCCTCGGCCGCGTCCAGCGGGCCGACCCCCACCGTGCCGCCGCACAGCCGGGCCGTCTCGGCCGTCAGGTCCACGTCGTCCGAGGCGAAGTACGGCGTCCACGCGATCGGCAGATGCAGGTCCGGCGACAGCTGTCCGATGCCCGCGACCTCCTGCCCGTCGAGCAGCGCCCGGACATACGGGCCGAGCTGCTGGAGGCCGGGCTCGAACTCCCAGCCGAACAGGGTTCCGTAGAACTCCTCGGTCGCGGTCAAGCCGTGCACCATCAGACTCACCCAGCAGGGGGTGCCGGGCGCGCGCCGAGCGGGCGTGCCGCCGTTCGCGCCCGCCGATCCCCGTACCTCGGTCATCGTCACTCTCTCCTCGGCCCCTCGCGGTGGCCGTGTCGCTTCCGCTCTCCGGACCGGCTGTGCCGCAGCCGCGGGCACGCTCCGTGCCGATGCTCGCACCCTCCGTGGCGCCCTTCGTCCACGGCCGAGGGGCGGCTTCGCCGCGAGGATGCCTGGTCTGCCGTTTCTCGCCCGTTTCCGGCCGATTGCCGTGGGGTGTCCATCGGCTGTACAGCATGTGCCCGATCCCGTACGCCCGGTGATCGAGCCTGTCCGGCCGAGCAGAGTAGTCGTACCTGGACGATGCGGCCACCCCTGGCGTAAGGATGGGGCCATGGAAGCCATCATCGACGCAACCGAACTCGCCGACGACCTGACCGGGCCGAACCCGCCCGTCCTGCTGGACGTCCGCTGGCAGCTGACCCCGCCCGGCACCCCGCCCTTCGACGGCCGGGCGGCCTACGCGGCCGGGCATCTGCCGGGCGCCGTCTACGTGCACCTGGACGGTGAACTCGCCTCGCCGCCCGGCGGGAACGGCCGGCATCCGCTGCCCGACCTGGCCGTCTTCGGCGCGGCGATGCGACGCGCGGGGGTGTCGGCGGGCCGCCCGGTCGTGGTGTACGACGGCGGACAGGGCTGGGCGGCGGCGCGTGCCTGGTGGCTGCTGCGCTGGACGGGTCACCCGGACGTGCGGGTCCTCGACGGCGGGTTGCCGTCCTGGACGGGCGCTCTTTCGGCTGACGTGACCGAACCGGCCGAGGGTGACTTCGAACCGGCCCCGGGGGCGGGGCAGTTGCTCGACGCGGACGGGGCGGCGGCGCTGGCCCGCTCGGGTGTGCTGTTCGACGCCCGCGCGGGGGAGCGGTACCGGGGTGACGTGGAGCCGATCGACCGGGTCGGCGGCCACATCCCGGGCGCCGTGTCGGCGCCGACCACCGAGAACGTCGGCCCGGACGGCCGCTTCCTGCCCGCCGCCGAACTCGGTGACCGCTTCAAGGGCCTGGGCGCCTCGGAGGGGGCCGAGGTGGGCGTGTACTGCGGCTCGGGCGTCTCCGGCGCCCACGAGGTGCTGGCGCTGGCCGTCGCGGGCATTCCGGCGGCGCTGTACGTCGGTTCGTGGTCGGAGTGGTCCGCCGACCCGTCCCGTCCGGTGGCGGTCGGCCCCGACCCGCAGTAGCGCAGCAGAAAGAGGGGGCACGCGCGCGTGCCCCCTCCCTGCACCTGCTTCGGTCTCTTACTCCTGCTTCTTGCGCCGGGTCCCGAAGACGATCTCGTCCCAGCTCGGCACGGCGGCCCGGCGGCCGGGGCGGACGCCGTCGGCCTCGGCCTGGCGGTCGGTGGCACCGATCAGCCGGTCCCGGTGGCTGCCGACGGAGCGGGGCATGAGGACGTCCGCGTAGGCGGAGCCGGCCGAGGCCGCCGGGGCCGGGGGCTCCTCCGCGGCCGGTTCCGGAGCGGGCTCCTCCGGGACCTCCACCGGGCGCTCCGGGACCACCATGTCGCCCCGGAAGCTCGGCACCGCCTCCAGCAGGCTGGTCAGCGAGTCCCGTTCGCCGGTCGTCTCCTCGACCGGATCGGACGACTGCGCGGGCAGGCTCGGCCGCTCGCGGTCCCGGTCGCCGGGACGGTCCAGCGGCCGGTCGCGCGGCAGCCGCGCGATGCGCGGCACGAACGGAAAGCTGGGCTCCGGTACGGCGAGGTCGTCGGACTCGCCGATCAGCGAGCGCGCCTCGTCGTCGACCGCCTGGACGAGCCGCCGCGGCGGGTCGTAGGTCCAGCTCGCCGAGTGCGGTTCGCCCGCGACCCGGTAGACGAGCAGGACCTCCCAGGTGCCGTCGTCGCGGCGCCAGGAGTCCCACTGCACGGTGTCCTTCTCGGCACCGCGCAGCACCAGCCGCTCCTGCACGGCCTCGCCGAGCAGCGGCCCGGAGTTCTCGCCGGGCCGGCGGACCGGCGTCTTGCGGGCCCGCTCGGCCATGAAGGCGCGCTCGGCCAGTACCGGACCCTCGAAGCGCCGCACCCGGTCGACGGGGATCCCGGCGAGTTGCGCGACCTCTTCGGCCGTCGCGCCCGCTCGTATCCGCGCCTGGATGTCTCGGGGCCGGAGATGGCTCTCGACCTCGATCTCGATCTGGCCGAGCCGGGGCCGGTCGCCGCGTACGGCGGCACGGAGCCGTTCGTCGATCGGAAGGGTGTACTCCGTAGAGTCGGCAGCCTTGAGCACCAGCCGTGTGCCGTCATTGGAGACGGCCACGACACGCAGTTCGGGCATGGGGACCTCCCGGGTGGTGCCTGCCGACGTCACGTGCGTCGCTGCTTCCGCTAGTCGAGTGTGGCCTGCCCGGGTGCAGCCTGCCACAACCTTGCCGAGTTGCCCGGCGTGTCGGGCACGGGCCCTGCACCGCCGTTATGGCACGGTTACCTATTCGCAACGCTAAGTGACCAACTCCGTCACCCTGTGCAACTAGCCCCCTCCCGGCGGTCCTGCAAGGCCTCGGACGCCCTGGCGGGAGACCGGACCCAGGGTTCGCAACAGTACTCCATTCGGGCCACGTGCGTGGATTGGCGCGCCGCCCAACTTCTGGCAACAACCGCTCCCCGGCCGTTGTTTGCCCGTATCGGGCGATCTTGAACGTGGCGTACTTCACGCAATCCTCAGAAACGGAACTAATGGTTTCGTCCGTACGTCCCTTTCTTATGCAGTCGATCGAACAAGTGCGGGAAGGGTAGGCAAGGTTAGGGAATGCGTGAAAGGCCCGGTTCCGGTGACGAGACCAGTACGGGGGAGGAGGTGAAGGGAAGTTCGAAGCGGATCGACCTCAGCGTGCCCCAGGTCGCGGGCAGCGCGGTGGCCGCGGTGGTGGCCGCCAAACTCGCGTCCTACTTCGGGGTGTACGGGACGATCCTCGGCGCCGGAGTCGTCAGTGCGATCGCCACCTGCGGCGGCTCGGTGTTCCAGCACTTCTTCAGGCGCACCGGTGAACAGTTCCGGGACGCGGCGGTGACCGGCCCCAGAACCCCGCGCCCCCGGGAGCAAGCGCCCCCGGCGTCCGGCGAGTTCACGGAGGGGACCGTCTACCGCGCCCGGGTGCGGACCCGGCGCCGCCCGCTGGTCGCGGCCGCTCTGGTGTTCATGGTGACCATGGCCGGCATCACGGCCTACGAACTGGTCTCCGGCAACAGCTTCAGCGGCGGCTCCGGTACGACGGTCAGCGGCGCGGTCACCGGCGACGCCACGTCGTCGAGGCCGTCCGGCATCTCCGGTTCCTCCGACGCCACGGATTCTCCGGGCACTTCGGGTTCCTCCGGCGCGAACTCCGGTGACGGTAGGGCCGCTTCGCCCACTCTGTCGCCGTCGTCCTCCCCGGGGGCGTCGCGTACCCCCGGGAGCGACGGGACAGCTGCCCCGGCACCGAGCGGGTCCGCGAGCGGGGAGCCGAGCACGGCCCCCACGCCCGGTGACTCCGCCGGCGACTCCGCGGCTACTGCCCCAGAACCCTCCGCAGATAGTCGTTCTGGAACAGCCGGTCCGGATCGAGCCGGTCCCGCAGCGCCGTGAACTCGCCGAAGCGCGGGTAGACCTCGGCGAAGTAGTCCGCGTCCCGGGTGTGCACCTTGCCCCAGTGCGGGCGGCCCTCGTGCGCGGTGAAGATGCGCTCGGCAGCGGTGAAGTACGCCTGGTACGGCGTGCCCCGGAACATGTGCACGGCGATGTAGGCGCTGTCCCGGGCGGACGCGGTGGACAGGGCGATGTCGTCGGCGGGGGCGGTACGGACCTCGACCGGGTAGCTGATCCTGAGGTCCGAACGGTCGACCATGGCCTTGAGTTCCCGCAGCGTGTCCACCAGGGCCGCGCGCGGAACGGCGTACTCCATCTCGACGAACCGCACCCGGCGGGGCGAGGTGAAGACTTTGTAAGGGATGTCGGTGTAGGTCCGTGCGGACCAGGCGCGGGTGGAGATCCGCGCGATGGAGGGAATGGTCGCGGGCGCCGCGCGGCCGACCATGTTCACCGCCTGCCAGAGGCCGTTGGCGACGAACTCGTCGTCGAACCAGCCGGCCAGTTGCCCCACCGGCTGTGCCGGTCCGGCGCTGCGGTTGTTGCGCTTGGTGTTGGTCGACGCGGTGTGCGGGAACCAGTAGAACTCGAAGTGCTCGTTCTCCGTGCTGTGTTGGTCGAACTCGGACAGCACCCGGTCGAAGGACATCGGTTCCTCGCGGGCCGTGAGCAGGAAGACCGGCTCCACCGCGAAGGTGATCGCGGTGACGATGCCCAGGGCGCCGAGGCCGACCCGCGCGGCCGCGAAGACCTCCGGGTTCTCCTTCTCCGAGCAGGTGAGCACCGAGCCGTCGGCGGTGACCAGTTCGAGTTCCCTGATCTGCGCGGCGAGTGAGGCCGACTCCCGGCCGGTGCCGTGGGTGCCGGTGCTGGTCGCCCCGGAGACCGTCTGCTCCATGATGTCGCCCATGTTGGTCAGCGACAGGCCCTCACGGGCCAGGGCCACATTGAGTCTCTTGAGCGGGGTGCCGGCCTCGACCGTGACGGTCATGGCCTTACGGTCGATGTTGCGTATGCCGGTCAACAGCTGAGGGCGGATCGACACACCGTCGGTCGCGGCGATCGAGGTGAAGGAGTGGCCGCTGCCGACCGCCTTCACCTTCAGGCCGTCCTCGGCCGCCTGCCGTACGGCCGCCGCCAGTTCGTCCACGGAGGCGGGCATGACCTCCCGCGCGGGGCGGACGGTGACATTCCCTCCCCAGTTACGCCACGTGCCGCTCTTCCCGCTCGCTGTACTGCTCAACGGTGCCTCCCCGACCCGTGACCGGCCTGCTGAGCCGGCGGTACCCGAGGAAACCGACCGCGACCGCGACGGCCCCGGACACGGCCGGAACCCCGTACCCGGCACGGGCGCCGGCCGCGTCGATCACCCAGCCGGCGACCGAGGAGCCGAGCGCCACCCCGACCGCGAGGCCGGTGCTCACCCAGGTCATGCCCTCGGTGAGTTTCGCGCGAGGTACGTGCTTTTCGATGAGGGACATCGTCGTGATCATCGTCGGTGCGATGGACAGGCCCGCAACGAACAGCGCCACGGCCAGAAGCGGCAAGTTTCCGACCAGTAGGAGGGGGATCATACTCACGGCCATCGCGCATATGCCCAGCAGCCACCTGCGTTCCGGCTTTCCCCCGAACCGCATGAGCCCGAAGGCCGCTGCGGCCACGCAGGAACCCGCCGCGTAGAGCGCCAGGACGACGCTGGAAGCGGCCTTGTGGCCGCGTTCGTCGGCGAAGGCGACGGTCACCACGTCGACCGCCCCGAAGATGGCTCCGGTGGCCACGAAGGTCGCCACCAGTACCTGGAGGCCGGGCGCGCGCAGCGCCGAACCGCCGCCGTGGTGGCCGCGCGGGTGCGGCTCGGGCTCGGTGGCCCGCTGGGCGGTCAGCCAGAAGACGCCGGCGGCGAGGAAACAGGCGGCCAGCAGTGGGCCCGCCTCCGGGAACCAGGTCGTGGACAGGCCGATGGAGAGGATCGGCCCGACGATGAAGCACACCTCGTCGACGACGGACTCGAACGAGTAGGCGGTGTGCAGCTGCGGGGTGCCCCGGTAGAGGGCGGCCCAGCGGGCCCGGATCATCGCGCCCAGGCTCGGCACCGCGCCGATCCCGGCGGCGCACCCGAACAGCACCCAGTCCGGCCCCCCGTAGTGGGCGGCGAGCAGCAGCCCGGCCGCCGCGGCGAGCGCGAGCAGGGTCGCGGGGCGCAGGACGCGGCGCTGGCCGTGCCGGTCGACCAGCCGGGAGACCTGCGGCCCGATCGCCGCGGCGGACAGCGCCATGGTGGCCGACAGTGCGCCCGCGAGCCCGTACCGCCCGCTGAGCTGGGAGATCATCGTGACCACGCCGATGCCCATCATGGACAGCGGCATCCGGCCGACGAAGCCCGCGGCGGAGAAGCCCTTGCTGCCGGGGGCGGCGAACAGGGCGCGATAGGGGCTGGGCACAGGGGTCTCCGACAGATGTGCGAGTAAGGCGTGATTGCGGCTGATACAGCTTACGATTGGGGCCGCCGTGTTGCACCCGCCCGGCACCGGGGATAAACCTCCCGAATCCGACTCTTCACGCTCCTGTTTCCGGGCCGTCAGTGCCGGGTGGCAGGATCGGCACATGTCAGACGCGCTCGATGCCACCCCCTACGACGCCCTGCTCCTGCTCTCCTTCGGCGGCCCGGAAGGCCCGGACGACGTGGTCCCGTTCCTGGAGAACGTGACGCGCGGTCGCGGTATCCCGAAGGAACGTCTCAAGGAGGTCGGGCAGCACTACTTCCTGTTCGGCGGGGTCAGCCCGATCAACGACCAGAACCGCGCCCTGCTGGACGCCCTGCGCAAGGACTTCGCCGAGCACGGCCTGGACCTGCCGATCTACTGGGGCAACCGCAACTGGGCGCCGTACCTGACCGACACCCTGCGTGAGATGGTCGCCGAAGGCCGCCGCCGCATCCTGGTGCTCGCCACCAGCGCCTACGCCTCCTACTCGGGCTGCCGCCAGTACCGCGAGAACCTCGCGGACTCGCTGGCCGCGCTGGCGGCCGAGGGCCTCGAACTGCCGAAGATCGACAAGCTGCGGCACTACTTCAACCACCCCGGCTTCCTCGACCCGATGATCGACGGGGTGCTGGCATCCCTCGCCGACCTCCCCGAGGACGTCCGCGCGGGTGCCCACATCGCCTTCACCACCCACTCCATCCCGACCGCGAGCGCCGACACCTCGGGGCCGGTCGAGACGCACGGCGAGGGCGGCGCCTACGTCGAGGAGCACCTGGACGTCGCCGAGCTGATCGCCGCCGCGGTCCGCGAGCGCACCGGCATCGACCACCCCTGGCGGCTCGTCTACCAGTCCCGCTCCGGCGCCCCGCAGATCCCGTGGCTGGAGCCGGACATCTGCGACCACCTGGAGGCACTGCACGGCGCCGGGGTCCCGGCCGTCGTCATGGCCCCCATCGGCTTCGTCTCCGACCACATGGAGGTCCTCTACGACCTCGACACGGAGGCCTCGGCCAAGGCCGGGGAGCTGGGTCTGCCGGTCCGCCGGTCCGTGACCGTCGGGGACGACCCGCGGTTCGCCGCCGCGATCCGCGAGCTGGTCCTGGAGCGCGCCGCCGCGGAGAGCGGGCGGGAGGTCACGCCGTGCGCCCTGGGCACGCTCGGCGCGAGCCACAACCTCTGCCCGGTCGGCTGCTGCCCGGCCCGCGCCCCCCGCCCGGCCGCCGCGGGCGCCGACAGCCCCTACGCGTGAGGAGCACCGTGACCGACGCCCTGCACACGGACCTGCTGGACCTCGCCCGGGAGGCGGCCGCCCGCGCGGGCGAGCTGCTCCGGGACGGCCGCCCGGCCGACCTCGCCGTGGCCCGGACCAAGTCCAGCCCGATCGACGTCGTGACCGAGATGGACATCGCGGCGGAGAAACTGATCACCGACCTGATCGCCGGACACCGCCCCGACGACGGCTTCCTCGGCGAGGAGGGCGCGTCGACGGAGGGCACGAGCGGCGTCCGCTGGGTGATCGACCCGCTCGACGGCACGGTCAACTACCTGTACGGGCTGCCGACCTGGGCGGTCTCCATCGCCGCCGAGCAGGACGGGGAGACCGTGGTCGGCGTCGTGGCGGCCCCGATGCGCGGCGAGACGTACCACGCGGTGCGCGGCGGCGGGGCCTGGGCGACCGGGGCGTGGGAGGGCGAGCGGGAGCTGCGCTGCCGCCCGGCGCCGCCGCTGGACCAGGCGCTGGTGTCGACCGGCTTCAACTACGTCACCGCCGTCCGCACCCACCAGGCCGAGGTCGCGGCCCGGCTGATTCCGCTGCTCCGCGACATCCGGCGCAGCGGGTCGGCCGCGATCGACCTGTGCGACGTGGCCTGCGGCCGGCTGGACGGTTACTACGAGCGCGGTCTCAACGCCTGGGACTGGGGCGCGGGCGACCTCATCGCCCGTGAGGCCGGCGCCCTGACCGGCGGCCGCCCCGGAGAGCGCCCCGCACGCGCCCTGACGGTCGCCGGCACCCCGGGTGTCTTCGAGCCCCTCCAGCGCCTCCTGGAGGACTTCGGAGCGTGGCACGACTGAGGGACGCCGCCCGCGTGCGCTGAGGGGCAGCGGCAGCGCCGGAGACCGTCGTGGCTTGGCGCCACGGCGGCGGCGAAAAGGTGCTGGGTGCCGCTATCGCTCGCGAGAACTCCGGGCGACTGCGGCGTCCTCACGGAAAAAGATCTTGCGGTCTGCCGGTCGGCAGGAATCGAACGCTGTTGCGGTGGGAAAGGATCAGGTACGAGCAGGGCCCCGGCGCTGGATTCGCCGGGGCCCTGTTCTCGTGGTGCGGTGCTGCGGGACTGTCAGACGCTGGTCGCGCCGACTTCCACACCGTGTTCGGCTGCGAGGCGGCGCAGGTCGTCGAGCTCGGCCTGCTCCACTTCGACAAGGAAGTCGTCACCCTCGTCACGAGCCCGGGTGATGTCGGACTCGGTCGCCTTTATGCGCTGCAGAAGTCCTGCGGTGAATGCGTCCATGCTGCGCCCCCTCGTCCTGGGTCGTGGGTCGGTGGCACGGGGGTGTGCCGTTCGGAAAGGGGCGATCACGTCTCTCGCGGGTGCCCAGCGCTGCCCTGCTGGGCGGCGACGGTGCCGGACACCCCCATCGTCCACTCTGCTGTAGCGGCGGTGTACGTACCGCATGGTGCTGCGGCACATGCAGAGCGTGATCGCGGGGTGTACATGCCGTCCTCCCCCCGCTCCTCTCCGTGGAAACCTCAACCGCAGGAGAAAATCTCGCATTCCCGCCCGGCGGCCTCGGATCCGGCTGCGCCCGCCCCCGTCTTACTGCCGACTTATGGCCGAAAAGGGCAGGATGGAGGTCACACATCCCATGGAGACCCCCTGCCCGGGTGCGCCGGTGCGCGCTACGCGGGTGGACAGAGGAAGGACAAGCGACGTGCGCGTACTCGTCGTCGAGGACGAGCAACTGCTCGCCGATGCGGTGGCCACCGGACTGCGCCGGGAGGCCATGGCCGTCGACGTCGTGTACGACGGTGCGGCCGCCCTGGAGCGCATCGGCGTCAACGACTACGACGTGGTCGTCCTCGACCGCGACCTCCCCCTCGTGCACGGCGACGACGTCTGCCGCAAGATCGTCGAGCTCGGCATGCCCACCCGCGTGCTGATGCTGACCGCCTCCGGTGACGTCAGCGACCGCGTCGAGGGCCTGGAGATCGGCGCCGACGACTACCTCCCCAAGCCCTTCGCCTTCAGTGAGCTCATCGCGCGTGTGCGGGCCCTCGGCCGCCGCACCAGCGTGCCGCTGCCGCCCGTCCTGGAGCGCGCCGGAATCAAGCTGGACCCGAACCGCCGCGAGGTCTTCCGCGACGGCAAGGAGGTCCAGCTCGCGCCGAAGGAGTTCGCGGTGCTGGAGGTGCTGATGCGCAGCGAGGGCGCGGTGGTCTCCGCCGAGCAGCTCCTGGAGAAGGCGTGGGACGAGAACACCGACCCCTTCACCAACGTCGTGCGCGTGACCGTGATGACCCTGCGCCGCAAGCTGGGCGAGCCCCCGGTGATCGTCACCGTCCCCGGCTCGGGTTACCGGATCTGATGGCCGTGACCACCACCCCCGCACCCCCGCAGACACCCCCCAAGCCCACCTGGGACCCGAGAAGGCCGCAGCCGGTCCTGCCGTGGCTGCGCCCGACCATCCGTATAAGGCTCACCCTGCTGTACGGCGGCATGTTCCTGATCGCCGGCATCCTGCTGCTGTCGATCATCTACTTGCTCGCCGCCCAGGCGATCAGCACCGGCAACCAGCCGCTGTTCAAGATCATCGAGGGTGTGAACATCAAGGTCTCCAGCGACAACTGTCCGGCGATCACCAGCGCAAGTGCCGGCACCCAGATCCAGATCCCGGACTTCAACGCGGCGATCGCCCAGTGCGTGGACCGCCAGCGCCAGGCGGCCCTGGACGACCTGCTCAGCCGCTCGCTCCTCGCCCTGCTGGGCCTGGCCGTGATCGCCTTCGCGTTCGGTTACGCGATGGCCGGCCGGGTGCTGTCCCCGCTCGGCCGGATCACCCGGACCGCCCGCGCGGTGGCCGGCTCGGACCTGTCCCGCCGGATCGAGCTGGACGGCCCGGACGACGAGCTGAAGGAACTCGCGGACACCTTCGACGACATGCTGGAGCGGTTGCAACGGGCCTTCACCGCCCAGCAGCGCTTCGTCGGCAACGCCTCGCACGAGCTGCGCACACCCCTGGCGATCAACCGCACGCTCCTGGAGGTGCACCTCTCGGACCCTGGCGCGCCCATGGAGCTGCAACAGCTCGGCAAGACCCTGCTGGCCACCAACGAGCGCAGCGAGCAGCTCGTGGAGGGCCTGCTGCTGCTCGCCCGCAGCGACAACCAGATCGTCGAGCGCAAACCGGTCGACCTGGCCGAGGTGGCCTCCCAGGCCGTCGACCAGGTGCATGCCGAGGCGGAGGCCAAGGGCGTGAAGATCCGGGGCACCCGGAAGCCGGCGGTGGTCCAGGGCAACGGCGTGCTCCTGGAGCGGATCGCCCTGAACCTGCTGCAGAACGCCGTGCGCTACAACGTGCCCGAGGACGGCTGGGTCGAGGTCAACACCGAGATCCAGCACGGGCAGGCGGTGCTCTACGTCGCGAACACCGGGCCGGTGGTCCCGGCGTACGAGATCGACAACCTCTTCGAGCCCTTCAGACGGCTCCGTACCGAGCGAACGGGCAGCGACAAGGGTGTGGGCCTCGGCCTGTCGATCGTACGGTCGGTGGCCCGGGCGCACGGCGGGCACATCGTCGCCCAGCCGCGGGAGGGCGGCGGACTCGTGATGCGCGTCACGTTGCCGGTCTGACGCCGTTACAAGATCGCGACACACGCGGGGGGTGTTCGCTTTGCGCGGAATTTTCCAGCGGCGCGGCACATTCCCCTCTGTGCGATCGATCACAAGGGCGGATTTCCGGCCATCTACTCTCCGTGATCATGGCTAGGGGAATAAAGCCGGTAAAATCCCTGTTTTCAGGGGTCTTGATCACGGGAAGTACAGGGTGAGGCGCCTTTGAAGTGCCTCGACAGGACCGTGTACGGTCCCCATCGCCATTCAACCTGATCGCTCTCGAGGGGTCCGGTTGGATGTCGATTGAGTAACAGACCTTGATGTGAGGCAAAATCTCCGCCTCGGGTCGGGCACAAGTCCGGCCTCTCACGCGTTACGTGCGCTGGAGACACCGCAGACACCCAGAGGGGGAGAGCGACATGGCAACCGATTACGACACTCCACGCAAGACCGACGACGACGTCGACTCGGACAGCCTTGAAGAGCTGAAGGCCAGGAGGAACGACAAGTCAACGTCCTCGGTGGACGTCGACGAGTTCGAGGCCGCAGAGGGCTTGGAACTGCCCGGCGCGGACCTCTCGAACGAGGAGCTGGCCGTCCGGGTGCTGCCCAAGCAGCAGGACGAGTTCACCTGCATGAGCTGCTTCCTGGTTCACCACCGCAGCCAGCTGGCCCGGGAGAAGAACGGCCAGCCGATCTGCCGCGACTGCGACTGAGGAGGGGTCGGGCATGACCGGCTCGACCCCACCTCGGAAGCGCCGCTTCCCCCTGCCGGGAGCGGACTCAGGGCCGTCCGACGGCCCAGGCGCGCGTCATGACGAGCGGGGCTCACCCGATCCGGGAGCCTCGCTCGAACCGGCGGCCGGCCGGGGTGACCTCCCGGCGCCGACGGACCGGCCCGCGCCCGTCGCAAGGCGACGGGCCGCGGCCATCCGCGACAAGGCGGTGGACATGGCCCGGGAAGGCGTCCGTAAGGGCGGCAGCCGGGCGAAGGCGGGGCTGGGGTACCTGGCGGACCGGATCATCGAGATCGCCCCGCGTGTCCCCGTACGTGACCTCGCGACCCTGCGCCGGCAGTTCCCGGGCCTCGGGCCCGAGCAGCTCGCCGACAAGCTGGTGGCGGGCGCGGCGGGCGCGACCTCGGCGGTCGGGGCCGGGGTCGGGGCGGCGGCGATGCTGCCGGTGCCGCCGGCGATGCCCACGGAGCTGGCCGCGGAGATCACCGGGGTCGCGGCGATCGAGCTGAAGATGATCGCCGAGCTCCACGAGGTGTACGGCGTGCGGCCGCCGGGGAACCTGAAGGCCCGCAGCACCGCGTACCTGTCCTCCTGGTCGGGGGAGCGCGGGATCGACGTGATGAAGCCGTCGACGATCAACAACGCCCTCGGCGGGCACATGAAGCGCGAGCTGCGTCAGCAGATCATGAAGCGGATGGTGCGGGACCTGCCCAACCTGATGCCGTTCATGGTGGGCGCCGCGGTGGGGGCGGTCATGAACCGCCGGGACACCAGAAAGCTCGCGGCGCGGATCCGGACGGACCTCAGGAAGATCCAGGTGCCGTGGGAGGAACTGCCGGAGCTGCCGCCGCTGGAGAAGCCGGCGGAGCCGCTGCCGATCGCCGAGCTGCCCGAGGACTTCGGGGGCTGACGGCCGTCCCGGGTGCGCGGGAGGTTCGGCACCGCCGGACGGGGCGCGGGTGCGGCCCGGATGACGCCCGGCGGCCGCGTGCCCGAGTGCTACGCCTTCGCGCTGCTCTTCGCCGCCTCGATCGCCGCAGCCAGGGCCTCCGGCTCCCGGGTCGACAGGTACAGGTACGGCGTCGGGTCCTCCGGGTCCGTGACCTCCACGCGGAGGGCCCTCGGGATGTAGGAGCGCAGCAGGAGGAAGGCGCGGACGTCGGCCTTGTACGTGCGCCAGGCGCGCGCCTCGTCCGGCTCCAGGATCTCCGCCGGGCCCAGCGCCGACACCGGGATCTTCGCCTCGCCCGCGATCAGCGAGTCGCCGACGACCCGGATGCGCGGGGAACCGTACGAGCTGGCCACCACCGCTGCCGCCGCGGTGCCGCCGGCCAGGCCGCCCAGCATCGGCAGGGTGCCGAACGGCAGCAGGATCAGGGCGAACGAGACGCCGACCAGGAAGCTGATGAACCACCACGACCGGGGGGCGGTGAGGCGTTCTTCGTACGGGGTGGCGGAGAGCTGCATGGAGCCAAGCTTGGCACGGTGTCCGGATTCACCGGACGCGCGGGTAAGGTCTGCGGCTGTGAGTGGTAGTTCCGCAGCTCTTCAGCCTCCTGCCAGTGCCCGGAAACCGGAGCGGCACCCCGACGCGCCCGCGCCCGGTGAGCTCATCGGTGCACACTACGAACACTGTTTCGGGTGTGGGCACGGGCAGTCCCACGGGCTGCATCTGGAGGTACGGGCCGGCGAGGGCGTCTCCCTGACCGCCGAGTTCACCGTGCGCCCCGCCCACCAGGGCGCCCCGGGCCTCGCACACGGCGGGGTGCTCGCCTCCGCCCTCGACGAGACGCTGGGCTCGCTCAACTGGCTGCTGCGGAAGATCGCCGTGACGGGACGGCTGGAGACCGACTTCGTCCGGCCCGTGCCCGTGGGCACCACGCTCCACCTGGCGGCCGAGGTGGTCGCCGTGGCCGGCCGGAAGATCTACTCGACCGCCACCGGGCGCATGGACGGTCCCGCGGGGCCCGTCGCCGTCCGCGCCGACGCCCTCTTCGTCGAGGTCCCGGTCGAGCACTTCGTCGACAACGGCCGCGAGGAAGAGATCGAGGCCGCGATGAAGGACCCGGACCAGGCCCGGCGTGCCCGCGCCTTCGAGGTGAATCCGTGAACCCTGCAGAATTCCTGACCCCGGCCCGTTCGGCGGCCCCGCTCGGCGTCCTCGTCCGTCGCGTCGACCCGGACGTACCGCTTCCGGCGTACGAGCACCCCGGTGACGCGGGAGCCGATCTGCGCACCACCGAGGCGTGCGAGCTGAGGCCCGGGGAACGGGCCGTACTGCCCACGGGGGTGTCGATCGCCCTTCCGGAGGGGTACGCGGCCTTCGTGCACCCTCGTTCGGGGCTCGCCGCCCGGTGCGGTGTGGCCCTCGTGAATGCCCCGGGGACGATTGATGCCGGGTACCGTGGGGAGATCAAGGTGATCGTGGTGAATCTCGACCCGCGCGAGGTGGTGCGGTTCGAGCGCTTCGACCGGATCGCCCAACTGGTCGTCCAGCAGGTCGAGAGGGTCCGCTTCCACGAGGTGGCGGAACTTCCCGATTCGGCGCGGGCCGAGGGGGGCTTCGGGTCCACCGGCGGTCATGCCGCGGTGGGCGATGTGAGCGGCACAAGCGGTCAGGCCGCCGAGGGCGGTCGGACGGGTGGGAATCGATACGCTTCGGTCGTATCCGACCGGGAAGGACAGTGACGTGTTCGGACGTCGCAAGAAGAAGGGTGCCGCCGAGGACGCGGCCGGCGAGGCCGAGCAGGTCGTCGACAGCGTCGACACCGAGGCGGACGAGGAAGAAGAGGGCGAGCGCGAGCGCGTTCGTCTGGAGCCGGAGCCCCGGCCCGACGGGCCGTGGGACGACACCGAGGTGCGCGAGGCCGGCGAGGGCCGGGTGGACCTGGGCGGTCTGTTCGTGCCCGGCGTGGACGGCATGGAGCTCCGGGTCGAGGTCGCGGGCGACGCGATCGTCGCGGCGACCGTCGTGCTGCGCGACAGCGCCATCCAGCTGCAGGCCTTCGCCGCGCCCAAGCGCGAGGGCATCTGGGGCGAGGTCCGCGAGGAGATCGCGACCGGCATCACCCAGCAGGGCGGCATCGTCGACGAGGTCGAGGGTCCGCTGGGCTGGGAGCTGCGCGCCCAGGTGCCGGTGCAGCTGCCGGACGGCACGGGCGGCTTCCAGGTCGTGCGGTTCGTCGGTGTGGACGGTCCGCGCTGGTTCCTGCGCGGTGTGATCTCCGGGCAGGGCGCGGTGCAGCCGCAGGCGGCCGGTCTCCTCGAGCAGATCTTCCGGGACACCGTCGTGGTCCGCGGCGAGGGCCCGATGGCGCCCCGCGACCCGATCGTCCTGAAGCTGCCCAACGACGCTCAGATGGTCCCCGAGGGCATCCAGCAGGAGGAGTCCTCGCGCTTCTCCGGCGGCATGGGCCAGCTCCAGCGCGGACCGGAGATCACCGAGGTCCGCTGAGAGCGCGAACAGGCGACAAGGGCCGCATCCCGCACCGGGATGCGGCCCTTCCGCATTCACATGCCCGGATGCCCCAGGTGTGAATGGCTCCCGCTTACTTCACACCTTGACGGAAGTCTGGTCCGTACCTACGGTCTCCGTTCAACGCCTATGTTCACAGAGGCGCTCCAAGTTCACATACGAGAACGTACGAACGGAGTCGCTGTGCGTCGCATCCCCCTGCTCGCGGCCGTGGGAGCCCTACTCGTGGGCGCCTTCACGGCCCCCGCCGCCCACTCCGCCCCCAGCACCTTCGTGCACCCCGGAGTCACCGTCTCCAAGGCCCAGCTGGACTTCGCCCGCACCGAGGTGCTGGCCGGCGCCCAGCCCTGGAAGTCGGCCTACGACCAGATGATGGCGAGCAAGTACGCCGACCTGAACCGCACGCCGACACCCTGGGCGACGGTCGAGTGCGGCTCGTACTCGAACCCCAACTACGGCTGCACCGACGAGCGCGAGGACGCGATCGCCGCCTACACGGACGCCCTCGCCTGGTACATCACCAAGGACGCGCGGTACGCCCAGAAGGCCATCCAGATCATGGACGCCTGGTCGGGCACCATCACCAGTCATACGAACAGCAACGCGCCCCTGCAGACCGGCTGGGCGGGCTCCTCCTGGCCCAAGGCCGCCGAGATCATCAGGTACACGTACACCGGCACCTGGGCGAACGAGGCCCGCTTCGCCACCATGCTGCGCAACGTCTACCTCCCCACCGTCATCAAGGGCTCCAACTCCAACGGCAACTGGGAGCTGTCGATGATGGAGGCCGCCGTCGGCATCTCCGTCTTCCTGGAGGACAAGACGTCGTACGACACGGCCATGGCGAAGTTCCGCACCCGCACCGCCGCCTACGTCTACCTGGCCTCCGACGGGTCGGTGCCGAAGACCGTGCCCAGCCAGAACCTGGACACCACCGCCAAGATCGTCTCCTACTGGCAGGGCCAGTCCACCTTCGTCACCGGCCTCACCCAGGAGACCTGCCGGGACTTCACGCACACCGGGTACGGCATCTCCGCGATCTCGCACGTCGCCGAGACCAGCCGGATCCAGGGCACCGACCTGTACGGCACGGACGTCGGCGAGCGGCTGCGGCAGGCGCTCGGCTTCCAGGCCAAGTACCAGCTGGGCACCGCCGTCCCCAGCTGGCTCTGCGGCGGCTCCCTGAACCTGGGGCTCGGGCCCGTCACCGAGGTCGGCTACAACGCCCTCCACAACCGCCTCGGCATCGCCATGACCAACACCCAGACGCTCACCCTGAACAACCGTCCCGCGGGCAGCAACAACCTCTTCGTCGCCTGGGAGACCCTCACCCACGGCGACAACCCCAACTGAGTGCACGGTGATGGGTGCCGGAGCCGCGGCACCGGCGCCCATCAGGGTTGCGTCAAAGATGCCCGCTGCCGGGGTCCCTGCACCATTCGCCTGGATTGTTGGCCGTAAGGTCGACGCTGCGTTGACGGCAGTTGCAGGAAGACAATAGGACCATGGCACGCGGCAAGCTTCGGATCTATCTCGGTGCGGCACCGGGCGTGGGCAAGACCTACGCCATGCTCTCCGAGGCGCACCGGCGGGTGGAGCGGGGCACCGACTGCGTGGTCGCCTTCGTGGAGCACCACGACCGGCAGCGCACCGAGGTGATGCTGCACGGCCTGGAGCAGATCCAGCGCAAGGAGCTGGAGTACCGGGGCGCCGTGTTCACGGAGATGGACGTGGACGCCGTACTGCGCCGGGCCCCCGCCGTCGCCCTGGTGGACGAACTCGCCCACACCAACGTCCCCGGCTCCCGCAACGCCAAGCGCTGGCAGGACGTCGAGGAGCTGCTGGCCGCCGGGATCGACGTGATCTCGACCGTCAACATCCAGCACCTCGAATCGCTCGGCGACGTCGTCGAGTCCATCACCGGCGTGCGCCAGCGCGAGACGGTGCCCGACGAGGTGGTACGGCGCGCGGACCAGATCGAGCTGGTCGACATGTCGCCCCAGGCGCTGCGCAGGCGCATGGCGCACGGCAACATCTACACGTCGGACAAGGTCGACGCGGCCCTGTCCAACTACTTCCGGCCGGGCAACCTCACCGCCCTGCGCGAGCTGGCGCTGCTGTGGGTGGCCGACCGGGTCGACGAGTACCTGAAGCAGTACCGCAACGAGCACCAGGTCTCGGCGATCTGGGGCTCCCGGGAGCGGATCGTCGTCGGGCTCACCGGCGGACCGGAGGGGCGGACGCTGATCCGGCGGGCCGCGCGGCTCGCCGAGAAGGGCGCCGGCGGCGAGGTGCTCGCCGTCTACATCTCCCGCAGCGACGGCCTGACCTCCGCCTCCCCGAAGGAACTCGCCGTCCAGCGCACCCTGGTCGAGGACCTCGGCGGCACCTTCCACCACGTCGTCGGCGAGGACATACCCGCGGCCCTGCTCGACTTCGCACGCGGCGTCAACGCCACCCAGATCGTGCTGGGCTCCTCGCGCCGCAAGGCGTGGCAGTACGTCCTCGGACCCGGCGTCGGCGCCACCGTCGCCCGCGAGTCCGGACCCGACCTGGACGTCCACATCGTCACCCACGGCGAGGCCGGCAAGGGGCGCGGGCTGCCGGTGGCCCGGGGCGCCCGGCTCGGGCGGGGCCGGATCATCGCGGGCTGGCTGGTCGGACTGGCCGGTCCCGTCGCCATGGCGCTGCTGCTGAACACCGTCGACCTCGGCCTCGCCAACGACATGCTGCTGTTCCTGACCCTCACGGTCGCGGCCGCGCTGCTCGGCGGGCTCTTCCCGGCGCTCGCCTCGGCGGCCTTCGGGTCGCTGCTGCTGAACTACTTCTACACCCCGCCCCTGCACCGGCTGACCATCGCCGACCCGAAGAACATCGTGGCCATCGTGATCTTCTTCGGGGTCGCGCTGTCCGTCGCCTCGGTCGTGGACCTCGCGGCCCGCCGCACCCACCAGGCGGCCCGGCTGCGCGCCGAGTCGGAGATCCTCTCCTTCCTGGCCGGCAACGTGCTGCGCGGCGAGACCAGCCTGGAGGAACTGCTCGAACGGGTCCGGGAGACCTTCGGCATGGAGTCCGCCGCCCTCCTCGAACGGCCGAGCGACGTCGAGCCGTGGAGCTGCGCCGGGCGCGCCGGCTTCGGACCCGCCCTGGAGCGGCCCGAGGACGGCGACGTCGACGTGCCGATAGGCGACCACATGGCCCTCGCGCTGACCGGCCGGGTGCTGCCCGCCGAGGACCGCCGGGTGCTCGCCGCCTTTGCCGCCCAGGCGGTCGTCGTCCTGGACCGCAGGCGCCTCCAGGAGGAGGCCGAGCAGGCCCGCGCGCTCGCCGAGGGCAACCGGATCCGCACCGCCCTGCTGGCCGCCGTCAGCCACGATCTGCGCACCCCGCTGGCCGGCATCAAGGCGGCGGTCACGTCGCTGCGCTCGGACGACGTGGACTGGTCCGAGGAGGACCGGGCAGAGCTGCTCGAAGGCATCGAGGAGGGCGCCGACCGCCTGGACCACCTCGTCGGCAACCTGCTCGACATGTCCCGGCTGCAGACCGGCACCGTCACCCCGATCGTCCGCGAGACCGACCTCGACGAGGTGGTCCCGATGGCGCTGGTCGGGGTGCCGGACGGCAGCGTGGACCTGGACGTCCCCGAGACCCTGCCCATGGTCGAGGCCGACGCCGGGCTCCTGGAGCGGTCGGTGGCCAACCTGGTCGAGAACGCCGTCAAGTACAGCCCGCCCGACCGCCCCGTGCTGGTCTCCGCCAGCGCCATCGCGGACCGGGTGGAGGTGCGGATCGTGGACCGCGGGCCCGGCGTGCCCGACGAGGCCAAGGAACGCATATTCGAGCCCTTCCAGCGCTACGGTGACGCTCCGCGCGGCGCCGGGGTCGGACTCGGGCTCGCGGTCGCCCGGGGCTTCGCGGAGGCGATGGGCGGCACCCTGACCGCGGAGGACACGCCCGGCGGCGGGCTCACCATGGTCCTCACCCTCCGCGCGGCAGGATCGGTCACCGAAGCGGCGCGAGCCGTGGCAGAACCCTTGGCAGAACCGGAAAGGCAGGCCTCATGACCCGTGTGCTCGTGGTCGACGACGAGCCGCAGATCGTGCGCGCCCTCGTGATCAACCTCAAGGCGCGCAAGTACGAGGTCGACGCGGCCCCCGACGGCCGTACCGCCCTCGAACTGGCCGCCTCCCGCCACCCCGACGTGGTCGTCCTCGACCTCGGCCTGCCCGACATGGACGGCGTCGAGGTGATCAAGGGGCTGCGCGGCTGGACCCGGGTGCCGATCCTGGTCCTCTCCGCCCGCCACTCCTCCGACGAGAAGGTCGAGGCGCTCGACGCGGGCGCCGACGACTACGTCACCAAGCCCTTCGGCATGGACGAGCTGCTGGCCCGGCTGCGGGCCGCCGTACGCCGCGCCGAGCCCGTCGCCGGGGGCGGCGAGGACGACGTCCTGGTGGAGACCGAGGGGTTCACCGTCGACCTGGCCGCGAAGAAGGTCAACCGGGCCGGCCGGGACGTACGGCTCACCCCGACCGAGTGGCACCTCCTCGAGGTGCTGGTCCGCAACACCGGCCGCCTGGTCAGCCAGAAGCAGCTGCTGCAGGAGGTGTGGGGGCCGTCGTACGGGACGGAGACCAACTACCTGCGCGTGTACATGGCACAGCTGCGCCGGAAGCTGGAGGCGGATCCCTCGCACCCGAAGCACTTCATCACCGAACCCGGGATGGGGTACCGGTTCGAGAGATGAGACGGTTCGACACGTGAGGCGGGTCGCGAAGTGAGCTGGACTACGGCGGTGTCGGTGAGCCCCGGTACGCTTCAGACATGAGTGCTGTTCCTCGTTCCGAGAAGCCGGTCGGCCGGTTCCGGCGCATGCTCGACCGGCTCTCCTCGTCCCAGGAGGACCTGGAGTCGGAGGAGCTGCGCGAGGACGCCGACACCGCGGGCTGCACCCGGATCGGCGACTGCCACGACCGGCAGATCGTCACGGTAACTGGTACCTTGCGCACGGTCACCCTGCGGCCGCGCGCCGGAGTCCCGGCCCTGGAGGCCGAACTGTTCGACGGCTCCGCAGCGCTGGACGTGGTGTGGCTCGGCAGGCGTTCCATCGTGGGCATAGAACCGGGACGCAGGCTGATCGCATCGGGCCGGATCTCGCTGAGCCGGGGCCGCCGGGTGCTGTTCAATCCCAAGTACGAACTGAGACCCCTCGGTAGGGAGTAGCCGGTGACGTCGCTCGACAAGCCGACCGAAGACACGCAGGCGGAGGACGCCCGGGCGGAAGACGCGCGGGCGGTGACCGAGGCCGCGCTCTTCGAGGCGTTCGGCGGTGTCCGGGGCATGGTCGAGACGGTCCTGCCCGGACTGCTCTTCGTCACGATCTTCACGATCAACAAGGACCTGCACTGGTCGGCGATCGCCGCCCTCGCGGTCTCCGTGGTGCTGGTCGTGGTCCGCCTCGCCATGCGGGACACCGTCAAGCACGCCTTCAGCGGGGTCTTCGGCGTCGCCTTCGGTGTCGTCTTCGCGATGATGACCGGCAACGCCAAGGACTTCTACCTCCCCGGCATGCTCTACACGCTGGGCCTGGCGCTGGCGTACATCGTCACGACCCTGTGCGGGGTCCCGCTGATCGGCCTGATCCTCGGCCCGGTCTTCAAGGAGAACCTCTCCTGGCGCACCCGCAACCCCGGCCGCAAGAAGGCGTACGCCAAGGCCAGCTGGGCGTGGGGCCTGATCCTGCTCGCCAAGTGCGCGATCCTCTTCCCGCTGTACTGGTGGGCCAACACCGCCCAACTCGGCTGGGTGCTCGTCGCGTTGAAGATCCCGCCGTTCCTGCTCGCGGTCTGGCTCACCTGGGTCTTCCTGGCGAAGGCGCCGGCGCCGATCGACGTGTTCGCGGAGATGGAGGCGGCGGAGAAGGCCGAGGAGGAGCGCAAGGCGGCGCTCGCCGCGGAGAGCGGCGAAGGGGCGACGGCCGTGGAGAGCGGCGAGACCTCCGGCGGACGCCACCGCAAGTAGTCCCCCCCCCGCACGTGAGAAGGGCGCCCTCCGACTCCGGAGGGCGCCCTTCTCACGTGCGTGTCGTCAGCTGTCTTCCCGCCGTACCGACAGCAGGTCCTCCAGCTGCTCCTCGCGGGCCTGGGCGGCCACGAACAGCAGCTCGTCGCCCGCTTCCAGGGAGTCCTCCTTGGACGGGGTGAGGACCCGGGTGCCGCGGATGATCGTGACCAGCGAGGTGTCCTCGGGCCACTCCACGTCGCCGACCTGGGTGCCGGCCAGGGCCGACTCCTCGGGCAGCGTCAGCTCCACCAGGTTCGCGTCGCCGTGGCTGAAGCGCAGCAGGCGGACCAGGTCGCCGACCGACACCGCCTCCTCCACCAGGGCCGACATCAGGCGCGGCGTCGAGACGGCGACGTCCACGCCCCAGGACTCGTTGAAGAGCCACTCGTTCTTGGGGTTGTTGACCCGGGCGACGACGCGCGGAACGCCGTACTCCGTCTTCGCGAGCAGCGAGACGACCAGGTTCACCTTGTCGTCGCCGGTCGCGGCGATCACGACGTTGCAGCGCTGCAGCGCCGCCTCGTCGAGGGAGGTGATCTCACAGGCGTCGGCCAGCAGCCACTCGGCCTGCGGGACCCGCTCCACCGAGATGGCGGTCGGGGCCTTGTCGATCAGCAGGACCTCGTGGCCGTTCTCCAGCAGCTCGCCCGCGATGGAGCGGCCGACGGCACCGGCCCCGGCAATGGCGACCCTCATCAGTGACCGCCCTCCTCTTCAGGACCCCCGGCGAAGGCGGCCTCGACCTTGTCGACGTCGTCCGCCCGCATCATCACGTGCACCAGGTCGCCCTCCTGCAGGACCGTCTGCGAGGTGGGCAGCATCGCCTCGCCGAGCCGGGTCAGGAACGCGACCCGGACCCCGGTCTCCTCCTGGAGCCTGCTGATCTTGTGGCCGACCCACTTCGGGGAGGCGTGCACCTCGGCGAGCTGGACCCCACCGGTGGGGTCGCGCCACAGCGGCTCGGCGCCCGAGGGCAGCAGCCGGCGCAGCATCTGGTCGGCGGTCCAGCGGACCGTGGCGACGGTCGGGATGCCGAGGCGCTGGTAGACCTCGGCGCGCCGGGGGTCGTAGATCCGGGCCGCGACGTTCTCCACACCGAACATCTCGCGGGCGACGCGCGCGGAGATGATGTTCGAGTTGTCGCCGCTGGAGACGGCGGCGAAGGCGCCGGCCTCCTCGATGCCCGCCTCGCGCAGGGTGTCCTGGTCGAAGCCGACTCCGGTGACGCGGCGGCCGCCGAAGCCCGGGCCCAGCCTGCGGAAGGCGGTGGGGTCCTGGTCGATCACGGCGACCGTGTGCCCCTGTTGCTCCAGGGTCTGGGCGAGAGCGGAACCCACTCTGCCGCAGCCCATGATGACGATGTGCACGACCGTCCTTCCGGTGTTCAAAAGTTACTGCTCAGCCCCATCAGGTTCTCAGACCGAGGCCCAAGCTACACACGCACCGTCCCGGCCGGGCACCCCTGTGCCGCGCTCATCGCCGAGTGATGCTGCGCACGCTCCAGGCGGTGAGGATTCCGAGGCCGACGAGGGCGACCGTGGCACCGATCAGCTCTGCGGTCGCGGGCATGGGACCTCCGAGGTGCGAAGACAGGCGGGGTCTGCCATCTAGGCACGGATCGGGCGTAAGCTGCGGAATCCGCAGTTCCAGCCGTCACCTTTTTCACTCGGGAGGCAGATCCCGCACTGCGGCTGGAGACCTGCCAGGTGGAAGGCCTACGATCCTCTCTCGTGTCCAAACTGACCGACGTGCCCAAACGGATCTTGATCGGGCGCGCTCTGCGCAGTGACCGGCTGGGCGAAACGCTCCTGCCGAAGCGCATCGCACTCCCCGTCTTCGCCTCCGACCCGCTGTCCTCCGTCGCCTACGCGCCGGGGGAGGTCCTGCTGGTCCTGTCCATCGCGGGCGTGTCGGCGTACCACTTCAGCCCCTGGATCGCGGTCGCGGTCGTCGTGCTGATGTTCACGGTGGTCGCCTCCTACCGGCAGAACGTGCACGCCTACCCGAGCGGCGGCGGCGACTACGAGGTCGCCACCACCAACCTCGGCCCCAAGGCGGGCCTGACCGTGGCGAGCGCGCTGCTCGTCGACTACGTCCTGACCGTCGCCGTCTCCATCGCCTCCGGCATCGAGAACCTCGGCTCCGCGATCCCCTTCGTCGTCGAGCACAAGGTGCTGTGCGCGGTCACGGTGATCGTGCTGCTGACGCTGATGAACCTGCGCGGCGTGAAGGAGTCCGGCAAGCTCTTCGCGATCCCGACGTACGTGTTCGTCGGCGGCGTCTTCATCATGATCGCGTGGGGTGCGTTCCGGGGGCTGGTCCTCGGGGACACGATGCGCGCCCCGACCGCGGACTACCACATCAAGGCCGAGCACCAGGGCCTGGCGGGCTTCGCCCTCGTCTTCCTCCTCCTGCGCGCCTTCTCCTCCGGCTGTGCCGCGCTCACCGGTGTCGAGGCGATCTCCAACGGCGTCCCGGCCTTCCGCAAGCCGAAGTCGAAGAACGCGGCGACCACGCTGGCGGCGATGGGTCTGCTGGCGGTCACCATGTTCTGCGGGATCATCGCGCTCGCCGCGGTCACCAAGGTCCGCATGGCCGAGAACCCGGCCACCGACCTGATCCACAACGGCGTCGCGCTCGGCTCGGGCTATGTCCAGAACCCGGTGATCTCCCAGGTCGCCGAGGCGGTCTTCGGCAAGGGCAGCTTCCTGTTCATCGTGCTCGCCGCCGCCACCGCCCTCGTCCTCTTCCTCGCCGCGAACACCGCGTACAACGGCTTCCCCCTCCTCGGCTCGATCCTCGCCCAGGACCGCTACCTGCCGCGCCAGCTGCACACCCGCGGCGACCGGCTGGCCTTCTCGAATGGCATCGTGCTCCTTGCCGGCGCGGCCGCCCTGCTCACGGTCATCTACGGCGCCGACTCGACCCGCCTGATCCAGCTGTACATCGTCGGCGTGTTCGTGTCCTTCACGCTCAGCCAGACCGGCATGGTCCGGCACTGGAACCGCCACCTGGCGGTGGAGAAGGACCCGGCCAAGCGCAGCCACATGATCCGCTCCCGCGCGATCAACGCGTTCGGCGCCTTCTTCACCGGCCTGGTGCTGGTCGTCGTCCTGGTCACGAAGTTCACCCACGGCGCCTGGGTGGCGCTGCTCGGCATGTGCATCTTCTACGCCACCATGACCGCGATCCGTAAGCACTACGACCGCGTCTCCGAGGAGATCTCGGCCCCCGAGGAGCCCGACGACGACCTGGTCCGTCCCTCCCGAGTCCACTCCGTCGTGTTGATCTCGAAGATCCACCGTCCCACCCTGCGCGCCCTGGCCTACGCCAGGCTGATGCGCTCGGACACCCTGGAGGCGCTCACCGTCAACGTCGACCCGGCCGAGACGAAGGCGCTGCGCGAGGAGTGGGAGCGGCGCGGGATAGACGTGCCGCTGAAGGTCCTCGACTCGCCGTACCGCGAGATCACCCGCCCGATCATCGAGTACGTCAAGGGCCTGCGCGCCCAGTCCCCGCGGGACGCGGTCTCCGTGATCATCCCGGAGTACGTCGTCGGCCACTGGTACGAGCACCTGCTGCACAACCAGAGCGCGCTGCGTCTCAAGGGCCGGCTGCTGTTCACCCCCGGCGTGATGGTGACGTCGGTGCCCTACCAGCTGGCCTCCTCGGAGGTGGCGCGGAACCGGGCCCGCAAGCGCCAGGAGTGGAACGCGCCCGGCGCGGTCCGGCGCGGTCCGGCGGAGCACCGGCCCAAGGAGCACAGCGGGAGCTGACGGGGCGGGGGAGCGTGTGCGGACGGCCGCAGGGTGCCGTCTCCCACCTCCCCCACCGTGCGGACACGGCGGGCATCGGCGACCACGTAGACTGGTGGGCTGTCGTCGGCCCCCGCCCGGGCCGTTTCCCTCCCCCTTGATCTGGAGTCACCCCGCCATGCAGGCAGAACCGAAGAAATCGCTGGTGGGGACGGAGTACGAGGTCGAGGTCGGCCCGGTCGCGCACGGCGGGCACTGCATCGCCAGGACCGCCGAGGGCCAGGTGCTGTTCGTCCGGCACGCGCTGCCCGGCGAGCGGGTCGTGGCCCGGGTGACCGAGGGCGAGGAGGGAGCCCGCTTCCTGCGCGCCGACGCGGTGGACATCCTGGACGCCTCCAAGGACCGGGTCGAGGCCCCCTGCCCCTACGCCGGCCCCGGCCGCTGCGGCGGCTGCGACTGGCAGCACGCCAAGCCGGGCGCCCAGCGCCGCCTCAAGGGCGAGGTGATCGCCGAACAGCTCCAGCGGCTCGCGGGCCTCACTCCCGAGGAGGCCGGCTGGGACGGCACGGTGCTGCCCGCCGAGGGCGACAAGCTGCCGGCGGGCGAGGTGCCGCAGTGGCGGACCCGGGTGCAGTACGCCGTCGACGCCGACGGCAACGCGGGACTGCGCCGGCACCGCTCGCACGAGGTGGAGCCGATCGAGCACTGCATGATCGCGGCGCCGGGCGTCAGCGAGCTGGGCATCGAGGAGCGGGACTGGTCGGGCATGGCCGCGGTGGAGGCGATTGCCGCGACGGGCTCCCAGGACCGCATGGTCATCCTGGAGCCGCGCCCGGGCGCCCGCCTCCCCCTGGTCGAACTCGACCGGCCCGTTTCGGTCATGCGGGTCGACGAGCACGACGGCGGCATCCACCGCGTCCACGGCCGCGCCTTCGTCCGCGAACGCGCCGACGGCCGCACCCACCGGGTCGGCAGCGGCGGTTTCTGGCAGGTCCACCCGAAGGCGGCGGACACCCTGGTCACGGCGGTCATGCAGGGTCTCCTCCCGCGCAAGGGCGAGATGGCGCTGGACCTCTACTGCGGCGTCGGCCTCTTCGCCGGCGCCCTCGCCGACCGCCTCGGCGAGAAGGGCGCGGTCCTCGGCATCGAGTCCGGCAAGCGCGCGGTGGAGGACGCCCGCCACAACCTCGCCGACTTCCCGCGGGTCCGCGTCGAGCAGGGCAAGGTCGAGTCGGTCCTCCCGCGCACGGGCATCACGGAGGTGGACCTCATCGTCCTCGACCCACCTCGCGCGGGCGCGGGCCGCAAGACGGTGGAACACCTGGCGTCGCTGGGCGCCCGCCGCATCGCCTACGTGGCCTGCGACCCGGCGGCCCTCGCCCGCGACCTGGCGTACTTCCGGGACGGGGGGTACCAGGTGCGGACACTGCGGGCGTTCGACCTGTTTCCGATGACGCATCACGTGGAGTGCGTGGCGATCCTTGAACCTGCCGCGAAGAGCCTTTGACCTGCGAGTTCCCTGATTTTCGAGGTTCCGGGCGGGTCGGCTGGACCTTTTTTCGCGGATCCACCGCGTGGAGCGCTTCGCAGGCGCGCACCGTGTGTCTCACCTGTGGTTTTCGCGTACCGGGGCGCGTGTGGGGCGTGCTTCGGTGGGCCGGCCAGTCGGGCATGAGCCCCGGCGCTACGACGCCCTCGAGCCGGACGCCCTTGAGCAACCGGTGCTCGCTGCCGCCCGCACGCCGATCGTGCCCACGCGCACCGACGAGTCCGCCATCAAGGGCACGGAGCGCATCAGCAAGAACTTCAAGTCGTCAAGCCGCAGGTGAACCCCTACCTCCAGATGGCCGGAGCCTTCCTCCACGGCTCCACCCCCTCCGCCACCCTGATGCACGGCTCGGTACGCGAGGACATCCGTACGACCTCGGGCGAAGGCACACCGATCCTGGAGACGATCGTCGGCTACCGGGGGCCCCGGCCCGCAACGCCCGCAGGAAGGGGCTGCTGTTCGGCGAGTACGCCGAACTGCTCGCGAAATTCGCGACCCGTACGACGTGAAGTCCGGCCGCGCGAAGGCGGACGGCGCGCGCTCTCAGCGCAGACCGTCCCACAGGGACCGAAGACCGCGGCGCGGGTCATGATCCGTGGCCGACGTCGCCGCGAAGCGGCGGACGGTCCGCCGCGGAGCATCGTAGGCGGGCCAGCCGGGACTGCCGGTGGCCGCGAAGGAGACCCAGGCGGCGTGCATGCTGTCGGCGATCGCCTGGGGCGGGTGGTCGCCGAGCAGGGGCGCGAAGGCCGGGTCGGCCAGGTTGTCGAAGACGAAGGGGACGTCCAGCGCATGGCACGCGCCCAGCGCGCCGTCAAAGGCGGGGGAGGGCCAGGCGAACTCGTAGACGAAGGCGCGAGCACCGTGGCGCGCCTGGGCCTCGGCCAGGCGCAGCGCGGGCAGGCGGTAGAACCAGTCGGTGGCGATGTCCGTGAACACCTCACCGGGGCTCGCTCCGGGGACGGCGGCGCGGTAGGCGGCGACGCCGCTGCCGGGCGGCAGGCCATACGCGGCGGCGGTGCGTTCCACAAGCTCGTCGGTCACCAGAGCGCTCAGCCCGGAGACCACGGTGAACAGGCGGAACTCGTCGCTGGTGCAGCCCACCAGGATGTCGACACCCGCCGCCGCGCCCGCGGCGATCGCGTCCATCGGTGCGCAGGGAAGAGTGTCGTTGTCGACCACCGGTTCGAAGGGCATCAGGTTGAGTGCGACCTCACCCCACAGTGCCGGGTCGGGGCGGGCGGAGATCTCGCCGCGGAGCCGGAGTTGCGCGGCCAGCAGTCGGTCGACGGGTACGGCGGCGAGGGCGGGCCGGGTCGGCGGTACCTCGAGGATCGCCGCGAGGCGGGCGGCGACCAGGGCAGCGCTCTCGGGAACGAGCGCGTGATGGGCCGCTCCGCTCTGCAGCGCCGCGCGGTGGAAGAGACCCTTGGCCGCAGGCATGGCCAGCAGGGCGCCGATGCTCATGGCGCCGGCCGACTGGCCGAACACGGTGACGCGGTCGGGGTCGCCACCGAAGGAGGCGATGTTGTCGCGGACCCATTCGAGCGCGGCGATCTGGTCCAGCAGTCCCAGGTTGGCCCGTGCGGGGTCGCCGGGGCCGAGGTGCAGAAAACCCTCCACGCCCAGACGGTAGTTGAGGGTGACCAGAACGATGCCGTCGCGGGCGAACGCGGTGCCGTCGTAGCCGGTGAGCGAACCGCAGCCGTTGCTGAAGGCCCCACCGTGGACCCAGACCAGGACCGGCAGCCGTCCGGCCGGTTCCGGGGTCCACACGTTGAGGTTGAGGAAGTCGTCGCCCGGGACGAGTGTCTCGGGGAGCAGGCGGTCCATCGGCGGCGGGTACGGTGCCTGAGGCGCGGTGGGGCCGTACGCGTCGGCGTCACGGATCCCGTCCCACGCGGCCGGCGGCTGCGGGGGTGCGAAGCGCAACGGCCCGGTGGGAGCGGCCGCGTAGGGGATGTTCCTGAAGCCGGCGATCCCGGCAGGACCGGTGACACCGCGGACCAGGCCGTGGCGGGTCGCGAGGACCGGTTGCATGGGCACTCCTTCGCGCGGAGGGGGTACGGGGAGCCGGTTCGCTCAGTGACCGGCGCTGACGATGCGCAGCGCGAACTGCGCGTACTGTTCGGCGACCTGTTCGCGGGTGCGCTGGAGGGCGGGGCCGAACCACTGCGCGACCTGTACTCCGAGGCCGCCGATCGCGGTGACCGCCAGCAGTGGATCGTCGAGCTCGAACTCGCCGTTCTCGATGCCGCGTTCAAGGACGTCGGCGAGCAGGCGGCGGCATTCCTCGCGCAACCGGAGCGAGGGCGCGGCCAGTTCGGGTGACAGGGCGTGCAGTTCGCTGTTGGTGACCACCGCCAGCAGCGGATAGTCGGTGTGGAGCAGCACATGAGCACGGACCAGGGCGGCCAACTGCCGGGCGGCGCTGTCGTCACGGGTGCCGTCGGCCGCCTCCGTCAGCCGGGTGCGCATCTCCTCGTGGCCGATGCGCACCAGCTCGGCCAGCACGTTCCCCTTGGACGGGTAGTGCGCGTACAGGGTCGCGGAGTTGATGCCGACCATGCCCGCGATCTGCCGGATCGAGGCGCCGGCGAAGCCGGACTCGGCGAACAGCTCCAGACCCGCCTCGAGGATCCTGCCCCGGGTGCCCGGCGGTGTGACGCCCTCGGGGAGAACCGCCCCCATCGCGACGACCCGGCGGGGCTCCCAGTCGGGAAGTTCCACGGCTGCTCCTGAAGGCTCGGCGAGATTTCCAACCAATCGATTGGTTGACACCGTAACCCAGAAGCCGGATGGTGTCTCGCAACGCCCCTGAAACAACCAATCGATTGGTTGGAAGCCTGGTCGTGCTGTCCGCTCCGGCAGTCGGCCGCGATCACTGGAGGAGCCCGCCCGTGAGCCGTTCCGCCACCCGCCCTGCCGAGCCGGCGAACCTCGCAACCCTGCTGACCGCGAGCGCGGAACGCGCCCCCGCGCGGATCGCCGTGCGCCTGGGCAAGGAGACCCTCAGCTACGCCGAACTGGAGGACGGCTCGTCACGGACGGTGGCCGTGCTGCGGCACCACGGCGTGAACCCCGGCGACCGGGTGGGGCTGATGGTGCCGAACGTCCCGGCCTTTGCCGTCCTCTACTTCGCCGTCCTGCGCGCAGGCGCCGTGGCGGTACCGATGAACCCGCTGCTCAAGGCGCGCGAGGTCCGCCACTGTCTCTCCGACTCGGGCGCGGCGCTGCTGCTGACCTGGGAGGACCACGCGGCCGAAGGGCGTGCGGCGGCCGCGGACTGCGGTACCCGTCACCTGGTGGTCGGCCCCGTAGGCCTGGGCGAACTGTGGGCGGCGCACGAGCCTGTGACCGAGGTGGCGGACCGGGCCGGCGAGGACACGGCCGTCATCCTCTACACCTCGGGCACCACCGGAACCCCCAAGGGCGCCGAACTCACCCACGCCAACCTCACGCGCAACACCGAGGTCTGTGCCCGCACCCTGCTGCGGCTCGGCGAGGACGACGTGATCTTCGGCGGCCTGCCGCTGTTCCACTCCTTCGGCCAGGTCGTCGGCCTGAACTGTGCCGTCGCGGCGGGTGCCTGTCTGACCCTGCTGGCGCGGTTCGACCCCGCCGAGGTGCCGGCGCTGATCGAGCGCGACCGCGTGACGGTCTTCCTCGGCGTGCCGACCATGTACGCCGCGCTGCTCGCCCGGGGCGGACCGGGGACGGCCGACACGTCGTCGCTGCGTCTGTGCATCTCCGGCGGCGCGGCCCTGCCGGTCGAGGTCCTGCACGGCTTCGAGACGGCCTTCGGCTGCACCGTCCTGGAGGGGTACGGCCTCTCGGAGACCTCGCCGGTCGCCTCCTTCAACCACCCCGAGGGCCCCCGCCGTCCCGGCACCATCGGCACGCCGATCGAGGGCGTGCGGATGCGGATCCAGGACGACCGGTGCCGCCCGCTCCCGGACGGCGAGCCGGGCGAGATCGCGGTCTGCGGACACAACGTCATGAAGGGGTACTGGCGGCGCCCCGAGGCCACCGCCGAGACGATCGTGGACGGCTGGCTACGCACCGGTGACATCGGCGTCCGCGACCCGGACGGCCTCTTCCGGGTCGTCGACCGGAAGAAGGACCTGATCATCCGCGGTGGCTTCAACGTCTATCCCCGTGAGATCGAGGAGGTTCTCTACGAGCACCCCGCGGTCGCCGAAGCGGCCGTGGTCGGCGTTCCGCACCCCACCCACGGGGAAGAGGTCGCCGCCGTGGTCACCCTCCGGAGCGGCGCCGTCAGTACCCCCGACGAGTTGCGCGACTTCGTCCGCGCCCGCGTCGCCCCGTACAAGTACCCGCGTCTCGTCCGGATCGCCGACCTGCCCAAGGGGCCGACCGGCAAGATCCTCAAACGCGCGATCACGGTGTCGGCGGACCCCGCCGACGAGCCCGGCTGATCCGGCCGGTGTGCGCGGTGCCCGCGCTCACCGGCCCACCCGTGTCCGCGTCCCCCGCTCCTGTGCCCTCGGCCGGGCCCCGCCCGGCCGTCCGGCACGGGGCGCTCCGGGCCGGACGGCAGGACCCTTCCCGTCCTTTCGCCGCCGTGCCCCCGTAAGAGACCGTCCACAGGGGCGGTCCTCCCTTCCCAACACAACGGAGTGTGCTCCATGAGATTTCGCTCCCTGCGCAGGGCGGCGCAGGCCCTCGCCGCCCTCGGGGTCGCATTCGCCCTCGCGGCGGTCGGCCCGGCCGTGTCGGCCCGGGCGGCCACGCCGACCCTGCCGGATCTGAACATCACCGGCACCTATGTCACCGGCGTCTCCTCCGGCGGCTTCATGGCGACCCAGCTCCAGGTCGCCTACTCCGGCACCTTCGACGGCGCCGGCGTCTTCGCCGCCGGGCCGTACGACTGCGGGCAGGGGCATGTGATCAAGTTCGTCACCTGCGACCTCGGCCTGGGCGTCGACGACCTGGAGCGGCAGGCCGAGGACTGGGCGTCCGAGGGCCGCATCGACCCGGTCGCGAACCTGCGGGGCAAGCCGGTCTACACGTACCACGGCTACCTCGACCCGGTGGTCAACCCGCTGGTCTCCCGGGCCGGCGTCGACTTCTACCGGCACTTCGGCGCCGACGTCACCTACCACGACTCGGACCCGGCCGGACACTCGTGGCCCACCCCCGACGGCGTCGTCCCCTGCGCCCTCACCCTGCCGCCGTTCCTGAACGACTGTCACAACGACCCTCAGCGCGAGATGCTCACCACCTGGCTCGGCGGGGTCAATCCACGCAACACCGGCACCCCCGAGGGCACCCTCACGCACTTCGACCAGAACGCCTACGCTCCCGGCGGCTCGGCCCGTGCCCTGTCGATGGACTCCACCGGGCAGCTCTACGTTCCGCCGGCCTGTGCGAACGGCGCTCCCTGCAAGCTGGTGGTGGCCCTGCACGGCTGCCTGTCCGCCCAGCAGCTTCTCGGTACGGCCTTCGCGGAGAAGGGGAACCTCGACACCTACGCCGACACCAACAACTTGGTCGTCCTCTACCCGCAGGCCGTCTCCAGCGTCTGGCCGGTCAACCCGCAGGGCTGCTGGGACTGGTTCGGCTACCTCGGATCCGACTACGCCGTACAGAGCGCACCGCAGATGACCGCCATCGTCAACATGGTCCACGCCCTGGGCGCCTGAGCTCCACCACCGGCGGTACCCGCAGCGCGCACCCTGCGCTGCGGGTACCGCACGTCCGGAGCGGGATGTGCGGCGGCCCGATCAGGGGCGTGCCGTGATCAGTGTCTCCGCCAAGGCACGGGCGGCTGCCGAAGTGCGGTCGCGGTCGCCGGTGGCGACCAGGTCCAGGAGCAGCCCGCGGAAGGCGGCGAGCGTGAGGGTGGCCAGGGCGGAGGCGCGCTCCCGGTCGGCGACGCCGGCCGCGACCAGGTGGTCACCGATCAGTGCGAGCCAGTCGAGCACGATGCCGTCGAGGAAGTCCCGGTAGCGCTCCGGCTCGCGCACCGCATGGCCGTACGCCTCGAAGAAGAAGCGCCAGTAGCCCGACTGCTCCGGGGCCGACATGGCGTCCCAGACCGCCCCGATCGCACGGCCCGGCTCGGCGGAGACCAGTACTGCGGAGTTCACGTCGAGCACATGCCGGTCGTGGGCGCGGAAGGCCAGGAAGATCTCCGCGATGAGTTCTTCCTTGCTGCCGAAGTAGTAGAGCAGCGTCCTGTGCCCGATCCCCAGGGCCGCCGCCAGCGGACGGATGGACAGGCCGTCCAGCCCGTGCTGCATCACATAGGCCATCGCGGCATCGAGCAGTTCGCGCCTGCGCGGCTCCTGTCGGGCACGTACGGCTTCCGCCCTGTCATGACTGTCGTCCATGAGATACATCATATCGACCGCGTGAACCGATCGGTTCAAAGCCTGGCTAGGCTGGGCGATGCAGTGATTGAACCGATCGGTTCAATGATGTCTTGACGAAGGATTTCCATGGACCTGAAACAGCGCATCGCCGAGCGGCTCGACACCGCGCACGCCACCCTCGTAGGCCTCAGTCACGCCATGTACGACCACCCCGAACCGGGCTTCGAGGAGCACAAGGCTTCCGCCTGGCTGGGTGAGCTGCTCGTCGAGGCGGGCTTCACCGTCGAGCGAGGCGTGTGCGACCTGCCCACCGCGTTCGTCGCGACCTATGGCTCCGGCCCGTTGCGGATAGCCTTCGACGCGGAGTACGACTGCCTGCCGGGCATCGGGCACGCCTGCGGACACAATGTCATCGCGGCGACCTCGGCCGGAGCCGCCATCGCCGCCGCCGCGGTCGCCGACGAGCTCGGACTCACCGTCAAGGTGATCGGCACCCCGGCCCAGGAACTGGGCGGAGGCAAGATCCTGATGCTGGAACGCGGTGCCTTCGACGGTATCCATGCCGTGCTCATGGCTCACCCCGGCCCGCTGGACGTGGCGGAGACCGTGACGCTGGCCATGTCCCACTTCGACGTCGAGTACCGCGGGCGCGAGTCCCATGCGTCGATGTTCCCCGAGAACGGGCTCAACGCCCTGGACGCCCTGACCACCGCCCAGGTGTCGCTGGGACTCCTGCGCCAGCAGATGCGATCCACGGACCGGGTGCACGGCGTCGTACGCCACGGCGGAGACGCACCCCACGTCATTCCGCACCAGGTCACGGCCGAGTACATGGTCAGGGCGGCCGACATCGGCGAACTGCACGCGCTGGAGGCCAGGGTGCGCGACTGCTTCCAGGCCGGTGCCCTGGCCAGCGGCACCTCCATGGAACTGCGCCCCTACCACCCGCCGTACGCCGAACAGCGTCAGGACGCCGAACTGCTCGCGCTCTACAAGGTCAACGCCATCGCCGTCGGCCGCACCTTCCCCGACCTCGACCCGTCGCTGGTGCGACGGGCCGCGGGCGCCAGCGACTTCGGCAATGTCTCCCATGTCGTCCCGGCGATCCAGCCAAGCCTCGGCCTGGACTCCTTCCCGGCCGTACCGCACCAGGCCGACTTCGCCGCGCACACCGTCACGCCCGTCGCCGACCGCGCCATCCGGGAGGGTGCCGCGGCACTGGCCGGCACGGCGGTCGACGCCGCGCTCGTCCCGGAACTGCGGGCCCGGCTGACGGCCGCCTCCTTCGGCTCCGCCACAGCAGGGGAGACGGGCCGGTGAACCCGCCCGATGGGCTCACCGGCCCGTTCACCCTGCCGGACGTCACCCTTGTCCAGCCCGCCGAGTTCTCCACCCCCCACACCGAGCTGCAGATACGCTGCGACCGCATCGCGGCCCGTGCCGACGGCGGGGGCAGGATTCTCGAGGAGTACCGGGGCGCGTACGTGGTGCCGGGGCTCGTGGACATGCACACCCACCTGCCGCCGAAGAGTCCGCTCCACCTCACCGAATCCGTCCTTCTCCTGAACATCGCCCACGGCGTCACCACCATCCGGGACGCCGGCGACGCCGACGGCACCTCGGGGGACGCCGCCCGGCAGGCGATCGAACGCGGCCATCCGGGGCCGCGCCTGTCGACCGCCGGGTCGTTCGTCACCCGGGGCCGCACGCGCTGGCCCAACAGCGTGCAGATGACGGGGCCCGGACAGGCCGCGGACATCGTGGCGCGAGCGGCCGACGCCGGGCACCGCTGGATCAAGTCGTACGAGGGTCTCGGCATCGCCGACATCGCCGCCCTCGTCACCGAGGCCCAACGGCGCGGCCTCGGAGTGCTGGGCCATGTGCCGACCGCACTGCGTCACGACCAGACCCTTCTTCCCGACGCACAGCACTTCTTCGGGGTCGCCGATCCCGGTGACCTGGGTGCGGACACCGTACTGTGCCGCTCCACGGACTGGCAGGGCGTCACCGACCGGCGCCTGGAGGAGGTCGTCCGGCACAGTCTCGATCACGGTTTGGTCCACACCCCGACCCTGGTCGCCACCGAGGCGCTGCTCAGCTACCGCGACTACGACGCGGCCCGGCGCGACCCGAAGACCGGCATGCTGCCCCCGCTGTACGCGGACCGGCTCTGGCATCCGCAGCACGGCTTCCCGGTGTACCGGGGCATCGACGGTGCCCGCCTGGACCTGGTCGCCCACAGCCTCCGCCTCAAACTGCGCCTGGTGGGGTTCATGCACAGCGCGGGCGTACCGCTGCGCCTCGGTACGGACAGCCAGCCGTTCACCATTCCCGGTCAGGCGCTCCACACCGAGATGAGGCTGTTCTCCCAGGCCGGCGTTCCCGCCCCCGAGGTGTGGCGCATGGCGACCAGCGACGCCGGACGGACCCTGGGCCCCGGCCTGGGAGAGCCCGCGCTCGGGACCCTCGCTCCCGGCGCACCCGCCGACCTCCTCCTCTACGACGCCGATCCGACCTCGCGCACCGATCCGTACGACGGACTGAAGGCAGTCGTAACGCGCGGGCGGCTCTACACCCGCGCTGTCCTGGACGCAGCCCTCGCCGCCGACCGGCGCCGACTGCGCAGACCGCTGCCGGCGCTGCTGGGGCGCGTCGGCTCGAGGCGGGTGCTGAGAACGACCGACTTCGCCTTCTGACCGACGGCCTGGTCCGGCTCGCCGCGCAGCGCGTGAATGACGGTGAAGACGCTGCCGGGGTAGGCGTGGGTGAACCAGGCGTGTCCGTCGTAGCCGGCGCCCAGTTGGTGCAGGTCGATGGGGGCGATGTCGCCGGTGACCCGCCAACTGCCGTCACTGCGTTGGTAGGTGAAGTTGTCCCCGAGCTGGAGGGTGAACTTGCCGTCGTTCGTGCGGGAGTCGGCGCAGCCCTGGGTGTTGTCCTTCGGGTCGGGTACGTCGTCGATCAGCAGTCCGGACGGGGCGCCGCCGCAGGGGCCCGCCGTGTACTGGCGGTTGAGCGCGGGCTCGCCGGAGCCCAGGGAGTAGACGAGATTCTCGCTGGATCCGGTGGTGCTGTCCTCGCCTGCGCCCCTGATCCGCCGGCAGCCTGACGAACCCTCATGAATGAAGGACACTGAGCGGATGAGTGGCATACGCAGTGCTCTGGGGCCGTTGGAACGAGTCAATGGCCGCTGGATCCTGGGCGATCACCTACGGCCGGGCGGCACGTGGCTGGAGTTGCGCCCCGAGGGGCTGTATCAATTCACGGGCGAGTCCGAGGGGCAGTTGATTCCCTGGCCCAGGGTCATGCTGATCGGCTTCACGCTGGGCGCCAAGTATCCCCAGAAGGGCTCGTACGGTGTGCTGGCACTGCTGGGCGGGTTGCCGGGCCCCTGGAAGGGGCGTGGACGTGGATATCTGCACATGACACTGCGACACCCGTACGAGAACTGGTTGGCCTCCTTCGACCGCCACCCCCACTGGTACGACTCGACGGAGCTGGTGCTGTTCGAGGAACTGCTCAGGCAGACCGCCGACGAAGGCGAGGCGAACAGGCTCGCCGACTCGGATTGGTTGGGCCGGGCGGTCGAACTGCTGGTAACGCAGCGGCCACGGACCCCCAGTGGAGTACGCGAGGCGGTGGCCAGGGCCCGTCAATTGTGACGCGCAGTGGTAGGTGCCGTACCGGTCGCACACCCCGGTGACGCATCGGCGGAGACGAACGGGCCGAAGAAGCTGACAACAACCCTGCTTCCTGTGCCCAGGCGACAGACGGGACGCACATCTTGTGACAGCTGCCGTGCTCTGCCGCCCCGAAGCCGCTGCTCGAAACCTCTTGTTGGTGACTACCGTCGCGCCTCGGACCAGGTGTGACGCGTGGACCTCTGTGGCATCGTGCCGAACCCGGAACCGGCGTGCGGGGTGTGCTGTCGGGAGGTGTGCGCCGGACCTGTATCGTCCCGCACGACATGCCCGGCAGCCGGCCTGCGCCGAGGAGGATCGACATGACCAGCCATCGGCACCCGACCGGCTCGGACGAAGGACCAGCAGCGGGGCTGTCAGGGCCGCATGCTCCGGACCCGCGGGCCGCGGTCCGCCTCTCGCTGATGGTCGGGGCGCTCGGTGTGGTGTTCGGCGACATCGGGACCAGCCCGATCTACACCCTCCAGACGGTGTTCAACCCTGGCGACCCGCACCCCGTCCCGGTCAGCACGGAGAACGTGTACGGGGTGGTGTCCCTGGTGTTCTGGTCGGTGATGATCATCGTCACGGTCACCTATGTCCTGCTCGCGATGCGCGCCGACAACGACGGCGAGGGCGGCATCATGGCGCTGATCACCCTGCTGCGCCGGTGGAGCGGACAGCGCGGCGCGCGGGCCGCCGGCATCCTGGCGGCCCTGGGCATCTTCGGCGCGTCGCTGTTCTTCGGCGACAGCATGATCACACCGGCGATCTCCGTGCTGTCCGCGGTCGAGGGCCTGAAGGTCGTCGAGCCGTCACTGGGCGACGCGGTCGTGCCGATCACCGCGGTGATCATCGTGGTGCTGTTCCTGGTGCAGCGCAGAGGAACCGCGGCGGTGGGCCGGGTGTTCGGGCCGATCATGATCGCCTGGTTCCTGGCCATCGGCGCCTGTGGTGTCGTCGGCATCGCCGACCACCCGGAGATCCTCAAGGCCCTGTCGCCGACCTATGCGGCGGGCTTCCTGTACGGCCACTTCGGGACCGCCTTCTTCGCCCTGGCCGCGGTCGTGCTCGCGGTCACCGGCGCCGAGGCGCTCTACGCCGACATGGGGCACTTCGGGCGGCGCCCGATCACGCGCGCCTGGCTGTTCCTCGTCTTCCCGGCGTGTGTCCTCAGCTACCTCGGCCAGGGCGCGCTGATCCTCGCCGACCCGGGCAACATCAGCAGCCCGTTCTTCCTGCTCGTGCCGGACTGGGGACGCTGGCCGATGGTCCTGCTGGCCACGGCCGCCACGGTGATCGCCTCCCAGGCGGTGATCACCGGCGCGTACTCGGTGACCTCCCAGGCGGCACAGCTGGGCTACCTGCCGAGGCTGCGGATCGCGCACACCTCCGAGTCCGCCGTGGGCCAGGTCTACGTCCCCTGGATCAACTGGCTGCTGATGGTCTCGGTCCTCACCCTCGTCTTCGCGTTCCGCAGTTCCGCGGCGCTGGCCTTCGCCTTCGGTATGGCGGTCACCGGCACGATCACCATCACCACCCTGCTGTTCTTCTACGTCGCCCGCGCCAAGTGGGGCACACCGCGCTGGCTCATCGGTACCGGCGCCGCGCTGCTGCTGACGGTGGATCTGCTGTTCGTCGCCGCCAACCTGACCAAGCTGGTCCACGGCGCCTGGCTGCCGCTCCTGATCGGCCTCACCGTGTTCACCGTCATGACCACCTGGCAGCGCGGCCGCGAGCTCGTCACCGCCGAACGGGCCCGGCGCGAGGGCCCGCTGGACGAGTTCATCGAGGAACTCCGTGCCAAGGAGGCGACGACGCTCCGCGTGCCCGGCACGGCCGTCTTCCTCAATCGCGGCAAGCAGACCGCGCCCCTGGCGATGCGGGCCAACCTCGAACACAACCACGTACGGCACGACCACGTCGTGATCCTGGCCATCACGACCGAACCCATTCCCCGCGTCCCGGCCGACCAGCGGATCACCGTCGACGGCCTCGGCTACGCCGACGACGGGATCGTCCACGTCACCGCCCACGTCGGCTACATGGAGACACCGGACGTGCCCGGCGTCCTGGCGGCGCTGGACCCGGCCTCGACCGAGGGGCCGCTGCAACTCGACGAGGCGTCCTACTTCCTGTCCACGATCGAGCTCCGTCGCGGAAAGGCGCCGACGATGGCGCCCTGGCGCAAGCGCCTGTTCATCGCCACGTCCTACATCACCGCGGACGCCGCCGAGTACTTCGGCCTGCCCCGCGACCGGACGGTCATCATGGGCTCGCACATCGAGGTGTAGGCGAGCGCCGCCTTCCGCACCGAGACCGGACCGGCCCCCCGGCCACGCCGTCACCACGCCGCAGATGAGGAAGAGACCAAGGTCGGACCGGGGGTTGGGGAGCAACGGATCGTGACCGTCGACACGGCTGTCTATCCGTGGTCCGGACTTGGCCGGTCGGTGTCGTTCGAGGTCGTCCCGGATTTCGTGTGGAGGACTTCGCGGGCCTGTTCCGCGGCGCGGGCGATGCTCTCGCTGACGAAGTCGAGGAAGCGGGCGACGTTCTCCATGCGGGTGGCGGCCGGCGTGCCGGGGACGAGGACGCCGATGCCCTGCCGTGCGGTCTCCGCGACCTGGGCGGTGGAGCGGGCGCTGGCCATCATCGACTGGTACCAGATGTCGTCGTCGACGATGTAGCGCTCGCGGCGGCCCTCTCCTTGTTCCCGGCGGGCGAGGCCCTGGCTCTCCAGGAACGCGATCGCCTTGGAGACGGACGCCGGGCTGACCTTCAGGCGCTCGACGAGTTCGGACGCGGTGAGGCTGCCGGTGTCGGTGAGCGTGATGGAGGCCATGACGCGGGCGGGCATCGTGGTCATGCCCGAGGCCATCATGACGGTGGTGAGAGTCTCCTCGTACTCGCGCACGGCCTCGGGGTCGCGTCCGTGGGCCGGCAAGGGCGCCGCGGTCCCTCGGGGCGCCGTCCGCCTGCGTCGGTGGGCGCGGCGTTCGGTGGCGCGGTGGGCCAGGTCGGCGCGGTAGTCGGTGGGGCCGCCGTTGCGCATCACCTCGCGCGTGACCGTCGAGGTCGGACGGTCGAGGCGTCTGGCGATCTCGGCGTAGGCGAGGCCGTCGGCCAGTCCCAGCGCGATCTGCTGACGTTCCTGCTGGGTGAGCCTGCCTCCCGGCATCGCGGTCTCCTTCGTGCCCCTCGGTGGTTCCTGTCGTCCCCAGCGTAGCTTTCATCCTCAATTCATTGCAACGGACCCTTGGTCATCGTTGCCTTTAACTCGAAGGTCAATGCAACACTTTTGCGCCTCTGTACTGCAACGATGGTGATTTAATGCAATGGGACTGTTGTCGAATTAGTGAATGCAACGTAGCTTTTCTTTCATCGGAAACAGCGAGTCACAGGAGAGAACGATGCAGAAGTTCGACACCCCCGCCCCGATCTCCGCCGTCCTGGACATCCCCGCCGGACGCATCCAGTTCATCGCCGCGGACCGCACCGACACCACCGTCGAGGTCCTGCCCGCCAATCCCGCCAGGAACCGCGACACCAAGACCGCCGAGCAGACCACCGTCGCCTATGCCGACGGCGTCCTGCGGATCACCGCCGCGGCCTCCGGCAACCAGCTCTTCGGCCCGTCCGGATCCCTGGAGGTCACCGTCAAGCTGCCCGCCGGCTCCCGCGTCGAGGCCAAGACGGCCGGCGCCCAGCTCCGCGGGGTCGGACGCCTCGGTGACATCGCGTTCGAGGGCGCGTACCGCCAGGTCAAGATCGACGAGGCCGCGGCCGTCCGCCTCACCGCGCTCGACGGCGATGTCGAGATCGGCCGGCTGGGCGGCCCCGCGGAGATCAGCACCGCACGGGGCGACATCCGGATCAACGAGGCGACCCGCGGCACGGTCGTACTCCGCACCCAGGACGGCGACATCTCGGTCGGCGCGGCCGCCGGCGTCTCGGCCGCTCTGGACGCCGGTACCGACTACGGCCGCGTCAGCAACTCCCTCAAGAACGACGGCACCGCCGAACTCGACATCCGTGCCACCACCTCCCGGGGCGACATCACCGCCCGCAGCCTCTGAGGAGACAGCACGCGCAGGGCCCGTATCAGCCGTACCCGACAGCTCACACGATCAGGGGGAACAACGACATGACGAAGAACGGCACTTCCTCGGCCGGTTCGACGTGGACCGGCATGGTGCGGGTCGACGACACGGCCCTGGCCGTCACCGACACCGGCGGTCCCGGCGTCCCGGTCGTCTACCTCAACGGCCAGTTCGCCACGCAGGGCTACTGGCGGCGGGTCGTCGCCGAACTGGGCCCGGAATGGCGGCACATCACCTACGACGAGCGGGCCCGCGGCAGGAAGTCGCAGCGCTCGGCGGACTACTCCTTCGAGGCCGCCGTCCGCGACGTCGACGCCGTGCTCGCGGCCAGGGGCGTGGACCGGGCGCTGGTGGTGGGCTGGTCCTACGGGGCGTTCGTCGGGGCGCACTGGGCCCACCGGAATCCGGAGCGTTGCCTGGGTGCGGTCCTGGTCGACGGCGCGGAACCGTACGACTGGCTGGACGAGGCGATGGAGCAGCGGATCCGGAAGATGTTCCGGCGCATGGGCTGGTTCCTGCCGCTGCTGCGCCCCACGGGCCTGACCCCGCGGATGACCCCCCGGGAGATGGCGGACTGCAACATCGAGCTCGGCAGGATCTCCCGGGAGCGTGAACTGGGCCCGGTGCTGGACGGCATCACTGTGCCGGTGCGCTACGTGCTTGCCTCGGGGGCGTCCCTCGGCAGCAAGGGCGACGAGCAGGAACGCATCCGCGCCGGCCTCGACCAGGTGTTTGAGCGCAACCCGAACCTCCGGCTCAGCGCGAAGGTCGCCAGCAATCACGACGCGATCCTGAAGAAGGATTTCCCGGCCGTCGCCGAGGCCGTGCGCGAGGTCGCCGCCCTCGACCGAGGGGGACGCTGAAGACATGACCAGCGGGCTGGCGACCGCGCGTTCTCGCTACCGCCGTCCGTCATCACCGTCCGCCTCGACCGCGTCCGGACCGCGCAGGGCGACCAGCCCTTCGCGCGGGACGGGCGCGGTGGAGCTGTAGCGGCAGAGCGCGATGAGGCTGCGGTGCTCGCCCGGGAAGACGGTCCGCGCCGGTATCCGCTGGATCGCTGATCCCTGAACGCGACGTTCGGGGATGGATGGCACATCTGCGGCGACAGTTGGCCGGCGGCTCAGTCTCAGTCTCAGTACATGGTTTCCTGAATTCAGGATTCCATGTACCGTCGTGTTTGTGCTGACTGTTGCCTCCGACGTCGAGGTGCTGGCCCGGTTCGGCCGCGCGCTCGCCGACCCGATCCGCTGCCGCATCCTTCTCGCCCTGCGGGCTGCCCCGGCCTACCCCGCCGACCTCGCCGACGCCCTCGGGGTCTCGCGCACCCGACTGTCCAACCACCTCGCATGCCTGCGTGACTGCGGTCTGGTCGTGACCGTGCCCGCCGGCCGCCGCACCCGCTACGAGCTCGCCGACGACCGCCTCGGCCACGCGCTCGACGACCTGCGCAACGCCGTGGTGGCCGTCGAGACCGACCGCACCTGCCCAGACGCCGACGAAAAGGGGTGCTGCTGATGACCGCGATATCCCTCGGCCCCGCCCCGGCCCGCCGGGACGCCCTCACCCGCCGGATACGGCTGCTGGTCACCGCGACCATCACCTACAACGTCGTCGAGGCGGTGGTCGCCGTCACCGCCGGCACCCTCGCCTCCTCCACCGCCCTGATCGGCTTCGGCCTCGACTCCGTCATCGAGGTCTCCTCGGCCGCCGCCGTCGCCTGGCAGTTCTCCGCCCGCGAGCACGCCGTGCGCGAGGCCCGCGAGAGGAGGACCCTGCGGATCATCGCGGTGTCGTTCTTCCTGCTCGCCGCCTATGTCGGCGTTGACGCCGTACGCGCCCTGACCGGCACCGGCGAGGCCGAACGTTCCGTCCCCGGCATCGTGCTCGCCGCCCTCTCCCTGGCCGTCATGCCCTTCCTGTCCGCCGCCCAGCGCCGCGCAGGCCGCGAACTGGGCTCCGCCAGCGCGGTCGCCGATTCCAAACAGACTCTGCTGTGCACCTACCTCTCGGCCGTACTCCTGGTCGGCCTGGTCCTCAACGCCACCCTCGGCTGGTCCTGGGCCGATCCCGCCGCCGGCCTCGTCATTGCGGCCATCGCCATCAGGGAAGGCCGCGACACCTGGCAGGGCAAGGGCTGCTGTGCCCCCTCCAGCGCGAACATCCCCGCCGCCAAGAAGGACGGTGACACGTGCGGCTGCCATGCCGCCCGCGACTGCTGCGACTGACCTGGAGACCTGCGGTTCGGGCGGGTGGATCGGCCGACTTCCGCCGGAGGTCACACCGAGGCCGGACTCGGGTCATTCGTCCGTGAGCTCGTCGAGAACCTCGGCGGCGGTGGTGTTGCCCTGGTCCGCCAGACGCCGGAGTTCGGCGAGGTCGTCCTGTTCGGCGGCGAGTTCGATGAGCTGGTCTGCCGCGGTGGAGTTGCCGGTCTCCGCGAGACGCCGCAGTTCCTCCATGTCGCTTTGTTCCGCGGCCAGTTCGATCAACTCGTCGGCGGCGTCCGCGTCTCCGCGATCGACGCGTTCGCGCAGGGCGGCCACATCGGACTGGTAGGACGGGTTGGACTCGGTCGTCATGGAACTCTCCGTGCCGTCGGGGTGGTGAGGGGCTATGAGCCGGAAGGCGGCAGCTTCCCGGAGGCGCGTAGTCCCTCCCGGTGTGCGTGCCAATCGTCCCGCGGTGCGGGCAGGCGCTCGGCGAGGAACTCCGCCAGTGCCACCATCTCTTCGAGCGGGGCCCGGCGTGTCGGCGCCGCGTCGGTGAGCAGGTCCAGGCCCTCCCGGAACAGTGCCGCGTGCTCCAGGTGGAGGGGCGCGTCGAAGTTCTGCGGCTGTCGGCCGGCCGGGTCGAGGCTCACCCGGTCCATTCGCTCGCCGGCCGACCTGATGCGTCGTGCCAGGTCGTAGCCCTCCAGGAGCTTGACCCCACCCATGATCGCGCTTCTGCTCGCCGGCAGTGCAGGAGGTTCTCTGCTCTACGGTCAGGAAAGCCCCGATGCCCGAAGCACCGCTTGGACCGTCTCCTCGTCGATGCGATGCCCCGTCGGTGAGCTGTTGGATCCACCTGCCCGCCACCGTCCTCGACCCGGCCGGGATCGCGGCCGGGACCGCGGCCGGCGAGCTGCTGCCGGCACTGGGGGAGGCAGGGACCGGAATCGATGATTCCCGCGCCACCGGACCTACCCCACACGTGATCAAGCGGAGTGGTCCCGGCAGCCTCCGCGAACGACGTCGCTCCGGGCCACGACATCCGGCCACTCCAGGCCACCCGCCGTCAAGCTCCTGCCAGCCACTTTGCAGGCCCACCCTCGGCGAATCTAAGCGGAATTGGCCTCGGTGCCAGAGTGCAGCGGGCCGCTCCCATGCTCGAGTAAAGGAGCTTGACAAGCCGACGCGGGGCCTGCAAGGGTCAGTCGGGTCACGGTTCAAAGCGGGGAATTCAAATTTCAGGGGATCAAGGGACGGCCACAGCCACTTATGTAACGGCAGTGTTGCACACCCCCCTCTTCAGGTCGTATTGGCTCTCGCCCTTATTTGGTGAGCCGAACGAGGTCGCACAAAAGCAGTTTTAATATTCCGGTTAACCTTTCGGGGGAAGGGTAGCTCTGAATGGAAGCGACAAAGTCGGCCGATCATCAGTCTGCCGACCTGGCCGCTGCGGTGCGCGCCGAATTATCCGCCCGGCTCGGCATGGATTCCGCTGTTCTACGCGACGACATCGTGTTCTCCGCCTATGGACTCGACTCGCTCAAGGCCGTCGGATTCGTCGAGGCGCTCGGCGAACTGATGGGCCGTAAGCTTCCGGCCACGCTCCCGTGGGAATGCCCGACGGTCGAGCGGCTGGTCGCGCGGCTGCTCGGCGCACCGGCACCGGAGTCGACGGCCCTGGGCGGGACGGAGGGTTCCGGGGCACCCGTGAGCGGCGAGCCCATCGCCGTCGTGGGCATGGCCTGCCGCTTCCCCGGCGCCGATGACGTCGACCAGTTCTGGCAACTCCTCAGCGACGGCGCCGACCTGACCGGACCCGTACCGCCGGGGCGGCTCACGCCCGCGTCCGGGCCGCGTGAAGCCGGCTATCTTCGCGGCCCCGTCGACCGGTTCGACCCGCTCTTCTTCGGTATCTCCCCGCGTGAGGCGCAGGAGATGGATCCGCAGCAGTCCCTCTTCCTCGAAGTGGCCTGGGAGGCGCTGGACGCCGCCGGGCTCGGCGACGGCAGCCTCGCCGGCAGCCGCACCGGCGTGTTCGTCGGCGCCATCTGGCACGACTACGCCGACCTCGGCGCGGCGCCGGACGGCCCGGCCTCGGCCTACCTGGCGAGCGGGCGCTCCCTGAACATGATCGCCAACCGCTTCTCGTACGCACTCGGGCTGCGCGGTCCGAGCCTCGTCGTCGACACCGCGTGCTCGTCCTCGCTGCTGGCCGTGCACCTCGCCTGTCAGAGCCTGGCCACCGGGGAGTCGAAGGTGGCCGTCGTCGGTGGGGTCAACCTGCTCCTCGACCCGCGGACCACGGAGGCGCTGCAGGGCTTCGGCGCTCTGGCGCCGGACGGCCGGTGCAAGGTCTTCGACGAGCGTGCCGACGGCTTCGGCCGGGGCGAGGGCTGCGGCGTCGTCGTCCTCAAGCCCCTGTCGCGCGCGCTCGCCGACAACGACCGGATCTGGTGCGTGATCCGGGGGTCGGCCGCCAACAACGACGGGCAGAGCAACGGCCTGACCGCGCCGAACCCGGTCGCCCAGCAGGAAGTCATCAGCCGGGCCTACGAGACGGCGGCGGTCGACGCGCGTGAGGTCGCGTACGTCGAGACGCACGGCACGGGAACCGCGCTCGGCGACCCGATCGAGGCCTCGGCTCTCGGTGCGGTGCTCACCGTGGGGCGGCAGGAGGACGCGCCCGACCTGGTCCTCGGTTCGGTGAAGGCGAACATCGGCCACCTCGAAGGCGCCGCGGGCATCGCGGGGCTGATGAAGGCGGCGCTCTGCCTGTGGCACCGCCGGATCCCGTCGAACCCGCACTTCGACATCCCGAACGCGCACATCGACTTCGAGGGCATGCGCCTGCGCGTCCCGCGCGAGAACGAGGCCTGGCCGCAGGACGCGCGCCCGCTCGCCGGAGTCAGCGCCTTCGGCTGGGGCGGCACGAACGTGCACGTCGTTCTCGAGGGACGCGACGAGCCCCGGCTCCGTGAACTGCCCCCGGCGGGCACCCCGGAGCCGGTCGGGCAGTCCACCGCCCCACTCGCGGACGGGCCGAACCCGGACATCCTCTTCGTCTGCTCTCCGCACGGCCACCAGTACCCGGAGATGGGCGTCGAACTGATGCGCGCGGAGCCGGTCTTCCGCGCCGCGGTCGAGGAGTGCGACCGCTACTTCGTCCCGCTGGCCGGCTGGTCCCTGGCCGAGAAGCTCGCCACGGGCTCGGAGTCCAGGAAGCGCCTGGACGTGGTCCTGCCGCTGCTGTACGCCGTGCAGGTCGGCCTGGCCCGCCTGCTGGAGCACCACGGCGTGCGCCCGGCCTCGGTGGTCGGACACTGCATCGGCGAGATCCCGGCGGCCGTGATCGCCGGAATCCTCGACGTGGAGCAGGCGACAGCGCTCGTCTACCACTACAGCCGGTACCAGTACCAGATGGCCCGCCCCGACCACGGCATGGCCGCGCTGGAGTACACGGCGGCCGAGGCGTACGCACTCGTCGGCGACGACGACAGGGTGACCGTGGCCGCGTGCAACGGGCCGCGTTCCACCGTGATCTCCGGCGACCGCGCCCGGCTCGAAGAGCTGGTCGCCGAGACCAGGGCGGCCGGCGCCCAGGCCGGCATGATCGACGTCGACGTGGCCGGGCACGGCCCGGCGATCGAGCAGGTCATCGAGGAACTGGTGCGCGACATCGGCGAGCTGCGCCCGCGCCCGGGGCGGATCCCGATGATCTCCTCGGTCACCGCGGAACCGCTCGACTGGCGTGAGGTCGACGGCGCCTACTTCGCGCAGAACCTCCGCCACCTGGTTCGGTTCGACGACGCCGTACGCCGGGCGATGACCGACGGCGCCTCGGTACTCCTGGAGATCACCGCCCATGCCGTGCTGCTGCACGCGCTGGGGCAGCTCACCGAGGAGGCCGCAGCCGGCGCCCCCCGCGACGACCGCACCCCTGTCGCACTCGGCACCATGCGGCGCGGCGACCCGCGCGGCGGACTCTCCGACGCGCTCGCGGCGCTGCGGGCGCTCGGCTGGCAGCCGGAGGCGCGGGACGAACGGACGGCGCATCTGCTGACCCTCTCCGCGCGGAGTCCGCAGGCGCTGCTCCAGTACGCCGGGGAGACGGCCCGCGCGCTGCGCACGGCCACGCCGGAGACCACCGCGGCGGACGTCTGCCGAGCCACCGCTCGCCGCACCGCCTTCCCGTACCGGCTCGCCGCGGTCGGGCGCGATCTGCCCGGCCTGGCCGCCGACCTGGAGCGGCTCGTCCGGGGCGGCGACGCGGAGGCCGCAGGGGTCTCCGAGCAGCCTGCGGCCGGCCGGCCCCGGACCGCGTTCGTGTTCCCCGGTCCCGGCTCGCAGTGGCCCGCCACGGCCCGTAGCCTGCTGGCCGAGGAGCCGGTGTTCGCGGCGGTGCTGCGCGAGTGCGACGCGAAGGCGGCGCCGCTGCTCGGCCGCTCGCTCCTTGAGGAGCTGGACTCCACCGTGGCGTACGGGCAGCCGAACGGTCTCGTCCAGCCGCTGCTCTTCTCCGTCCAGGTGGCACTCGCCGAGCTGTGGCGGTCCTGGGGAGTGGAGCCGGACGTGGTGATCGGCCACGGCACAGGCGAGGTGGCGGCGGCGTGCACGAGCGGGGCGCTCACCCTGGACGACGGCCTGCGGATCACCTGCCTGGGCACTGTTCTGCCGGACGGCCCGCCGGAGGAACCGCGGGCGGAGCTGGGCGGGCTCCGGCCCGCCGCCGGCCGGGTCCCGATCCACTCGACCGCGCTGAACCAGCGCGTCGACGGCTCCGGCATGGACGCCGCGTACTGGTGCGACACCCTCAGCGAGCCCGGGGCGTTCCCGGACGGTGTCCGGTCGCTGCTCGACGACGGCAACACCCTCTTCGTCGAGATCAGCCCGGACCCGGTCCTCACCACCGCGATCGACGAGGCCGCCGCGCACGCCGGGCGGCGGGTGACGGTCGTCCCGTCGCTGCGCCGCGACGAGGACGGGCGCGCGGTCATGCTGCGGTCGCTCGGCGCCGCCCATCTCGCCGGTGTCGAGGTCGACGGAAGCGCGGCGCTGCGCCCCGGCGCCCGTCGTCAGGCGGACCTGCCGGCGTACCCCTGGCAGCGGGAGCACTTCCCGATTCCCGGCCTGTCCGGTGCCGATCGCGAGGCGCGCTCCGGCTACGCGGCCGGTACGGGTCCGGTGCTCGGCGCCCGGCTCGACTCGGCGGTCGAACCCGGGGTGCACTACTGGCAGACGCGGCTGTCCGCGGAGATCCCGGAGGTCGCGGACCACCGGGTCCGGGGCACCGCGGTGGTGCCGGCATCGGCCTACCTCGCGCTGGCCGCTGCGGCGGTCGACGAGGTGATGCCGGGGACGGAACTCGGTGTCTGCGACCTCCTGTTCGCCTCCGCGCTCGCGCCGGAGGCCGGACGGCCGCGGCTCGTGCAGTCGGTGCTGGCCGAGGAGGGCGGCGGCGCCCGCTTCCGGGTCTTCGACCGCGGAGGCGCGACCCCGGTCCTGCTCGCCGAGGCCGTGTTCCGGGCCGAGGACCGTGCGCCGGACGGGCACGGTCCCCTGCGCCACGACACAGAGCTCTCCGCGCCGGACGCCCTCACGGAGGACGGCTTCTACCGGCTGCTCGCCGACCACGGCGTCGAGTGCGGTCCGGAGTACCGGCGGGTGACCGCCTTCCGGCCTCTCGACGGCGGTGCGGTCGCGCAGGCCACGCTCACGGCACAGGACCTCGCGATGGCGGGCACGCGACTGCCGCGCGCCGTCTACGACGCCGCCTTCCAGACCGCCACCGCCGCCGTCCTCGGCGGCGACCCGGGCGGTACGGGTGTGGTGGTGGTCGAGGGAGCCGACTCGATCTCCTTCTCCGGCAAGCCGTCGGGCACGGTCTCCGTGCACGTGCGGCTCGAAGCGGACGGCGCCGGGGGCACCCTGGCCGACGTGCGGGTGCTGGACGCCACCGGCGGAGACCTGATGGAGCTCCGCGGGCTGCGCGTGCACCGGTCCGACACCTTGCGGATCGCCTCACCCGCCGCGCAACCGGGAGGCCTCGCGCGGGCCCCGCAGTCCGCGCGGCCCGCGGCGGCCGACGAGAGGGGGCCGGAGCCGCTCACGGCGGACGACCCGACGGCCGAGGTCGAGTCCGTCGTGCGGACGGCCGTCGCACGGATCGTGGACACGAGCCCCGAGCGTCTCCGCGTCGACCAGCCGTTCCGCGAGCTCGGCATGGACTCGCTCATGGCGGTCGAGCTCCGAAAGAGGCTGGAACGGAAGTTCGGCGTGAAGCTGTCGTCCAGCCTCGCCTTCAACTACCCGACGGTCCAGGAGCTCGTGCCGTACCTCATCGACAAGGCCGGGCTGAACACGCCGCGGCACGACGGCGACGCGCAGCGGCCGCCCGAACCGCTGCCGCCCGGCTCACCCGACGGATCCGTGCTCCAGCCCGGTGCTGACGACGCAGACAGCCTGCTGCGGGAGCTCGAACTCCTCGAAGCACGCATAGAGGACCTCTGACATGACCGATTCCCCCACCGTCGCGGCTCGGCCCGCGTCGGCGCCCGACGCTGCGCGCATCGTCGCACGCCTCCGGGAACGCATCGAGAAGCTGGAGCGCACCCGCAGCGAGCCGATCGCCCTCATCGGCATCGGCTGCCGCCTGCCCGGCGGCGTCCGGTCCATGGAGGACTACTGGAACCTGCTCTCCGGCGGCGTGGACGCCATCACGCCCATCCCCGCCTCGCGGTGGGACGGGGACTCCTACTACGACCCCGACCCGGAGACGCCCGGCCGGATGCGGATGCGATACGGCGCCTTCGTCGACGGGGTCGACGAGTTCGACCCGTACTTCTTCGGCATCTCGCCGCGCGAGGCCTCCCGGATGGACCCGCAGCAGCGGCTGTTCCTGGAGGTCGCCTGGGAGGCGCTGGACCGGGCCGGACTTTCCCGGGGGACGCTCGCCGGCACCGCGACGGGCGTGTTCGTCGGGGTGAACTCCGCCGACTACCTCCAGCTCCAGGTCGCCGACCCGTCCTGGGCGGACACCTACACGATCACCGGCGGCACCAACTCGCTGATCGCGAACCGGCTCTCCTACCTGCTCGACCTCAACGGTCCGAGCCTGACCGTGGACACCGCCTGCTCCTCCTCGCTCGTCGCGGTGCACCTGGCCTGCCAGAGCCTGCGCAGCGGCGAGAGCGACCTGGCCGTGGTCGGCGGTGCGAACCTGATCCTGTCCCCCTCGGTGGCGGTCGCCCATGCCAAGGGCATGCCGCTCTCCCCGGACGGCCGATGTCGCACCTTCGACGCCGCCGCGAGCGGATACACGCGCGGCGAGGGCGTGGTCGCGGTCGCGCTCCGCCGGCTCAGCGACGCGGTGGCCGCGGGCGACCCGGTCATCGCGGTGATCAACGGCACCGCGGTGAACCAGGACGGGCTGAGCAACGGTCAGACCGCCCCGAACGGCCGGGCCCAGCAGAGGGTGATCCGCCAGGCGCTCAAGTCCGCCGCCCTCCAGCCGGACCAGATCACCCTCGTCGAGGCGCACGGCACGGGCACGGTCCTCGGCGACCCGATCGAGGTCGAGGCGCTGGCGGCGACCTACGGGCGCGCGGACGAGGCGCCGCCCTGCCTGCTCGGCTCGGTGAAGACCAACATCGGCCACCTGGAGTCGGCCGCGGGACTCGCCGGGCTGGTGAAGGCCGCACTGTGCATCAAGCACGGCCGGATCATCGGCAATCTGAACTTCGACCGCCTCAACCCGAACATCGACCTGGACGGCACGCGGCTGGCCATCGCCGAAAGGGCTCAGGACTGGACGGTGCCCGACCGCTTCCGGCACGCGGCGGTCAGCTCCTTCGGCGCCGGCGGGACGAACGCGCACGCGATCCTCGGCCCGGCACCGGCGCCCGCACCCGAGGCCGCGCCTGCCCCGCCGCCCCCGTACGTCGTGGCGATGTCCGCCCGCACCGAGGAGCTCCTCGCCGCGACCGCGGCGGCGCACCAGGACTTCCTGCACGGGGCCCCGGCCGGCGACGCGGAGTACCGGGCCGTCGCGCACACGGCGACCGTCCGGCGCACCCACCAGGAGCACCGCCTCGCCGTGGTGGCCCGCACCGCGCGCGAGGCGGCGGAGCGGCTCGGCGACTGGTCGGAGTCCGGCTTCGCCCCCGGTGTGACCAGCGGGCGGGCCGCCGACGTGCCGAACGGCACGGTGTTCGCCTTCTCGGCGCACGCCCAGGGCGGCTGGGCGGAGACCGCGCGGCGGCTGGCGCAGGAGAGCCCCGCCTTCCGGGAGACGCTCGACGACTGCGACGACGCCCTGCGCCCGTGGCTCGGCCGGAGCATCCACGACCTGATCGAGGGCATCGACGACGAGCAGCGGATCGACCTGGTGCAGCCGGTGCGGTACGCGATCACCCTCGGCCTGGCCGCCTGGTGGACGGAGCTGGGGGTTCGCCCGCAGGCCGTCATCGGGCACGGGTTCGGTGAGGCGGCCGCGGCCCGGTTCGCCGGGGTGCTCGACCGCGTCGACGGCGCCCGGGTGATCTGCGCGCAGAGCGCCGCCGTCGAGGCACGGCGGGGCCACGGCGGGATGCTCGCGGTGGCCGCGTCGGCCGACCGGCTCGCCGATCTGGTCCGGCGTCACGACGGGCTCGTGGTGGCCTCGTCGGAAGGGCCGCTGTCCGCTGCGCTCGCCGGCCCGCAGGACGCGCTGGAGAAGGCGGCGGCCGAGCTGAAGGCGGAGAACGTCCCGTCACGGCTGGTCAGCCAGGCGGTCGCGACCCACAGCTCGGCCATGGACGCGATGCGCGAGGGACTGCTCGACGTGCTGTCCGGGCTGACTCCGCGGCCGGCCGGTCCGCAGATCGTCTCCACGGTGACCGGACAGGTCCGCGAAGGCACCGACTTCGGGCCCGAGCACTGGTTCGAGAACATGCGGCGCACGGTCCGCTTCTGGGACGCGGCGCAGACCGCGCTCGGCCTCGGCGCCGGCCTGTTCGTCGACCTGAGCCCGGGCCAGCCGCTCGCCGGCAGTCTCCAGCGGGCCCTCAGCGACGCCGGGGTCGAGGGGCTGGCCGTGCCCGCGCCGAACTCGGGCCCGGCGGCCGGGGAACCCCTGCTGCTGGGCGCCGCGGCGCTGCACTGCGCAGGCCTGCCGATACGTTTCGACACGCTGCTCGGTCCGGTCGCCCAGGCGGTGCCGCTGGTACCCCAGCAGTGGCAGCACGAGCGGCTCTGGTACCGCGAGCGCGACACCCGGGCCGTGGCGCAGGCGCCGAAACCGGCCGCGCCGCAGCGCCGCCGCGCCTCCGCCGATGCCGGGCTCGGCGGGCGACTGCGTACCCTGCCGCCGGCCGAACGGGTGCCGGCCGCCGCGGAGTTCGTCCTCGGCCTGGTGGCCACGGCCCTGGAGTTCGACCCCCGGGAGCTCGACCCGGACGCCGGCTTCTTCCAGCTCGGCATGGACTCGCTCATGGCGACGAACGTGCACAAGCGGATCGTCGCCGCCGTCGGCATCCAGATCCCGGCGACGGTCATGTTCGAGCACGGGTCCGTCAACGCGCTCGCCCGGCACCTGGCCGAGGTGGCCGCTCCCGAGGACGAGGGCGGGGACGGGGCCGTTCCCGAGGCCGTCACGGTGCCCGCCCCCGAGGCCCGGGACGTGGAGGCACTGGATCTCGCCGAGGCCGAAGGCCTGTCGGAAGAAGAACTCATCTCTCTGCTGAACGCGGAAATCGACAGTGAGGGTTAGGCGAAGGGCTATGACCATCGACACAGCTCAGTCCAGCCAGGCCCGCGAGGTGCTGGCCCGGAGCCTGGTGCAGATCCGCAAGCTGCGGGAACGCCTCGACGAGGCGGAGCAGGCGAAGACCGAGCCCATCGCGGTGATCGGCATGGGCTGCCGGCTGCCCGGCGGAGTGCGGAGCCCGGAGCAGTACTGGGATTTCCTGCTCCAGGGCCAGAGCGGGACCGGACCGGTCCCCTCGGACCGCTGGGACCCGCAGCGGTGGGGCGGCGTGAAGGGCGGCGGCTTCCTCGACGAGGTCGACCGCTTCGACGCCGGGTTCTTCGGCATCTCCCCGCGCGAGGCCGCCGCACTCGACCCGCAGCAGCGGATGTTCCTCGAAGTGGCCTGGGAGGCCCTGGAGCACGCGGGCCAGGCGCCGGACCGCCTGTCCGGCAGCCCCACCGGCGTCTACCTGGGCGTCACCACGTACGACTACACCCAGAACCAGATGCAGCACGTCGTCCCGGACGAGCTGGAGATGTACTGCACCACCAGCAACGCCTCCACGTTCGCGGCCGGGCGGCTCTCCTACTGGCTCGGCCTGAGCGGCCCGAGCCTGTCCGTGGACACCGCCTGCTCCTCCTCGCTGGTCGCGGTGCACCTGGCCTGCCAGAGCCTGCGCTCCGGCGAGACCTCGATGGCCCTGGCCGGCGGCGTCAACGTCCTGCTGAGCCCCGAGTGGTTCCTGCTGATGACCCAGGCCGGGATGCTCGCCGAGGACGGCCGATGTAAGACCTTCGACGCTTCCGCCGACGGCTACGGCCGCGGTGAGGGCTGCGGCGTGCTGGTGCTCAAGCGGCTGTCCGACGCGCTCGCGGACAACGACCGCATCGAGGGGCTGATCCTCGGCTCCGCCGTCAACCAGGACGGCCGCAGCAGCGGCATCACCGTGCCCAACCCGGCGGCCCAGACCGACGTGATACGGGCGGCGCTGCGCGCGGCCAGGGTCGACGGCAGCCGCGTCGGGTACATCGAGGCGCACGGCACCGGAACCCCGCTCGGCGACCCGATCGAACTGCGGGCGCTGCGCGCCGCACTCGGCACGCCGGCCGGTGCGGAGCCGCCGCTGGTCGGTTCCGCCAAGACCAACTTCGGCCACCTGGAGGCCGCGGCCGGCGTCGTGGGCCTCATCAAGGCCCTGATGACCGTGCGGCACGGCACCGTACCGCCGCACCTGAACCTGGACACCGTCAACCCCGCGGTCGACCTGGACCAGTTGCACCTGCGCATCCCGGTCGAGCCGACCGCGTTCCCCGCCGGGACCGGCACGCGCGTCGCCGGAGTCAGCGCGTTCGGCGTCAGCGGCACCAACGCGCACGTGGTCGTCGGCGAGCCGCCGGCGCCGGAAGCGAGCGCGGACGTGCCCGAGCCGCGCCAGGACCACGTCCTGACCCTGTCCGCGAAGAGCCCCGCGGCCCTGGGCGAGCTGGTGCGCGCCTACCAGGACCGGCTGGCGGCCGTGGACGAGCGCGAGCTGCCCGACCTGTGCCACACCTCGACCGTGGGCCGCGCCGTGCTGCCCCACCGGGCCGCCGTGGTCGGCTCGACCGCCGAGGTACTGAGCGAGCGGCTCGCCGAGGTGATCGAGCCGGACGAGGACGCCTCGCCGTACGTGCACACGGGCCGGGTGAGCGCCTCCGGGCGGCCCCGCGTCGCCTTCCTGTTCACCGGCCAGGGCTCGCAGTACGCGCCGATGGCCGCCACGCTCTACCGCACCGAGCCGCTGGTGCGCGAACTGTTCGACCAGGTCGACGAGCTCCTCGCGCCTGTGCTCGGCCGCCGCCTGCTGCCGCTGATGCTCGACGGCTCGCTCGACACCGGGCTCATCGACGAGACCCGCTACACCCAGCCGGCCCTGTTCGTCCTCGAGTACGCCGTCGCCCGGCTGTGGCGCTCCTGGGGCGTCGAGCCGTCCGCCCTGCTCGGCCACAGCATCGGCGAGCTCGCCGCGGCCTGTGTGGCCGGGGCGATGGACTGGACCGAGGGCGCGCTGCTCGCCGCCCACCGCGGCCGGCTGATGCAGGAGCTGACCCCCGAGGGCGCGATGCTCAACGTGTTCGCCGACGACCAGCGGGTGCGCGAACTGCTCGCGCAGGCCGGGCCGGGGCTCTCGCTCAGCGCCATCAACGGCCCGCAGAGCATCGTGGTGGCCGGCGCGCCGGAGGCGATGGAGCGCTTCCTGTCCGTCCTCGCCGAGGCGGGCGTCAGCTCACGGCCCATCAACAGCGCCAAGGCCTTCCACTCGCCGCTCATGGAGCCGATGCTCGACGCGTTCGAGGCCGAGGCTGAGAAGATCGTGTACCGGGCTCCACAGATCCCGTTGTTCTCGAACGTCACCGGCAACTCCCTCAACGGCGACCGATGTATCGGCGCCGGGTACTGGCGCCGCCACGCGCTGGCCCCGGTGGACTTCCTCCGCGGGATGCAGGCCGTGTTCGACTCCGGCTGCACCGTGTTCATCGAGGTCGGGCCGAGCCCCGTGCTCTGCGGCATGGCCTCGCGGTTCGCCCCGCAGTCCGACTCCGGCCCCGACGTCCTCTTCCTGCCCTCGCTGCGGCAGCGGCAGGACGACAACCGGGTGATGCTCAACAGCCTGGCCGCGCTGCACACCCGCGGCGTTCCGGTCGACTGGGAGAAGGTCGACGCGGGACGGGACCGGCGCAAGATCGCCGTACCCACGTACCCGTTCCGGACCGACCGGCACTGGTACACCCCGAGCACGCGCACCGAGGTCGCGGCGGCACCGGTCTCCCCGGCCCCGACGGGCGCCTCCCCGAGCGGCGCGGGCGGCGCCCTGCTCGGCGCCTCCATCCCGTGCGCCCTGGACAGCCGTCTCTACGACGCGCGGATCGACCCCGCGGCGCACGCGGTCCTGCGCGACTGCGTCATGGAGGGGATGCCGGTGGTCAACGCCGGCGTCTACCTTGACCTGGCCATGTCGGCCGCGCGGCGCGAAGGCGTCGCCGGGCCGATCGTCGTCGAGGACTACTCGGTTCCCCAGAGCCTCATCGCCGGCGAGGTGTGTGCCGGACAGCTCGCGCTCGAACCCCTCGACGAGACGCGCCACTCCTACCGTTTCTTCGCCCGCCCGGAGAGCGCAGGAGACTCCGCCCCCTGGGTGCTGCACGCGCAGGGACGCGTCGGCCCCGGCATGCCCGGTACGGCCTCCGAGGCCATCGACGAGGCGGGGCTGGCCGCCGAGTTCGCCCAGCAGACCACCGGCGAGGAGCACTACACCCAGCTCTGGCAGCGCCAGATCTACCTGGGCGGGGCGGCCCGCTGGATCGATCACCTCTGGCACCGGCCCGGCGAGGCCGTCGCCCGGCTCAGGCCGGCCGCGGCGGGCGAGGCCGACCCGTATCTGCTGCACCCGGGCGTGACCGACTCGCTGCTGCAGATGCTGATCAGCTGCATGCCCGAAGGCGGCGCGCCGGACGAGGCGTACATGCTCCTCGGCATCGACCGCCTCACCTTCCACGGCCACGACGGCGGCGCGATCTACTGCCGTGCCACCGTGACCCGGTCCGGCTACGCCGGCGACGTCCTCACCGCGACGCTCGACGTGCGGGACGCCGAGGGCAACCCGGTGGTGTCGGCCGAGGGCGTGTACATGAAGCGCGCCGACAAGGACGCGGTCACGCGGCAGCAGAACGGCGCGAAGCCGAATGCGGCGCGCCCCGGCGCGGCGCCGTCCGCCAAGCCGGCCGGAGCGAGTGGTGCGGCACGCGCCCGCATCCTCGCCCTGCCGTCGGACGAGCGCCCGGCCGAGACCCTGAAGCTGGTCGCCGGAACCATCGCGGGCGTGCTCGGAGCAAGCGCCGAGGACCTCGACCTCGACGAGCCGCTGCCGGCCCTCGGTCTCGACTCGCTGATGGCGCTGCAGGCCAACGACCAGCTGACCCGCCAGCTGTCCGTCTCGCTGCCGCTGGTCGCCTTCATCGAGGGCTGCGACATCAACGGCCTGACCGAGCTGGTCCTCGAAGCGCTCGGTGAGCCGACCGGCGCCGGCGCCGTGCAGGACGCCGCTCGGGGCGCGGAGACGAGCCTCGAACCCGTCGCCGACGAGCCGCCGCGGATCGTGCCCGACCCGGCCGCCCGGTTCGAACCCTTCCCGCTCACCGACCTCCAGCAGGCCTACATGATGGGCCGCACGGACGCCTTCGAACTCGGCAACGTCTCGACCTACTTCTTCACCGAGGTCGACCTCGAAGGCGCCGACCTCGGCCTCCTGACCGACAAGCTCAACGAGCTGATCGACCGCCACGACATGCTCAGGGCGGTGATGAACGGCGACAGCACCCAGCGGGTGCTGCCCGAGGTGCCGCGGTACGAGATCCGCACCTACGACGTGTCCGGGCTCGAGGCCGAGGCGCGCGACCGGGAGCTGACCGCGGTCCACGACGAGATGCGCGACCAGGTCTTCGACCCGGCCGAGTGGCCGCTGTTCGACGTCCGCGCCACCGTCCTCGGCGAGGGGCGCATCCGTCTGCACGTCGCGCACGAGGCGCTGATCAGCGACGCCTGGGGCGCGTCGACGGTGTTCCGCGAGTGGGCGCAGTCCGTCAACGGCGAGGACCTGGGCGAGCCCGCGGAGATCACCTTCCGCGACTACGTCACCGCGATGAAGGAACTGGAACAGGGCCCCGAGTACGAGGCCTCCCTCGAGTACTGGCGCGGCCGGGTCGCCCACATGCCGCCCGCGCCCGAACTGCCGCTGGCACGCGACCCCGCCACCGTGCGCCGGCCGCACTTCGTGCACCGCTCGCACCGGCTCGACCGCGAGGCCTGGACGGCGTTCCGGGAGCACGCGAAGGCGGCCGGGGTCACCGCGTCCGCGGCCGTCTGCGCCGCGTACACCGAGGTGATCGCGCAGTGGAGCACGAACCCCGACTTCACCCTGAACGTGCTCTTCTTCAACCGGATGCCGCTGCACCCGCAGGTGGACTCGATCGTGGGCAACTTCAGCTCGACGATCCTGCTGGAGGTGCATGCGGGCGGCGGCACGCCGTTCGCCGACCGCGCCGTCAAGGTGCAGCAGCAGCTGTGGCAGGACCTCGGACACAGCCGGGTGAGCGGTGTCCGGGTGCTGCGCGAGATGAACCAGCAGCGCGGCGAGTCGGTCCGCGCGTCCGTACCGGTCGTGTTCGCCAGCACGGTGAACTTCGCCGCCCGTGACACGCGCGCCGCGGGTGTCGGCCTGGTCCAGCACCTGCTCTCCCTCGGCGACAGCGGACACGAGGTCTCCAGCGCCATCCGCACTCCGCAGGTGTGGCTCGACCACCAGGTGATCGAGGACGACGGAGAGCTGATCGTCAACTGGGACGTGGTGGAAGAGCTCTTCCCGGCCGGCCTGATCGACACGATGCACGCCGCCTACGCCGGCCTCCTCAACGAGCTGGCCGCCTCGCCCGCGGCCTGGCACGGTCCGATCGCCCCCCTCCTGGGCCGGCAGGACCTCGCCGCGCGCCACCGTGTCAACGCCACCACCGGTCCCCGGCCCGAGGGGCTGCTGCACGCCGGGTTCCTCGCCAACGCGGCCGAACGGCCCGAGCGGGTCGCCGTGATCACGCCCGACCGCAGCCTCACCTACGGTGAACTCGACACCCTGTCGAACCGGATCGGGAACTGGCTGCTCGACCGCGGCACCACCCCCGAGCAGCTGATCGGCGTGGTGATGCACAAGGGCTGGGAGCAGGTCGCCGGCGCCCTCGGCATCCTCAAGGCGGGCGCCGCCTACGTGCCGATCGACGCCTCGGTCCCGGCCGAACGGCTCCGCAGGCTCTGCGAGACCTCCGGCATCACCCTGGCGCTCACCCAGCCCGGCGGGCCGGCCGGCGAGTCCTGGCCCGAAGGCGTCGAACGGCTCGTGATCGACGACGAGACGCTCGCCGCGCTCTCCGACGCGCCGCCCCCGCCGTCCCCCGCGGACCCGGGAGACCTGGCGTACGTCATCTTCACCTCCGGCAGCACCGGAACCCCCAAGGGGGTGATGATCGAGCACCGGGCGGCCGGCAACACCATCGCGGACGTCAACGACCGCTTCGCCGTCACCGACCGGGACCGCGTGCTGGCCCTGTCCGCGTTCAACTTCGACCTGTCCGTCTACGACGTGTTCGGCATGCTCTCCGCCGGCGGCGCGATCGTGCTGCCCGAGCCGGACGCCGCGCACGAACCGTCCCGGTGGGCCGAACTCGTCCGCGAGCACGGCGTGACGATCTGGAACAGCGTCCCGGCCCTGATGGAGCTGTTCGCCCAGCACCTCGCCTCGCCGACCGCGCGGCCGGCGGACGGGGTCCGCATCGTGATGATGAGCGGCGACTGGATCCCGGTGACCCTGCCGGAGTTGATCCGGCGCGTACTGCCCGGCGCGGCGACCTGGAGCCTGGGCGGCGCGACCGAGGCGGCGATCTGGTCGATCTGGTACCCGATCGAGAGCGTCGACCCGCAGTGGACGAGCGTCCCGTACGGCACGCCGATGCGCAATCAGCAGTTCCATGTGCTCGACGAGCAGCTGCGCCCGCGCCCGGCCTGGGTGCCCGGTCAGCTCTACATCGGCGGCGAGGGTCTGGCCCGCGGCTACCACGCCGACGGGGAGAAGACGCGCGCCGCGTTCGTCCGGCACCCGGCCACCGGTGAGCGGCTCTACCGCACCGGCGACCTGGGCCGCTACCGGCCCGACGGCGTGATCGAGTTCCTCGGCCGCGAGGACAACCAGGTCAAGGTGCAGGGATACCGCATCGAACTCGGTGAGATCGAAGCGGCGATCTCGCACTGCGACGGCGTGCGCGCCGCCGTGGTGCAGGCGCTCGGCTCCCGGCAGGGTCCCAAGCGTCTGGTCGCCTACGTGGTCCACCAGCCCGACGCCGCCCCGGACACCGGCAAGGTGGAGTCGGCGCTGCGCGCCGTGCTGCCGGAGTACATGGTCCCGAGGCAGTTCGTGCTGCTCGACGAGCTGCCGCTCACGGCCAACGGCAAGGTGAACCGCGGCGCGCTGCCCGACCCGTCCCTGGCCCTCGACGCCGCCGGCCGGGCGCCCGAAGGCGAGACCGAGACCCGGCTGGCCGCGATCTGGGCCGAGTTCTTCGACCCGGCGCTGGTCACCGCGGACGCCGGCTTCTTCGCCCTGGGCGGCGACTCGCTCACCGCGGTGCGGCTGATGGCCCGCATCGAGGCCGAGTGGGACCGGGTGCTGCCCGTCTCCCTGCTGTTCGCCCGGCCCACCATCGCCCAGCTGGCCGAGGCGTTGGCCGACACCGTCGGCTCGGCCCGCCGCGAGGCCCTGGTGCCGGTGCGTACCCAAGGCGCGCTGCCGCCGCTGTTCTTCGTGCACCCGGTCGGCGGCGACGTGCTCTGCTACGCGGAACTGGCCGCGCGGGTCGACGGCGACCGCCCGTTCTACGCGCTCCAGACCCCGGACGACCTGGACGCGCCGACGCTGACCGAACTGGCCGCCCACTACGTCGAGGAAGTCCTCGCGGTGCGGCCGGACGGCCCCTGGGTGCTCGGCGGCTGGTCGATGGGCGGCGTGGTCGCGATCGAGATGTCCCGGCTGATGGCCGAGTCGGGCCGCACGGCGGAGTTGGTCGTCGCGGTGGACCTGCTCGAACCGCCGGGTCCGGCCGCCGGCGGACCGCTCGGCGCCGGCGAGCTGCTCGACTGGCTCGCCCGCGACCTGGCCGGGCTCTCGGGCCTCGACTGGACCCCGCGCCCCGCGGCGGACGACGACGGGGCGGTGTCCGACGCCGACCGCGTCCAGCCCCTGCGCGAGTCCCTGGTGAGCGCCGGCGTGCTGCCGGCGGACATCGGCGCCGAGGCCTTCCAGCGGATCGTCGAGCGCTTCATGGCCAACTCGCGCCTGCTGGAGGCCCACCGTCCCGCCCCGTCCCGGGTCCGCACCCTGCTGCTGCGCGCGGCGGACGGCGGCGCGGACGAGAAGACGGCAGCGGCCTGGACGGAACTCCTCGGCGGTGACGTCACCAGCGTCGAAGCCGTCCCCGGCGACCACTACTCCGTCGTCGCGCCGCCCGCCGTGGACGTCGTCGCGGACGCGATCCGTCGAGCCCTGCACGCCTGACCCAACCGGCGAGCGAAATCCCAGGAAATCCGAGAGGACACCCAAGCATGCGATTCGGAGCGTTTCTCCCTCCCTTCCACAAGCTCGGTCAGGACCCGACCGCGAACTTCCAGCACGACCTGGAGCTGATCACCCGCGCCGACGAACTGGGCTTCGACGAGGCCTGGGTCGGTGAGCACCACTCCGGAGGCTGGTCCACCATCGCCTCGCCGGAGCTGTTCATGGCCGCCGCCGCCGAGCGCACCCGGCGCATCATGCTGGGCACCGGCGTCGTCAGCCTGCCCTACCACCACCCGCTCACCGCGGCCGACCGGATGGTCCAGCTCGACCACCAGACCCGCGGCCGGATCATGTTCGGCATGGGCGCCGGGGTGCACCCCTCGGACGCGTACATGATGGGCATCTCCGCCGGCGACCAGCGGCGGATGATGGCCGAGTCGCTGGACGCGATCCACCAACTGCTCACCAGCACCGAGCCGGTGACCCGCAAGACCGACTGGTTCGAGCTGCGCGAGGCTCGGCTCCAGCTGCGGCCGTACACCCAGCCCTGCTTCGAGATGATGGCCGCGGGCGTGGGCACCGAGCGCAGCATGCGGCTGGCCGGCAAGTACGGCATCAACCCGCTGACCTTCGCCGGACTGGCCGGACGCGAGGCCCCGCCGCTCGGCAAGCTGTGGGAGGCCGCCGAGGACGAGGCCGCGAAGAACGGCACGACGGTGGACCGCAGCAAGTGGCGCGTGGCCATCTGCACCCATGTCGCGGAGACCCGCGAGGAGGCGTACCGGCAGGTGCGCGAGGGCGCTGCGGGCTGGTTCCGCGGTTACGTCAAGGGCACCCTCGGCGCCGTCGGCGACCTGCCGGAGGGGCGCGAGGTGGAGCACATGGTGGAGACGCGCACCGCCATCATCGGCTCCCCGCAGGACGCGATCGAGGCGATCGAGCACCTGGTCGAGCAGAGCGGCGGCCTCGGCAGCCTGCTGCTGACCGTGCAGAACTGGGCCAACCGCCGCCAGACCATGGAGAGCTTCGAGCTGTTCGCCTCCGAGGTCGCGCCCCACTTCACCGGCTCGGTGCAGAGCCTGCGCGACTCGCAGGCCTGGGAGGCGTCGCACCGCGACGACTTCTCCGCGCAGGTCCGCGAGGCGGCCCAGGCCGCGGCGAGCGGCAAGGTCTGACAGGACCGCGCCGACCTCGGACGACGGGTCCGGGAACGGGAAGGGCCCCCGGCGGGCCCTTCCCGCCCACGCACCAAGCAGAAGACTCAATGCGGCTACCAGGCTCGCGTCATCAGCTGACCACGGGGGTCCTCAGTGCTTTCCGGGACGACGATATCCATCACGCGCCCATCGACCGACAGTGAGGTGCCGGCAGATCACCAGGCCGACGCGCGCCGCCGTCATTTCCTTTACCAGGACGGCGTGGTCGTCTCCTCGGTCATCCGCGCGCTCGACTCGCTCGGCCTGCTGGAAGCCGGCCCCGGCCAGGGGTGCGGCCTTCCCGAGACCGGCTACCTGGGAGTCGTACGGCGCTGCCTCGCGGGCGTCGGCTGGTTCGACGGCGACGCCGGGCCGGCGACGTGGACGCCGTCCGGGCGGGCGGCCCTGCGCCACCGCGCTCCCCTCGTGGAGGCGGGCCGGCTCCTCGCCCGGTTCGCCGGCGGCGCCGACGTGCGGCGGACCCCGTGGGACGAGGAGACCTCGGCCGCCTTCTCGGCTGCGGTCGGGCGCTTCGAGGAATGGCACGCGGGCACCGAGCGGGACGAGCTCGTCGGGGCCTGTCTGGCAGGCGCGCTGCTGGTACCGGTCATGCTGTCCCTGCGTGCCGGCGAAGACGGCGACCGGCTCCCGGAGGACGCAGAGCGCTTCCTGGCCCTGCTGGGCTGGGTCGACGCCGAGGGCCGGTGGACCCCGAAGGGCCGGGCCTTCCGGGAGTTCGAGGACCACTTCGGCCTGGCGGCCTCGTACCTCCCCCTGCTGGCCCGCCTGGAGGAGCTGCTGCGCGGCGAGCTCGTGGTGAGTCCCGGCGACGACGCGTGGCACTGCGAGCGCACGCTCCAGGTGCAGACCGGCTCGGCCGCCCGTCGCCGGTACTTCGCCGACGCGGACCCGATCTTCCGGGAGATGTTCGCCTACGGCCGGTCGCCGGCGTTCATCGCCGACATGGGGTGCGGTGACGGCAGCTGGCTCGTCCACCTTCACTCCCTGCTCGGGGACAGCGTCCGGTACGTCGGAATCGACGCCGACCAGGTCGCTCTCGACGCGGCGCGGCAGAAGCTTCAGGCCGCCGGGGTACACGACCCGCTGCTGCTCCTGGGTGACGTGGCGTCGCCCCAGGACCTGCGGGACCGACTGGCCGAGCACGGGCTGTCGATCGAGGACGGCCTGCACATCCGCTCGTTCGCCGACCACGGCCCGGTCTTCCGCGGCGGATCGCCGTCCGAGGTCCCCGCCACGGCATCCGGCGCGTACGTGGCGACCGACGGCACGCCCCTGTCCGCCGCCTCGGCCGAGGCGGACCTCGTCGCCCACCTGGAGCGCTGGAAGCCGTACATCGGCAAGCACGGCATGGTCCTCGTCGAGGCGCACACCGTGCCCACGCACGTCGCGTCCCAGCACCTCGGCACGCTGCACGCGGCCGCCTTCGACGCGTACCGCGGCCTGACGCACCAGTATCCGGTCGAGTACTCGACGTTCATGACCTGCTGCCGGCGGGCCGGCCTGACCGCGAGCAGCCACCTCGAACGCCGCTACCCGGCGACGCGGCCCTTCGTCGCGGTCTCGGTCAACCGCTTCGTGTGCGCGCAGCCCAATCCCCTGGAGGTGATCGAGGCGGCCGCGGGCACGGGACAGGGGCCCGTGACGACCAGGCGGGCGAGCGACTGGCGCCCGGAACCGGGTTCCGACCTGGACGACGGCCGCGGCCTGCACGAACTGCTCTACTTCGGCGGCGACTTGTCCCAGCCCCGCCGGTGGTCGGCCGGAGCGACCGGGGTCGTGGTCCGCGAGGTCATGGCCGCGATCAACGCGCGCGCCGAGCGGGCCCGCAAAGGCGAGGTCCTCCGGGTGCTGGACTACGGGGCGGGCACGGGCCTGGCGTCGATCGAACTCGCCAAGGTCTGCATCGCGCAGGGCCTTCCCGAACGTCTCGCCGGTCTCGGTATCGGCTTCCAGCTCCACCTGGTCGACCTGCCGACCGGATGGTTCGCCCAGGGCTACGAACTCCTGAAGGACGTCCCGTGGGTCAGGTTCCATTCCCTGCGGGGAGAGGGCGGTGAATTCCGCGGTCTCCTCGACGTCATGGGGGGCGACCACGTCGACGTGGTCATGGCCAACATGGTGTTCCACCTGCTCCGTGAAGGCCCCATGCGGCACGCGGCCGCCTCGATCGCGGATGTGCTGGCGCCCGGCGGAAAACTGGTTTTCAACGCGCCCGACCTCGGACCCGCCACCAGGAACTCCATCCTTTTCCACGATCCCAACCGGTTGCTCAGGAAGTACTGGCTGAAAGCGCTGGACGCGGCCGACCCGGCCGATTGCCACGAGTCGCTGCGCGAGGCCGTCGCCCGCGCGCGTTCCGCCGGAAGAGCGGACGCCCAGAAACGTGCGGATCGCCGGATTCTGCCGACGCCGCAGTCCATCGAAGGCGTTGTCGAGGCTCTCGAACCCTTCATGACCGGTACGTCGTTCGGCCAGACTTTCGAGCTGCTGGCCGAGGAGAACCTGGCGACCGCCCTCGTCCCGTCGAACCAGGCGGAATACCTCTCCGAGATCACCGACCGGGAGACCCGGGAGGAAGTCATTCGCTTCATCGTGCGCGAATGCGTCTTCCCGGAACTCTCGAAGGGGCCGGCCGGGACCGGTCTCGGCTACAACATCGAGTGGAAGTTCGGCGTCTTCGAGCGCCGCCAGTAATTTCCCTTTCTCCCCTTTCTCTCCTTTCTCCCCTTTCATCGCCGAAGAGTATTTCCGGCGCCCCACGCATACCCGTAAGGAGGCCTGGCCGGTGTTCAGGCGTATTGCCATCGTCAATCGCGGGGAGGCCGCGATGCGGCTGATCCACGCGGTCCGCGACCTGTCCGCGCAGACCGGGAAGGTCACCGAGACGGTCGCGCTGTACACCGACGCAGACGTCGGGGCCTCGTTCGTCCGGGAGGCCGACCGCAGGGTCTTCCTCGGCGCGGCCGCAGACCGCCCCTATCTCGACCTGGCGGTGCTGGAGCGGGCCCTGGCGGAGTCGGGCGCGGACGCGGCGTGGCCGGGCTGGGGCTTCGTCGCCGAGGACCCGGCGTTCGCGGAGCTGTGCGAGAAGGCCGGGGTCACGTTCGTCGGCCCGTCCGCCGAGGCGATGCGCAACCTGGGCGACAAGATCGGCGCGAAGCTGATCGCCGAGCGCGTCGGCGTGCCGGTCGCCCCGTGGAGCCGCGGCCCGGTCGCCACCCTGGAAGAGGCGCATCGGGCGGCAGAGCGCATCGGCTACCCGCTGATGCTGAAGGCGACCGCCGGCGGCGGCGGTCGCGGCATCCGGGTCATCACCTCGGCCGCCGACCTCACCGAGGCGTTGGAGCGGACCAGCGCCGAGGCGCTGCGGGCGTTCGGCAACGGCACGGTCTTCCTGGAGCGGCTCGTGACCGGTGCGCGGCACGTCGAGGTCCAGGTCATCGCGGACGGCCAGGGCACGGCCTGGGCCCTGGGCGTGCGGGACTGCTCGGTGCAGCGCCGCAACCAGAAGGTCATCGAGGAGTCCGCCTCCCCGCTGCTGTCCGCGCAGCAGGTCACGGACCTGAAGGCGGCCGCGGAGCGGCTCGTCCTCTCGGTCGGCTACCGGGGTGCCGCGACCGTGGAGTCCCTCTACCACCCGGACGACAAGCAGTTCGCGTTCCTGGAGGTGAACACCCGCCTGCAGGTCGAGCATCCCGTCACCGAACTGACCACCGGCGTCGACCTGGTGCGGATGCAGCTGCACGTGGCCTGCGGCGGACGCCTCGTCGGGGACCGGCCGGCCGAGTCCGGGCACGCCGTCGAGGCACGGCTGAACGCCGAGGACCCGGACCGCGACTTCGCGCCCGCGCCCGGCCGCATCGCCCGCCTGGTCCTGCCGGCCGGGCCGGGGATACGCGTCGACACCGGCGTCAGCGAGGGCGACACGATCCCCGCGGACTTCGACTCGATGATCGCGAAGGTCATCGCCTACGGCCGCGACCGGGACGAGGCCCTGGCCCGGCTGCGGCGCGCCATGGCTGAGACCAGCGTCGTCATCGAGGGCGGCGCCACCAACAAGAGCTTCGTCCTGGACCTGCTGGACCAGCCCGAGGTGACCGACGGCAGCCCCGGGGCCGGCTGGGCCGACACCGGCTGGATCGACCGGGTCCGCGCACAGGGCCGCCTGGCCGCCCGCGAGCACTCCGGCGTCGCCCTCGTCGCCGCGGCCGTCCGGGCCTGCGAGGACGAGGAGGCGGCCGGCCGGCAGGCGCTGCTGGCCGCCGCCCGCGGCGGGCGGCCGCACGTCCGCCACGACCCCGGGCAGGCCGTCGACTACAAGCTCCGCGACGTCTCCTACCGGGTGCGGGTCGCGCGCCGCGGCCCGGACCGGTTCCGGGTCGAGATCCGAGCCGGCGGCGACGCCGCCGTGGCCGACGCCGTGTTCGAGCGGTTCGACGGCTACAGCGGGGCCCTCACGGTCAACGGGCAGCGGTTCCGGCTGACGACCTCCGTGCACGGGCCCGTGCACCTCGTCGAGGTCGACGGCGTCGCGCACCGGGTCAGCCGTGACGAGGGCGGCGTGGTCCGTTCTCCCGCCCCGGCCCTGGTGGTCGCGACCCCGGTCGCCGCCGGGGACGAGGTCGCCGAAGGGGCCCCGGTCCTGGTGCTGGAATCGATGAAGATGGAGACGGTGCTGCGGGCCCCGTTCCGTGCCCTGGTCCGCGAGTGCGCGGTCCCGATCGGCACCCAGGTCGAGACCGGTGCGCCGTTGCTGCGCCTGGAGCCGCTGCCCGACGAGGACGGTGCGCCCGACGACGGCTCCGCCGCCACCGCGGCGACCTTGGGGGAGCAGGCCGTCGGCCTGCCCGCGCGGGCGGACGACGGGTCGGCCGAGGAGCTGGCCGGCGCGTGCCTGCGGGACCTGCGCGGCCTGCTGCTCGGGTTCGACGGCGACGCCGACGACCGTACGGCCCTGCTCGTCCGGTACCTGGACGCCCGCGCCGAGCTGGGCGACGAGCTCCTTCCCGCGGAACTGGACCTGCTCACCGTCTTCGCCGACCTGTCGGAGCTGAGCCGGAGCAGGCCGGTCCGGCATGCCGGGGAAGCGGATTCGGACCCGGCCACGACGGGCCCCGCGAGCGCCGTGCACAGCCCGCGCGAGCACTTCCACGTCTACCTGCGCAGCCTCGACGCCGACCGCGCCGGGCTCCCCGAGGCGGCCCGGGCCGTGCTGCACCGGGTCCTGGCCCACTACGGCGTCACCGGGCCGGACCGGACGCCGGAGCTCGAGACGGCGGTCTTCCGGATCTACCTGGCGCAGCAGCGGTTGGCCGACAGCGCCGGGATCGTCTGTGAGCTGCTGCGGCGGTGGCAGGCGGGCGCACTGCCCGCCGAACCCGTCCGCGCGCGGGCGGGCCAGGCCCTGGACCGGCTCGTCGAGGCGGCCCGGGACCAGTTCCCCGCCGTCTCCGACCTCGCCCGCGGCGCCGTGTTCCGCTGGTTCACCCGGCCGCCGCTGCTCCGCGACCGGGCCCGCGTGTACGCCGCCGTCCGCGCGGACCTGCGCCACCTCGACGCGCACCCGGCCGCGGCCGACCGCGCCGACCGCATCCGGGCGATGGCCGTCGCCCCCGAGTCCCTCGTCCGGCTGCTCGGGCAGCGGCTCACCCGCTCCGCGCACCTGGCGTCCGCCGGCCGGCCCGGCCTGGACCACGCGCCGCTCCTGGAGGTCCTGACCCGCCGTCGCTACGGCGACCATCGCCTGACGAACGTCACCGTCGCCGACGCTCCCGGGCACCGCTTCGTCACCGCGGAGCACGTCGGCACCCCCGCCGGAGCCGTGACCCGCGTCGCGGCCACCACCACGGACCTCGCCGGCCTGTCCGACGCGGTCGCGGCCACCGGCGCCCTGGCCGGCCGGACGCCCGGCGGCGGCCTGGCCGCCGACATCCATCTCGCCTGGCCCGGCAGGGCCGCCACCGACGAGCTCGCCGAGGCGGTCACCAGCGCCGTCACGGCGCGTCCGGCGCCCCCCGGGGTCGTCCGGATCACCGTCACGGTCGCCGCCACCGCGGCCGGCGTCCTGTCGCAGCACTTCACCTTCCGGCCCGGCGACGACCGTCCGGCCGAGGACCGGCAGGTCCGGGGCCTCCACCCGCGGCTCGCCGAGCGCCTGCGGCTCGGCCGCTTCCGCGAGTTCGGCCTCACCCGGCTGCCCTCCACGGACGAGGACCTGTACCTGCTCAGGGCCGTCGCGAAGACCGACGCCAAGGACGAGCGGCTGATCGCGATGGGCCAGGTCCGGAAGCTGACCCCGCAGCGCGACGCCGACGGCCGGCTCGTTGCCCTGCCCGAGGTGGAGAACACCCTCGCCGCCTGCCTCGACGCGCTCCGCACCGCCCGGTCACGGCAGCCCGGCGGCGGGGGCACGGGGACCAACCGGATCCTGATGTACGTGTGGCCCCCCGGTGACGTCAGCGCCCCGGAACTGGCCCGCCTCGTCCGCCGGCTCCGCCCGTCCGTGTCGGGCGTCGGCCTGGAGGAGGTCGAGCTCGTCGTCCGGCAGCGCCAGGCGACCGGGGAACCGGCGGAGATGTCCCTCCGGATCACCGGCGACACCCAGGGCGCCCCGGTGCTGCATGCCGGGACGCCGCCGACCGACGTCATCCCGCCGCTGGACGACTACCGGCGGAAGGTCCTGTCCGCGGCCCGCCGCGGCGCCGTCTACCCCTACGAGCTCACCGGCCTGCTCGCCGGGGACAAGGGCACCTTCACCGAGTACGACCTCGAACCCGGCGAACCCGGCAGCGCCGTCGGGCCCGACGCAGGGCGCAGGTGCCTGGTCCCGGTGGACCGGCCGAAGGGCAGGAACACCGCGGGCATCGTCGTCGGCGTCGTCACCACGCCCACCGCCGTCTACCCCGAGGGCATCACCCGCGTGGCGCTGCTCGGCGATCCGACGAAGTCCCTCGGCGCCCTGTCCGAGCCCGAGTGCGCCCGCGTCATCGCCGCCCTCGACCTGGCCGAGGAGCTGCGGGTCCCGATCGAATGGATCGCCATCTCCGCCGGGGCGCAGATCTCCATGGCGTCGGGCTCGGAGAACATGGACTGGGTCGCCGCCGCGCTCAAGCGGATCGTCGAGTTCACCCAGGCCGGCGGCGAGATCAACATCGTCATCGCCGGGATCACCGTCGGCGGCCAGCCGTACTGGAACGCCGAGGCGACGATGCTCATGCACACCAAGGGCATCCTGGTCATGACCCCGGACTCGGCGATGGTCCTCACCGGCAAGCAGTCCCTCGACTTCTCCGGCGGCGTGTCCGCCGAGGACAACTTCGGCATCGGCGGACACGACCGGATCATGGGCCCCAACGGCCAGGCCCAGTACTGGGCCCCGAACCTCACCGCCGCGGCCGCGCTCCTCATGACCCACTACGACCACGCCTACGTCGTGCCCGGCGAGAAGGCGCCGCGTCCGGCCCCGACGACCGACCCGGCCGACCGGGACATCCGCGGCTACCCGCACCCGGCCGACGGCAGCGACTTCGCCACCGTCGGGGAGATCTTCTCCGACGCGTCCAACCCGGACCGCAAGAAGCCCTTCGACATCCGCACCGTGATGCGGGCCGTCGTCGACCAGGACCACCCCGTCCTGGAGCGGTGGGCGGGCATGGCCGACGCCGAGACCTCCGTGGTCCAGGACGCTCACATCGGCGGACGCCCGGTCTGCCTGCTCGGCGTCGAGTCCCACGCCGTGCCCAGGCAGGGCTTCCCGCCCGCCGACGGCCCGGACACCTACACCGCCGGCACCCTGTTCCCCATGTCGTCGAAGAAGACGGCGCGGGCGATCAACGCCGCTTCCGGCAACCGGCCGCTCGTGGTCCTGGCGAACATGTCCGGGTTCGACGGCTCCCCGGAGTCGATGCGCAAGCTTCAGCTGGAGTACGGTGCCGAGATCGGCCGGGCGGTCGTCAACTTCGAGGGCCCGATCGTGTTCTGCGTCGTCTCCCGCTGCCACGGCGGCACCTTCGCGGTGTTCTCCAAGGCGCTCAACCCGGACATGACGATCCTCGCCGTCGAGGGCTCGTACGCCTCCGTCCTCGGGGGCGCCCCCGCCGCCGCGGTCGTGTTCTCAGGCGAGGTCCGCAAGCGCACCGCAGCCGATCACCGCGTCGCCGACCTCCGCGCGAAGGCGGCCGGGGCGGTGGCGGCCGACCACGCCGCGCTCACCATCGAACTGGCCGAGGTCACCGAGGCCGTCCGGGCGGAGAAGCTCAGCGAGGTCGCCGCCGAGTTCGACGGCATCCACACCATCCAGCGGGCCGTCGAGGTCGGCTCCGTCGACAGGATCATCAGCGCGGCGCAGTTGCGCCCCGCGATCATCGACGCGATCGAGACCGGGCTGCGACGTGAGACAGCGGCCCGCGTGACATCCGGGGACAGGGACGCCGAACCCGCCACGTCGTACGGCCGGTGGTGAAAATGTCGACTTCGTCCCGCCCGCGAGAGCGATCCCGTCTGCCGGCGGTCAGCACTGTTCATGTCGGCTTTCCCGGGAACCGGCGGACGGCCGATGCCCCGGATCTCCGGAAAGAGCGGCGCCCCTGGTCACCATGTGGGCCGCAGCGGAGGAATATGGCCCCTGCTCAGCGTCTTAATTATCTCGGCCAGTGTCATCCGCAGGGTGTACATCGGGATCTTCCCGGTCTGGCCGATGATTTCTGCTTCGAGATCGTGCAGCACGGCACCGGCCTCAGAAAGGTGCACGTAGGCCTTTTCGGTCAGCTGAAGCAGCTGACGGCGGCCGCCGGACGGATGCTGCACGCGCACCACATAGCCGTGTTCCTCAAGGTGCGTGGCCATTCCGCTGACCGCCTGCTTGGTAATTCCCAACGCGGCGGCCAGTTCGGTGCCGGTGGCGCCTTCGCCCTTCAGTACCTGAAGGGCCATGCCGTCAATTGGCCTGATGTCTTCGTAACCGCGTTCGTTGAGTCTGCCCACGAACTCCCCGAGCAACAGCTGGAACGTCATCCCGACAAGGTAGATGAGCTCGTAGTCGGTCAGTTCATCCGCGTTTTCCATGGGTCCATGTTGACACACGAGCACCCGTCCCCATTAGACTATGTCAAGTAACTTGACACAGGGAGAGTAGCATGATTATCATCGATCCGTCCGAAGACCGGACAATCAAGACCGCGTCCGCCGTGATGTACGCCCTCGCCGCGCCGAGCCAGGGCAGCGAGCAGGTGGCGACCTGGAAGGTCTCGGTGATCGACGGCGGCGAGTCCCCCGTCCACGTCATCGACAAGGACCAGATCTGGATGCCGATCGCCGGCTCCTTCGAGTTCACGGTCGACGGCGAGACCGAGCAGATCTCGGCCGGCCAGGCCCTCGTGGTACCGGCCGGGTCCGTGCGCCACTTCCGCAGCACCGGCGAGCCGCTCGAGGCGCTGGTCGCCATGCAGGCCGGGGCGCTGGTGAGCATTCCCGGAACCGAAGGAGCCAACCCGATCCCCTGGGCTGTCTGACATCGGCGCAGGCCCCTGGCCACCGCTCCTGACGGGTGACCGGCTCCGCCAGGCGGGCCGTCACCCGGCATCCGTCCCCCTGTCCGAAGGAACGCAATGTCGAACAGCCCGACCACGCCGCCCCAGATGGCCGACCGGTCAGCCGAGCGCCGGTTATCGATAGCCCTCTTCGTGATCGTGACCTGCCAGCTCATGATCATGCTGGACCTGACGATCGTGACCACCGCCCTGCCCACCATCCAGCGTGCGCTGGGCTTCTCCTCGGCCAACCTCACCTGGGTCATCAACGCTTACGGGGTGGCCTTCGGCGGCCTGCTGCTGTTCGGCGGCAGGCTCGGCGACGTGTTCGGCCGCCGCACGGTCTTCCTCACCGGCGTGGCGGTGTTCACGGCCGCGTCCCTCGCGGGGGGCCTCGCCCAGAGCGCCACCTGGCTGCTGGTCACCCGGGTGATCCAGGGGATCGGCGCGGCCGTCGCCGCGCCGAGCGCACTGTCGCTGATCGCCACCACCTTCACCGCACCGGCCGCCCGGGCCCGAGCCCTGAGCTACTACACCGCCGCGTCCTCGGCAGGCGGCTCCCTCGGTCTGCTGGCCGGCGGCATCCTCACCTCCTGGGCCAACTGGCGCTGGGTGATGCTGGTCAACGTGCCGATCGGCATCGTGATCATCGTGCTCGCCATCCGGTTCATCCCGCGCCTGTCGCACGCCCAGGCCAAGCTCGACCTGTTCGGCGCGATCACCGGCACGGCCGGTCTGATCGGCATCGTCTACGGGTTCACCCATGCCGCTGACAAGGGCTGGGGCGACGCGCAGACGATCACCGCCTTCGCCGTGGGAGCCGTGCTGCTCGTCGCCTTCCTGATCGGCGAACAGCGTGTGGCCCAGCCGATCATCCCGCTGGCACTGTTCTCCGTCCGCAACCGGGCCGCCGCCTATGCCGGCATGCTGATGCTGCCCGCGGCCATGTTCGCCGGTCTCTACTTCCTGATGGTGTACGCGCAGGAATCACTGGGATACAGCCCCGTCAGGGCCGGCTTCGCGGTCGTTCCGCTGACCCTGGGCGTCCTCTCCTCCCGGTGGACCTTCCCGCCGCTGGTGAAGAAGTTCGGCCCGAAGAACCTCGTGACAGCCGCGGCGGCACTGATCATCATCGGCCTGCTCTGGCTCAGCCAGATGACCTCCTCCACCGGCTACGCCTTCATCGTGGTCCCCACGATCTTCTGCGGCGTCGGCGTCGGCATCGCCTTCACGGCGCTGAACTTCACCGTCCTCGCGGGCCTGCCACCGCAGAACGCCGGCGCTGCGGCCGGCATGCTGCAGACCATGCAGCAGGTCGGCGGTGCGCTCGGTATCGCCGTCCTCGGCACGGTCTACATCTCCCGGTTGGACAACGCGGTCGCGACCGGCAGCACCGCGCACGGTGCGGTCGCCCATGCCGCAGGACAGGCCCTGGGCGGCGGCGCGGCATTCATCGCCGTCCTCCTGCTCATCGGGCTGTTCGGCTTGGTGAAGACAGCCCCCGCCCCGGCCCCGGCCCCTGCCCCTGCTCCCGGGGCACAGCCCGCCGGGCAGGCCGGGAGGGACTGACCTCGGAGCACACCCGCAGTACCCCGCAGGTGCACTCGGCCTGGCTGGCGCGGCTGAAGACCTCGGTCCGCCAGGCAGTGAACGAATCGGCCTGCCTGGCGCGGCCGAAGACCTCGGTCCGCCAGGCAGGCCGCGCCCGAGAAGCCGAACCCGTGCACCGCACGTCGTCGCCCGGTGCATGGACAAGACCTCACTGGCATCAGCTGGACCCAGTCGGAGAGCGGGCAGCCGACGATGCGTCACGAGCCGACGCAGTCCACGGCTGACGTGCCGACCGGGCGGCGCCCCGGGCCGGTGCCCCAAGGGGCGCCGTGAGCAGGCGAGTTGCCCCCCTTGGGGCACACGACCTCGCCGGCAGCTCCCGAACCGGCTGCACGCCCGGATTCCCCTGCACAACAGGCAGCCGACGGGTCCTGCTCGCCGACACCGTGATGACGATTGGAGGCGGTCGTGACAATCAGCGTTGTCGCGGGAAACCCCACGGCAGGTCCGCGAACTCCCGGCCCGGCCCGGACACTCGCGAACCCCGTCGCCGTTCCCGGCGACGAGATGCCGACGACCGACCCGGCCGAGCACCTGGCGGAGATCTTCACGTGGGCCGGCACACCATGACGATCGCGGGCCTCAACCGCCGGTTCGGCACTGATGCCGCCGCCCTCGCACCCGCGGTCGCTCACTCCGACCAGATCCGTGCCGTCTTCGGCGGATTCCCCGCGGCGGTCGTAGCCCTCTGCGCGGAGATCGGCGGCTCACCCTACGGAATGATCGCCACATCACTGACCGTAGGAGTCTCCTACGACCCGCCCATGGCACTGTTCTCCGCACACAACGACTCCTCGACGTGGCCCGTCCTGAAAACAGCCGGCCGGATCGGCGCCTCCGTGCTCGCCGAACACCAGAGCGCGGCCTGCCACCAGCTCGCGGCGAAGGGTGTGGACAGGTTCGCCGACCTCGACATCCACACCACCCCACACGGCCCGCTCTTCATCGAAGGCGCAAGCTCCTGGATGGACTGCGAAATCACCGGAGAGCTCCCGGCCGGCGACCACACCATCATCACCTTCCGCATACACCAGATCGGCCACAGCCCCCACACTCCCCTCATCTACCACAACGGCCACTTCCCCCGGATCCACCACGACCACAACCCTTGAGGATGTCGACCTCGCACTCCTGCCCGGTGTTCGCCGTCGCCGGGTGTCGGCCGTCCCGAGCCGGAAAGCTGAACGGTCTCCGGGTCAGTCCCGGTGCCGGTGGCGCAGTACGTGCCGGAGGACGAGTGCGGCGACCAGGACGCCGAGGGCGATGAGCGCGTAGAGCTGGTAGCGGCTGATCTCGTCGTAGACGGCGGTGATGTGGGTGCCCGCCACATAGGCCAGGCTCGCCCACAGGCCGACCCACAGCGCGGCGCCGAGGGCGTTGAAGACGAGGAAGCGACGCCAGGGCATGCCGCTGGTGCCCGCGACGATGCCGTTGACCTGGCGCAGTCCTTCGACGAAGCGGGCGACGGTGACGATCTTGCCGCCGTGGCGGGTGAAGAACTCCTCGGCCGCCGCGAAGCGCTCCGGCGTCAGGAACACGTAGCGGCCCCAGCGGTGCACGAAGGCCCGTCCGCCGGTGTGGCCGATCAGATAGCCGACGTTGTCCCCGACGACGGCGGCGGCGAACGCGATGACCGCCACGGCCACGATGTTCAGCTGTCCTGCCCCCGCGTAGATCCCGGCGGCGATCAGGATGGTCTCTCCGGGCGCGGGGACGCCGAAGTCCTCCACGAGGACGACACCGCCGACGGCCCAGTAGCCGTAGTGGGTGAGCAGCGGGGCCAGGTGGGCCAGCGGGCCCGGAAGCGGCGGCGCCATGCCCCCACCGTACGCGGCCACCCGGCTTGTGTGCCGGTCAGCGGGGCCGGGCGAGGACGACGCGGACCCCGCGCTCGACCCCGCCTTCAGCGGGTACCGGCCCGGCGCAAGGGCAGACCCCGGTCGGCCGAGATGACGCGAGGGCGCCCGTGTTCTCGGCCCCGTTCCACGCTACTTGTCCTTGCCGTTGCCCTGGCCGCCGTTCGCCTGGCTGTTGCCGGCGGTGCCGGTGTCGCCTGCTGTGCCGTCGGTGGAGTTCGCGGCGCTCTTGCCGGACTTGCCCGCGCCGGTCGAGTGGCTCGGTTTGGCCGTCGCCCCTGCCAGCTGCTCGGCGCAGTAGGCGGCCACCCTGTCCGCACCGCCGGCTGCCGCGACCAGCCGCTGCCAGGCCGTCGAGCCCAGCGCCTTGCCGCGTCCCTGGATCTGCGCGTAGGTACGGCAGTGGGCTTCGGTGTCCTGGGCGGTGGCGGGCCGGTCCGCCGGGCGAGCGCTGCCGGAGGACGGTGACGAGGCCGCGTCGCCCGGCCCGTTCGAGACGGCCGCCGCGGGGTTCGTCGTTCCCCGGCCGTGGCCGGCGCCCTCGGTGGAGGAGCCGGCGGAACCGGCGGCACGGAGAGGGACGCGCGGACCGGCGGCGAGCGGTCGCTCCGTCTCCCGGCACCGCCGGACCGCGTGACGCTTCGGCGCTCTCGTGCGCTCCCTCTGTCATGAGTACCTACCTCCGTCTGCGAGCGGTGCCGGCCCCGGCACTGCGTAACAGTCCGGCTTGGCTGGAGCGGCTTTTCGCGAGCGACGCAGAGGCCGCCCGGCGCCGGGCCGACCGGTTCCGCGAGGAGATGCTGGACCAGTGCTGTCTGGACCAGGAGCGCATCTACACCGGCGCTCCGCCGACAGGCCCCGGGGACCGGCCGCAGGCCCAGGTGGTGCTCGGGGGCCGCCCCGTGCTCCGCACCGACCGGCGGAAGTCGCCGTTGCTGGTGCTCACGGCGGCCCAGGCCCGCAGGGTGGCCGGATTCCTGGAGCAGGCCGACTTCGACGCGCTGTGGGACGTCGCCCGGGACGGACTCCTGCCCCGCTACGGCGGGAGGACCGCGGAGCCCGAGACGGCGCGTGCGTTCGCCGTGGCGCACCGCGAGTTGCGGGCGTTCTACGCGCACACGGCCGAGTGCGGGGACGCGGTGGTGAAGTGGCGGTCCGAGGCGTGCGCGGCTCCGCTCCCGGGCGGGAGCGGAGCCGCCGCGACGCGGAACCTGCGGGTGTCCGGCGGGGGACACATGGCTGTCTGACCCGGGAGGTGCAACAGCTCCGGCCCTCTCGACTCCCGCGTTCCGGGGGCGGGGTGTGGATCAGGAGCTGTGGCCCGACAGGAAGTCGGTGATGTGGCTCATCGTCTTCTCGGTGGACCAGGGCTCTGCGGCGCTGTCGGGCGCGGAGGCGCTCGGCGAGGTGCTCGCCGAGGTGCCGGTGAGGGCCGCCACGCCGAGGTCGCCGTGGCCGGCCCCGGTGAGCACCACGCGCTTGGCGCCGACGCCCTTGTCCTTGAGGGCGGTGAAGAGGTTCAGCGTCTGGCTGGGGGAGACCAGGGGGTCGGCCGTGCCGTGCATGAGGAGGAAGGGCGGCGTCGAGGAGGTGATGTGGGTGGCCGGGTCCGCGGCGGCCACCTGACTGGTGTACTGCGCGACGGACTTGGTGGTTCCGGGGCCGTAGACCCACTGCGCGGCGGAGTTGCCCGCGGCGTAGTTGAAGTCCTTGGCGGCCTGGTCGTAGTCGGCGGCGAGCCGGGACAGGTTGGCCGGGCCGAACTCGTCCACGACTCCCTGGACCGCGCTGCTCTGGTCGAGGTGGTCGCCGACGTCGTACTTGGTGTCGCCGCTGGTGACTCCGGTCATGGCGGCCAGGTATCCGCCCGCCGACTGGCCCCAGACGAAGACGTGGTCGGTGTCGATGCCGTAGGTGCCGGCGTTGGCGCGCAGGTAGCGGATGGCGGACTTGACGTCGGCGAGGGCGTCCTTGTAGGTGGCGCCGCCGGTCGTGGTGCGGTACTGGATGCTGGCGACCGCGTAGCCCTGGTCGGCGACGTAGGTGCGCTGGTCCAGGTTGCCGGTGCGGTCCGACATCACCCAGCCGCCGCCGGTGACGTAGACGACCAGGGGCTTCTTGCCCGAGGTCCTCGGCACCTGGATGTCGAGCTTCAGGTCGGTCTTGACGCCGTGCGTGGTCGGTGAGGAGTAGGTGATGTCGTCGGTCGTCGTGACCGCCGAGGTGTCACAGGTGATCGCCGGGCCGGTCGGGTCGATGACCGTGCTGGTGCTGTTGTCGGTCTTCTTGATCGTCGTTGCCTGTACGAGCTTCGTGGTGCCGCCCCCCGGTTGTCCGGACGGCGCGCCGCCGGCCTGGCCTGCTCCCGTTCCGGATGCGGATGTCGGGCACGCCGAGGCCGAAGCCGATGCCGATGCCGACGCGGTGGACGACGCGGCCGAGGAGCCGTCGTCCCCGCAGCCGGTCAGGCCGACTCCGGCCGTGAGGGCGACCACTGCCAGGGCAGCGATCCGCCCCGGGCGCCGGGGCCGTCGCCACCGCTTTCCCTCGCCGTGGTCCGCGGTCACATCGTGTCCGTGCATCGCGCCTTCTCCCGCCGATCGCCGTTCTCGAATGGAGACTGATACGGAGGTTGAATCTCCGTTTCGTCGTGCGGTCACCGTAGCATGAAGCGGAGAGTTCATCTCCGTTTTGGTGCCTATCGGGTGACCGGGGCCGGTCGTGGCGGCGGGCGGGTCCCGTTGCGCGCCTCCGTCCCGCTTCCGCATGCCCTCGGACAGGGGGGCTACGTACACCCCTCATCCGGTGGGAAATCCCATCCCCACGCGGATCCGGTTCCGGTTGGCTGGTGGTCGTCACCGACCAGGACATCCGGAAGCAACGGGGGATTCGAACATGAAGATGTCGTCGTCGACGAAGGCCGGGGCCGCCCTGCTCACCGCAGCGCTGCTCGCGTCGGCCTCACCCATGACCGCGGCCGCCGTCACCGCCGGACACCGCCCGGCCGCGCGGTACTCCTACGGCGCGGACACGCTCCGGCAGGACCTGGCGGCCGTACGGCAGGCCGGGGGAGGGGATGTGAACGTGCTCGCCAGGGTCGACCGGGCGGACGGGGCGCCGCTCATGGCACGCATCGGCACCCGGACCGCCGGCTCCTCGGACCCGGTCCCGTGGAACGCGCACTTCCGCGTGGCGAGCACGACGAAGACGTTCACGGCCACCGTGGTTCTCCAACTCGCCGCGGAGAAGAAGCTGTCGCTGGACGACACCGTCGAGCACTGGCTGCCGGGGGTCGTCGCCGGCAACGGCAACGACGGCAGCCGCATCACCGTCCGCGACCTGCTCCGCCAGACCAGCGGCCTGTACGACTACGTCGACGACCCGGAGATCCAGGACCGGCTGATCAACCACTTCGACGAGAACCGCTACGACACCACCCCGGCCGCCGACCTGGTGGCGGTCGCGATGAAGCACCGGCCGGTGTTCGTGCCGCGGCCCGGCGGTGCCACCCGATGGGCGTACTCGAACACCAACTACCTGCTCGCCGGAATGATCGCCGAGAAGGCCGGCGGCGCGAGCTGGCCGGACCTGGTCGCGCACCGGGTGATCGCGAAGCTGGGACTGCGGAACACCTCCGTCCCCGGGCTCGACCCGTATCTGCCGGACCCGTATGTGCGCGCCTACCTGACGACCGCGGACGGCAAGCGCCTCGACGTCACCGAGCACAGCTTCCAGCACACCGCCGACTCGGGCGTGGTGAGCACCACCGCCGACCTGAACACCTTCTTCCGTGCCCTGGCCGGCGGTCGGCTGCTCCCCGCCGAGCAGTGGCGCGAGATGCGGCAGACCGTCGAGCGGACCGACGACCCGGAGGACGTCGCCGAGATGCCCGAGGGCACCTACGGCCTCGGGCTGCGCAGGATCCCGCTCTCCTGCGGCGGTTACTACTACACCCACGAGGGCGACGGGGCGGGCGTCAACACCCGCCCCGCGGTGAGCGCGGACGGCAGGCGGGCGGTGACCGTCTCCCTCACCACCACGACCGCGCCGCCGGACCTCGCCGCCCTCAACCGCGCCACGGGCACGCTCATCGACCACGCCCTGTGCGACCGGCCCTCCGCAGGCTCCCGGAAGCGGTAGGTCAGCCCTGGTCCTCCTGCGTGAGGGCGTCCCGGAGCTGGGCCCTGGCCGTGATGCCGAGCTTGGGGAAGATCTTGTGCAGGTGGTAGCCGACCGTACGGGGGGAGAGGTAGAGACGGGCCGCGATGTCGCGGTTGGTCAGCCCCTGGGCGGCCAGTTCGGCGATCTGGCGTTCCTGCGGGGTGAGTTCGCCGGCGGGGGCAGGGGCGGTCGCCGCCCCCGCGGCCCGGAGCTCCGCCGTCGCCCGCTCGGTCCACGGGCGGGCGTCCAGGCGCTGGAAGCACTCCAGGGCCGCGTTCAGGTGCGGGCGGGCCTCCGCGCTGCGGCGGCGCCGGCGCAGCCACTCGCCGAAGTCGAGGTGGGCGAGGGCCTTCTCGAACGGCCAGCAGTCGGTGGCCGGGTCGTCGAGGGCGGCGCGGAAGTGCCGTTCGGCGTCGTCGGTGTCGGTCAGCAGGGCGGTGGCCCGGTGCAGTACGGCGGCCAGGCGCGGGGAGGGGTCGGGCTTCAGGTCCTGCCGCACGGCGTCCACCACCGTGCGCGCGTCGTCCACCCGCCCGGCCCGCACCGCCGCGGCCGCCAGGTCGCCCAGGTAGTAGAGCGAGGCGTGGTAGTGGACGGGGGCCGGCCGGAAGTCCCGGGTGAAGGTCGCACGCAACTGCTCGTAGGCGTCCGCGTGGTCGCCGGCGGCGAACGCGGCCATGCCCATGGCGTGCCGGTGGCGGACCTGCAGGCTCAGCGACCGGCGCAGGTCCACGCCCCGCACGGCCTGCAGCGCCTCGGCCCGGGCGGTCGCGGGGTCGCCCCGGAGCGCGCGCAGGGTGGCCCGCAGGACGCCGGCGCCCACGGTCACGTTGTCCGCCCCCGCCTCCGTCGCCATCCAGAACGCCTCGTGCGCCGCCTCCTCGGCCGCCGTCCACGAGCCGTTCTCGAACAGGGCGAGGGCGAGCGCCTGGGTCACGGTCGCGTTCGTGCCCGCGCTGCCGGCCCGCCGCAGCAGGTCCATGGTCAGCCCGAGGACGCGCACGGCCTGCTCGGTCTCGTCCAGGATCCAGGTCGCGCCGCCCAGCGCCGTGAGGTCGCCGAGCGACTCCTCCTGCGCCAGGGCGGCCAGTCCCGCCGCCACGTGCCGTGTCAGAAGCGGCCGTTCGTGAACGGGATCGATGACCGCCCGGGCCCAGGCCCGGGCGGCGGGGTCGTCGTCCCCGTCGATCAGGCCGCTGATCCGGTCGAGTTCGGCGCGGTGGCGGGGCGCGCCGGAGTTGTAGACGGACGTGGCGGCGGTGCTCAGCGCACCGAGGGCGAGGTCCGGTGCCGACGTGGCGGTGGCTTCGGCGACGCCCAACAGAAGTGCCAGCGCCTCCTCGTGACGGAGGGTCACCCCGAGCGCCCAGCCGCCCAGCAGCGAGGCCTCGGCACGCAGCCGGGGATCCTCGGTCATCGGTCCGACGCGGCCGCTCAGCTCGCCGACCCACTGCGGATGACCGGCGAACATCGCCGCCTGCGCGGCCGTCAGCAGGCGCCGGGCCCGCAGGTCCGGCGCCGGGGTCAGTTCGGCGGCACGTTCCATCGCGGTCGCGGCCGCCGCGTAGCCGCCCCGGCCCCGGGCCCGTTCGGCGCTCTCCGCCAGGGCGTCGGCGACCTCCGCGTCCTGCCCGGTCGCGGCGGCGGCCAGATGCCAGGCCCGGCGGTCCGGCTCCCCGGCCAGCGCGGCGGCCAGGGCGAGATGGGCCTGCCGGCGCTCGTGGAAGGAGGCCGCGTGGTAGACGGCCGAGCGCACCAGCGGGTGCCGCAGCAGCACCCCGCCGTCCGCCACCCGCACCAGCCCGGCGCGCTCGGCGGGGTCCAGCGCCGCCACGACGTCCAGCTCGGGGGCGGCCCGCATGAGGTCCGTCAGCCGGGCCGGGCCGGCCGCGGCCACCAGGAGCAGGGCCGCCCGGGTGGACGCGGGCAGGCCCGGCAGGTCGGCGGCGAACAGGTTCTCCAGGCGTGCGGTGAGGGGCAGCGTGGCGCCCCCGGCCCCGCCGGCGCCCATGTCCCCGGTCCGGCCCCGGGCCAGGGCGCGGGGCAGCTCGATCAGGGCCAGCGGATTGCCGGCCGCCTGCCGGAGGATCTCGGCCCGAGCCTTGCCGCGCGGCGGATCCGGCTGCGCGTCGAGGAGCTGCCCGGCCGCGGAACGGCTCAGCGGGCCCAGCGTGATCTGCGGGAAGGCCCGGTCGAAACGGGCCGGTACGCCGTCCTCGCGGGCGGCGAGCAGCAGCACCACCGGCCTGCCCTCGAGCCGCCGGGCGAGGAAGGCCAGGACGTCCACCGAGCCGAGGTCCAGCCACTGGGCGTCGTCCACCAGCAGGAGCAGCGGCCGGCGCGCGGCGGCCTGGGCAATGAGCCCGAGCACGCCGACGCACAGGGACAGCTGATCGAGTTTCAGCTCGTACTCCGCCGCGTCCGGCCCGAAGGCGCGGTCCAGCGCCTCCCGTTGCCCCGCGGGCAGGCCCTCTCCGGGCAGCAGCGGATGCAGCAACTGGTGCACGCCCGACAGACCGAGACCCGCCTCGCCCTCGCTGCCGCGTACCCGCAGGATCCCGAGGCCCCGGTCCCGGCCCCGCTCGGCAGCCCGGTCCACGAGGGTGCTCTTGCCGGCTCCCGGTTCCCCGGTCAGCACCAGCACCTGCGGGCCGCCGCCGTCCACCGCCCCCAGCAGCCGGTCGAGGCGGCCGAGTTCGGCGGCCCGGCCGAGGATGCCCGGATCGGAGGGGTGGTCGGTGGTGCCGGCGTGCATGAACCGTCCTTGTCGTCGAGCCGCTGATACGGCAATGGCGTCGAGCCGCTGATACGGCAATCCTGCCAGCGGCCGGCGGCAGGACGGGAACCGCGGGCTCGCGCGCACCGACCGGGCCGCGGGCGCAGGTGACTGGTCATGTGACAGAAGCGCGCCTACCCGGTCTCGGCGATGATGGCCCTGGCCAGGGAGAACGCGCACCATCCGGGGAGTACGTGCATGACGGTCCACCCACCCCAGCAGTCCACCACGACCGGCGACGAGCCCGCCGTGCTGGGCCGGGACGGTGAGATCGAGCGGATCTTGCGGTGCGCGACGCGCGAGCCCGGCACGCCCCAGACCCTGCTGCTCCTCGGTGAGGAGGGCACCGGTCGTACGACACTGCTCCGGCACGTCCGGGACCGGGCCACCGCCGAGGGCGTGCTGGTGCTGGCCGCGCAGGGCTGGGCCGAGGACCCGCGGGACGCGCACGCCTGTCTGCACCAGCTGCTGACGCCGTCGGTGCGGAACGAGCTGGCCGCCCTGCCCGCCGACCGGCAACGGGCGCTGACGGCCGTACCGCCGGTTGACGCCCCGGCGGACGAGGCCGAGCTGCACGCGGCGGTGACGGCGCTGCTGGCCCGGCTCGCCGGGGCCGCTCCGGTGCTGGTGTGCGTGGACGACGCCGACCTGTGCGGCCGGGCCTTCCCGGAGGCCCTGTTCGCCGCGGTCCGGCAGCTGACCGGCCGTGCGCTCACGGTGCTGCTCGCCGCACGCCACGAGGCGGCCCTGCCCGGTCCGCCGCCCGGCACCGAGACCCTGCGGCTGGGCCCGCTGAGCGGCCCCGCGGCCGCGGCCCTCCTCGACCGGCAGCCGGCGGCGCCCACCGGCCGGCACCGGCTGGAGATCCTCGCCGAGGCCGAGGGCAACCCGCTGGCCCTCGTGGAACTGGGCCGCGGTGCGCCGGGCCCCGCCACCCCGGTGCGGTACACGCACGTCTTCGGCGTACGGGTCGACGCGCTTCCCGCCGAGACCCGCCGGGCCCTGCTGTACGCGGCGGCCGCGGGCCCCGGCGGTACCGTCGCCGCGGTCATGGCCGCCCTCGGCACCGGCGACCTGGCGGTGTGGGCGCCGGCGGAGGCGGCCGGGCTGATCGCGCTGGCCGAGGACCGGTTCGACTTCCGGCATCCGCTGGCCCGCTCGGCCGCCTACCTCGGGCGTCCGGCCGGTGAGCGCCAGCAGGCCCACCGGGAGCTCGCCAGGGTCGCCGTGCAGCCCGAGGTCAGGGCCCGCCACCTGGCCGCCGCCACCGTGGGCGCCAACGCGTTCATCGCCGCCGCCCTGGAGGTCTCCGCCTGGCGGCGCGGGGACGCGGTGGAGGCCGCACGCGCCCTGGAACAGGCGGCCCGGCTCAGCCCACGGCCGCCGGAACGCGCCCGCCGGCTGGCCGAGGCCCTGACCGCGGCCCACGCGACGGGCGACCCCGGCTGGGTCCGCGAACTGTACGAACGGCTCGTCCAGGAAGGGGCCGAGCCGGAGCTCGGCTGCGCGGCGGCCGGTGCGCTGGCCTCCGCGCTCTCCCACGAGTCGGCCCAGCGCGAGGCCTTCGAGCTGCTGGCCGACGCCTCGGAGCACTTTCCCCTCGTCGACCGGTCCCTCGCGCTCGCCCTCGCCGGCCTGGCGGCGGGCATCGCCGCCCAGTCCGGGCTGACGGAGCACACGGCGGCCCTGCCCGCGCTGCTCGACCGGGCCCGGCAGGCCGAGGCGTCCGGGCGGTGGCGGCCCGCCACGGCCGGACCACTGGCCCGACTGGACACCCCGCACACCCGGCGGGCCCTGGCCGCGCTGGTCACCGCGGTCGCCCGGCCAGGCTCCGCCACCGGCGCCCCGGCCGTCCTCGGCCGCTCGCACCATGCCGTCCCGCCCGACGTCTCCACCACCCCGCCCGCCACCCCGACCGCCCCCGCGGCCCACGCGGTCCTCGCCGCGGTCGCCCACCAGGCGGACGAGGCGGACGTGGACCTGGGGCAGTCACGGACGGCCGACGAGCGGTTGCGCGGCGCCCGCGCCTTCGGGCTGCGCGGCTGGTCGGTGCTCCCGCTCGTGGACACCCTCCTGGCCACCGGGCGGTTCGCCGAGGCCGACAGCGTGATCGAGGACGCCCTGACGGAGGCCGCGGTACTGCGCCTGCCGCGCCTGCGGGCCGACCTGGAGACGCAGGCGCTGACCGTACGGGCGCTGCGCGGCACCCTGCCGCCCGAGCCCTGGTTCACCCCCTCCGTGTGGCGGGCCGTCTGCCTGGACGAGAACCGGGCCACCCATGCCCGGCTGCTGCGCGCCCGCGGACTCGCCTCCGTCACGCGCGGCGACATGGAGGACGCCTGGCGGCAGCTCAGCGGCCTGTTCACCGCCGACGGCTCGCCCCTGCACCCCTTCCTGTCCGCGCGGGCCGTCGCCGAACTCGCCGTCACCGCTCAGCGCACCGGCCGGTCGGCCGAGGCGCTGCCCGTCCTGGAACGGGTCGTGGCGGAGCAGGGGGACCGCCCGAGCACCCGGATGACACTGCTGATGCACCACGCGACCGCCCTGATCGGCCCGGACTGCGAGGCGGAGGAGCACTTCCAGCTCGCGCTCGTCAACCACGGGGCGAACCGCTGGCCGTGGGAGTGCGCCCACGTGCGCCTCAACTACGCCATCTGGCTGCGCCGTTGCCGCCGCACCCTGGAGGCGCGCCAGCAGCTGACCACGGTCCTGGAGACCGCGGAACGCCTCGGCGCCGGCGCTCTCGCGGCCGCCGCCGGCAGCGAACTGCGCGCCAGTGGCGCGGCCCCCGCCCCGGCGGACGCGGGTCTGCTGGAGCAACTGACCGCGCAGCAGCGGCAGATCGTCCAGCTGGCCGCGCGCGGCCTGTCGAACCGCGAGATCGGGGAGCGGCTCTTCCTGTCGCCGCGTACCGTCGGCTCGCACCTGTACAACGTGTATCCCAAGCTCGGCATCAGCAGCCGCCATCAACTCCGTGACCTGGTACAGGGCCGGTGAGGGCGCCCGAGGGCCGGTCGGAGGAGCGCCCATGACACCCGGAGCACCGGGGCCGGGTACGGCCGTCGTCCTCGACCCCGTGGTGCAGCGCCTGGTCAGCGCCGCCGCCGTGCCGCCCGCCCTCGACGACCTCGGCCCGGACGCGGCGCGGCAGGCGCTGCGGGAGACCCAGGCCGACCGGTTCGAGGACTTCGCCGTGGACGCGGTCTTCCACGTGGCACCGGTCGGCCCCGCGCGGCTGCTCGGCTTCTGGACCGTGCGTCCGGCCGGGGCGCGCGGCCCGCTCCCGGCCCTGCTGTACCTGCACGGCGGCCGGTGGGCGCTCGGCGACGCCCAGACCCACGCCCGGCTCATCAGCGAACTCGTCACCGGCGCCGGCGTGTGCGCCGTCGTCCCCGAGTACAGCCGCACCCCCGAGGCCCGCTACCCGGTGGCGCTGGAGGAGTGCTACGCCCTGCTGGCCTGGGCGGTCACCCAGGCCGACGCGCTCGCGCTGGACCCCGGCCGGCTGGCGGTCGCCGGCGACTGCGCAGGGGCCACGCTGGCGGCCGCCGTGACCATGCTGGCGAAGACCCGGCACGGGCCGCGGATCAGCGCGCAGCTGCTCTACTACCCGCTGACCGACGCCCGCTGCGACAGCCCCTCGCAACGCCAGTTCGCCACCGGCTACCTGCTCACCCGCCGGGCGCTGCGCGCCTACTGGAAGCGGTACGTCGCCGACCCGGCCCACCGCGGCGAGCCCACCGCGGCTCCGCTGCGGGCCCGCCCGCAGGAGCTGGCGGGACTGCCGCCGGCCCTGGTCGTCACCGCCGAGGCCGACGTGGCCCGCGACGAGGGCGAGCAGTACGCGCGGCGGCTGTCCGAGGCCGGCGTCGACGCGCTGGCCATACGCTTCCTCGGAACCATCCATGACTTCGTGGCCCTGCACGCCCTCGCCGGCAGCGCGCCCACCCGGGCGGCGCTGCTGACCGGTTGTGCCTTTCTCCGTGCCCGGTTGCGGTGACGGTCGCGGCGCCGGCCGAGGACCAGTCGGCCGACTGATGCGTCGGTGGCGGTCGCCCGGCGAGGCTGACGGCATGGCAACCGCGATCGGCTCCTACGAGGAGGGACGCCGGCCTCCGACCGGCGCGACGAGCGAACGGACCAGGGTGCTGACCACGCGCTCGGTTCCGCCGGACGAGAGCCTGGAGTACTGGCACGACGCCGTGTTCGACACCCTGGTGGGGATGGACATCGCCGCCGAGGGCGGTACCTACGACGCCACCCTGCGCACCGACCGCCTCGGAGATCTGCAGATCACCACGGTGGAGGCCGACCCCGGCCGGGTCCACCGGGCGCCGCGGTTCATCGCCCGCGGCGACGGCCGGGAGATCTTCGTGGCCGTCCAGAGCGCCGGCCGTGCCCGGGTCGAACAGGACGGCCGCACAACCGAGTTGCGGACCGGCGACCTCGCCTTCTTCGAGACCCTTCGCCCGTTCCGCACCACCTTCCCGGACCGCTTCCGGCTGAAGATCTTCGCCGTACCGCGTCCGCTGCTGGAGCTTTCGGAGGCCGACGTGCGACAGCTCACCGGCCGTGCGATCCACCCGCGCGACGGGCTCCCCGCGCTGCTCGGGCCGCTGCTGGAACGGCTGGCGGACACCTCCGCGGAGTACACGACGCCGACGGCCGAGCGGCTGGCCGAGAGCGTCATCGACCTGGTGGCGGCCACGGCGGCGGACCGGCTCGGGGCGGACCCCGCCGACCTGCCCGGCGCCGACGGCGTGCTGCTGCTGCGCATCAGGACGTACATTCGCTGGCACCTGTCGGACCCCGCGCTGACCCCGACCGCCATCGCCCGGGTGCACGGTATCTCGGTGCGCTATCTGCACCGGCTGTTCCAGGCCGAGGGCACCACCGTGTGCCAGTGGATCCGCGACCTGCGGCTGCGCGAGTGCCGCCGGGAACTCGCCGCACGCCCGGCGGGCTCGGTCAGCCTGGGCCAGGTCGCCCGGCGCTGGGGGTTCACCAGCGCGGCCGGGTTCGGCAAGGCCTTCCGCAGCTCCTTCGGGCTGTCCCCGACGGACTGGCTGGACCGGGTGCGGACGGACGGCCCGCCGTGCTGACCGCGGTGTCCTGCGCCACCCGGGACCTGGCCCCCGGCGACCGCCTCGACGCCTGGCAGCGCGTCCTGTCCCGGACCTTCGTGGACGTCGAGGTCACCGTGGACCGGGACCGCCCGTGGACCGGTGAACTGGCCGCCGAACGGCTCGGCGCCCTCCAGATCGCCACCGAGGACTTCGGCCCCGGCACGGTCCTGCGCGGCGCCCGCACGGCCGCCGCCGATCCCCGCACCCACATCCTGGTCCGCCGCCAGCTGGCCGGTACCGCCCTGCTGCTCCAGGACGGCCGCACCGCCGAGCTCCACCCCGGCGGCCTGGCTTTCCACGACGCGCGGCGCCCGTTCAGGATCGTGCTCCCCGAGCGGCAGCGGGCCCGGATCCTCATGGTGCCCCGCGCCCTGCTGCGCCTGGAGGAACGGCAGCTGCAGGCCCTCACGGCCACGGCGGTGGACGAGGCCGAAGGCGGCGCGGCGGCCCTGCTGCTGCCGCTGCTCGACGGACTCGTCGACGAGGTCACCCGGGTCACCGCGGCCCGGCGCGAACAACTCGCCCGTACCGTCGTGGAGATCCTCGCGACCGTGGCCCTGGAGCGGATCGGCGGGCCGCCCGAGTCGGCCCTGTGGGAGCGGATCACGGCGTCCGTCCGGGCCCGGCTCGGCGAACCCGGACTCGCCCCGCAGGACATCGCCGACCAGCACGCCATCTCGCTGCGCTATCTGCACCGGCTCTTCCAACGCCAGGGCACCACCGTGGGCGCCTGGGTCCGGGCGCGCCGCCTTGAGGCGGCCCACGCGGAGCTGGCCCTGCCCGGCGCCGCCCACCGGTCGATCGCCGCGGTGGCCGTCCGCTGGGGCTTCGCCAGCCCCTCCCACTTCAGCCGGGCGTTCCGCGAGTCGTACGGGATGTCGCCGGCGCAGTGGCGGCGGGCCGCGGGCGCGGTCCAGGCGGACTGACACCGCGGCTGTTCCCTGAGGGGCCGCACCCCGGGCGCTCTCGGAACGATCGCCCCGGTCCTCCCCGCCTACCGTCCGGAGCACCGGGTTTCGGCAGAAAGGGACACGCATGAAGCGCAAGGCGATGGCATGGACTCTCCCGGCGCTGCTGGTGGCGCTGAGCGTGGTGGGCTCCGGTGCCCCGTCCTCGGCCCAGAGCGGCACCGCGGTCCGGGCCTCGACCACCGCGGTCGGCCCCCAGTACGACACCACCCATGTGTACGTCACCCCCGGTCAGGAGGACGCCTTCGCGGACAGCTGGGTGGCGACCTTCGGCGGCACCCACACCGCGAAGGTCGTCACGGACGTCACGCCGACCCCCAGCGAGACCGAGTCGGAACTGGTGCTCTCGCCCGTCGGCACGCTGTCCGTCTTCGACTTCAAGACGCCTGTGCCCTATCCGTTCGGCAGCGAACGCACCGGCTGGCTCATGAGCGACTTCGACCGGGGCGTCCGGCTGGCCCGGCAGAGCGGCGCGAACATCGTCGTGGCGCCGTTCGACGACCCGATCGGGAAGGACGCGGTCGTGCAGTTCCCGGGCGGGATCAACGCCCAGCTGTACTGGCACACCAAGGCCCCGTCGTACGCGCCCCTGGAGACCGTGCCCGACAACCGTGTCTATCTCACTCCGGACTCGGCGTCCGCCTTCCTCCGCTCCTACCTGCGGTTCACCGGCGGCCGGATCGTCTCCGACGACCGTACGGCGGACGGCGGCGACCTCGGCCTGCCCGGGAAGAGCTACCGCCGTATCGCCCTGACCTCCCCGTTCGGGAACACGGTCGTCAGCGTCACCGACGGCCACCTGCCCTACCCGTTCGGACGGGAGACCACCGGCTACGCGGTCGAGGACCTCACGGCCACCCTGCACAAGGCCGAGGCGGCGGGCGCGCGGGTCCTGTGGGGCCCGTACGACGGCGAGGGCCGTGACACCGCGATGGTGCAGTTCCCCGGCGGTTACGTCGCCGAACTGCACCAGGGCAGCAGCACCCGCTGACCGAATCTCTGGAGACCCCTCATGGCCTCGTCCTCCGTCGTGGAGCTGTCGCGCTGGCAGTTCGCGATCACGGCGATCTTCCACATGACGTTCCCGGCGCTCACCGTCGGGCTGTCCCTGCTGCTCGCGGTCGCGTACACGGTGTACGTCCGCACCGGCAACGCGCTCTACCTGCAGATCTTCCGTTTCTGGAAGAAGATCTTCGCCGTCGGCTTCGGCCTCGGCGTGGTCGCCGGCACCGTGATGACCTTCGAGTTCGGCCTGAACTGGGGCATCTACGCGCACGCCGTCGGCCCGGTCATCGGCGTCACCATCGGCATGGAGGTGATCACCGCCTTCTTCCTGGAGGCCGGTTTCATCGGGATCATGCTGTACGGCGACGGCCGGGTGAAGCCCCGTACCATGGCTCTGGCCTCCTGGATGGTGGCCGCGGGCACCCTGCTCTCCACCACCTGGATCCTCTCCGCCAACAGCTGGATGCAGGACCCGGCCGGATACACCGAGGTGGACGGCCAGTTCCACGTCACCGACTGGTGGCAGGTGCTCCTCAACCCGGCGTTCGGCTACCGCTTCCCGCACATGCTGCTCGCCGTCCTGATCTCCGCGTCCTGGTTCGTCGCCGGCATCAGCGCCTGGTACCTGGTCAAGCGCCGGGCGTCCGCGCTGCCGTTCGCTCGCCGCACCCTGTCCGTGGCGATGGGCGTGCTGGCGATCCTGATGCCCGTCCAGCTGTACGCCGGAGACGCCACCGCCGTCTTCATGGGCGGCCACCAGCCCGCCAAGCTCCAGGCGTTCGAGGGCAACTGGAAGACCGACAACAACGGCTACAACCTCGTCGTCATCCCCGACACGGACAAAGGGAAGAACGACTTCCGCATCGAGATACCCCACCTCGGCGCCGTCATCGGCCACGACCTGACCGGCCAGGCCAAGGTCCCGGGGCTGTTGCAGACCCCGCCCGACGAACGCCCCAACATGTGGAGCGCGTTCTACGGCTTCCGGGCCATGTACTTCACCGCCCTCGCCATGTTCGCCACCGCCTTCGCCGGGCTCGTCCTGCGGCTGCGCGGCCGCCTGTTCACCTCCCCGCGGTTCCTGCGCTGGCTGGTGTGGATGACCCCCGCCGGGATCATCGCCATCACCGGCGGCTGGATCACCGCCGAGACCGGCCGCCAGCCCTGGGTGGTCTACGGAAAGCTGCGCACCGCCGACGCCGTCTCCCACCTGAGCCTCACCGAGGCGGCCCTCAGCCTCACCGGGTTCGTCCTCCTCTACGCGACCCTGCTCACCCTCTGGATCCGCTACATCGTCCGCACCGTCAAGGCCGGTCCGGAACCGGTCACGGACCGTCGAACTCCCGCTCCGGAGGCCTCCGTTGCCTGAGTACCTGACCTACGCCCTGGTCCTGCTCTCGCTCGGGGCCTACGTCGTCCTGGACGGCTACGACCTCGGCGTCGGCATGCTGAGCCTCGTCGACCGCGACGCGCGGCGCCGCCGCGAGTACAACGAACTGATCGCCACCGCCTGGGACGCCAACGAGAGCTGGATCATCCTGGCCGGCGTGACGCTGTGGGCCGGGCTGCCCGGGGCGTACGCGACCGTCCTGCCCGGGGTGTACCCGCCGCTGATCGCCATGCTGTTCGCGGTGATCCTGCGCGGCATGGGCCTGGAGTTCCAGAGCGCGTCCGCTACGTACCGGCGCGGCTGGGGACTCCTCTTCGGCGGGGCCTCCCTCGCCGTGACCCTCTGCCAGGGCCTGGTGATCGGCGCGGTCCTGTCCGGACTCCCGCAGCAGGACGGCCACTTCACCGGCGACGCCCTCGCCTGGCTCACCCCCTACAGCGTGCTGTGCGCGCTCGGCCTGGTCTGCGTGTACCTGCTGGCGGGCGCCGCCTGGCTCCAGGACAAGACGGAGGGCACGGCCCATGCGTGGGCGGGCCGGCTCGGGCGTCCGCTGCTCGGCGCGACCGTCGTGGCCGCGCTGATCCTCGGCTTCGGCCTGGAGGTCGCCGACCCGCAGCATTTCCACTTCGAACAGCCCCTGCGCGCCACCCTCTTCGGCCTCGCCGTGGCCGCCGCCGCGGCCTGCTCCGCGGTGGCCTGGTACGGCTTCGGACGGCGGCCGGACTGGCGGCCGTTCGCGGCGGTGCTGGGAGCCGAGGCCGCGGGGCTGCTGGCGCTGGTGGCGGCGACGGCACCGGTCGTCGTACCGCCGTCCCTGACCCTGCACGAGGCGTCCAGCCCGCACGGCTCGCAGGTGTTCCTGGTGGTCGGGGTCGGGCTGTGCATGCCGTTCGTGCTGGCCTACAACATCTATGCCTGGTGGGTCTTCCGGGGGAAGTTCCGGGAGGCCGGGCGGCCGGTGCCGCCCACGACGGCATTGGCCGAAACGTCGGCTGTTCCGTCGGACGTTCCGTCGGACGTTCCGTCGGCCGACGTTTCGGCCGACGGAACAGCCGAGCCGTTCGCGCCCCGGCCGGAGTCCCGGGTCGTCGTCCTCGTCCGCCGGACTCTGCTGACCCTGCTCGGCATCCTGCTGGCGGCCGTCTCCCAGGACATCTTCGGCGGCGAGTCCACGTGGGTCGATCCGCTCGGCATCGCCCTGCTGTCCGGCACCGCGCTCGTCGCCTGGATCCTCGGCGACCGCCGCGACGGCCGGCTCGGGGAGTACGACCTGCCCGGCGGCGAACGCCCGTGACCGACACCGCGGCCCTGGTGGCGGAGCTCGCCGACGAGGACGGCCACGGCGCGGACGGGCGGGCGTCCACCCGGCGGCTACGGGCCTGGGCGCGGATCGGCGAACCGGAGCTGCGCCGGGCGGGCACCCTGCGCGGCCTCGCCCAGCTCGGCACCGTGATCTGGGCGGGCGGCCTCGGCTGGGCCGCCGGGCGGGGGCTCGCCGCCCAGCACCTGCACACCGCCCCGGCGGCCGTCGCGCCGGCCGCCGGGGTCGTGGCCGCCGGCCTGGCGCTGCGCGCCGCGCTGCTGGCCGCGGCCGACCGGGCGGCGGCGACGGGCGCCGCCCGGGTACGGTCCGCGCTGCGCGCCCGCATCCTGCGCGCGGCCCTGCCGGGGCGGGCACCGCACGGGGGACCGGCGGACATCGCCTACGCCGAGGCCCTGGACGCCGAGGTGGCCCGCCTCGACGACTGGCTCACCGACTACGTTCCCGCGCGCCGCGCCATGCTGCTCGGCAGCGGTGCCGTCCTCGCCGCCATCGCCCTGCGCAGCTGGTTCGTGGCGCTCCTGCTGGTGCTGGCCACCCCGCTGCTGCCGGCCAACCTCAAGGTCATCGGGATGGGCACGAAGGCGGCCGTACAGGCCCAGCTCGGTGCCGTCCGCACCCTGCACGGCCGGCTCCTGGACCAGCTGCGCGGACTGCCCACCCTGGTCGGGCTCGGCGCGCAGGAGGAGGCGGCGCGGGCCCTGCGCCGGGACGACGAGGAACTCGCCCGCCGCACCACCCTCGTCCTGCGGGTGGCGTTCCTGTCCACCGCCTGGGTGGAGCTGCTCATCACGGGCACCCTCGCGGTCGTCGCGACCTACTGCGGCCTGGTGCTCCTGGACTACCTGCGGCTGCCCGGCGTACCGGACCACATGAGCCTGGCCACGGCCCTGTTCGTCCTCACCCTCACGCCCGCCTACTTCGCGCCCGCCCGCGAACTGGCCCGCGGTTACCACGCCCGCGCCCAGGCGGCGGCCGCGGCCGACCTGATCGCCGGGGCGATGCGGGGTGCGGTCCCCGAACGCCGCCTGCGCCCGGCCGCCCGCGGCGCCGCGCCCCTGCCCGTCCGCCTGCGTGGGGTGTCCGTACTCCGTCCCGGACGGGCGCGGCCCGTTCTGGACCGGGTCGAACTCGACGTCCGGGCCGGGGAGTTCGTCGTGGTGACCGGCCCCAGCGGCGCCGGGAAGTCCACGCTGCTGTCCGTGACGGCGGGCCTGCTGGTGCCCGACCGGGGCAGTGCCCTGCACGGGCGGGAGCGGCCGACTCCCGCGCACGTGGCCTGGGTCGGCCAGCCGGGCTTCCTGCTCCCCGGGAGCGTGCGCGAGAACCTCCGGCTCGCCCGGCCGGCAGCCGACGACTCCGCACTCGTCGCCGCTTTCGAGGAGTTGGGCTTCGGCGGCCTGCTTGCCGCGCTGCCCGACGGACTCGGCACCCCCGTCGGCGAACGCGGCTTCGGCCTCTCCTCCGGCCAGGCGCAGCAACTGGTCTTCGTGCGCGCCCTGTTGCGGGACGCGCCGCTGCTCTGCCTGGACGAACCGACGGCTCATCTCGACCCCGACGCCGAGGCGGCCGTGGCGGACGCGCTGAGCCGCCTGGCCCGGCACCGGACCGTCCTGCTGGCCACCCACAGTCCGGCCCTCCTCCCTCTCGGGGACCGCTTGCTCACCCTGGACCAGGGAAGGCTCGTATGACCCTGCGATTGCTGAGAGCGGCGGTCCGACGGCGCGATCTGCTGTACGGCCTGCTCCTCGCCGCGGCGGCCGAACTGTCCGCCGCGACCCTGCTGGGGGTGTCCGGCTGGTTCCTCACGGCGTGCGCCCTGGTCACGGTACGGGCCGACACCACGTGGTCGTGGCTGTACCCGTCCGGCGCCGTCCGCGTCCTCGCCCTGTCCCGCACCGGGCTGCGCTACGCGGAGCGCCTGGTCAGCCACCGTGTCCTGCTCGGCGCCACGGTGGCGCTCCGGGCCCGGCTGGTGCGCGGCGCCGCGGCCCTGCCGGCGCGGCGGTTGCGCGCCCTGCGGGACGGGGCCCTGCTGAGCCGGCTCACGGACGACGTCACGACCGTCGGCGCGCTCCCCGCCGACGTCCTTGCCCCGCTGGCGAGCACCGCGGTGACGGCGGCGGTCGTGACCGGGCTGCTGTGGCACGCCGACGCCCGGCTGGGCGGGGCGGAACTGCTGGTGTTCCTGCTCGCCGCCGCGACCGCCGTGGCCACGCACCGGCGCGCGCAGGACGCGGTACGGCGCTCGGCGCGCGAGCAGGCGGTCGTCCGCACCGAACTCCTCGGCGCCCGGGACGCGTTGCCCGAACTGATCTGCCTGGACGCCGTGACACCGGCCAGGGCCCGGATCGCGGCGGCGCTGGAGCGTGCCCATCGTGCCGACGAGGACACCCGCCGGGCCCTGCGCGCCGGGCAGTCGGCGCTCCGCCTGCTGGGTGCGCTCGGCCAGTGCCTCGTCCTGGCCCTCGCCCTGGACGTCGCGGCGACGGCGCAGTCCGTGTCCGCCGCGATCGGTGAGGTCCTGCTGGTCGCCGCCGGATTCGAGCTGGTCGAGCAACTGCCGAGGATTCTGCCGGCGTACGGCCGGGCGCGGGCCGCGGCGCAGCGGCTGGCCCCGCTGGACGCCGTGCCCGCTCCACCGGCCGACGGGACAGCAGCGGCCTTCGAGGCCGAACCGGGCACCACCACCCTGGTGACCGGACCCAACGGCAGCGGAAAGAGCACGCTGCTGGGCCGGTTGGCAGGCCGCGCGACCCCGCGGGACCTGACCCTGGTCGAGGCCGAGGACTGGCTCGCGGACGCGACCGTCGCCGAGAACCTGCGGCTGGCCGCCCCGGACGCGGCCCCGGAACGGCTCGCCGAGGTGCTGGCCCTGGTCGCCCTCGACGACATCCCGCAGGACTTCCCGGTGGGCCCGAACGGCGGCAGGCTCTCCCAGGGCCAGCGCCGCAGGCTCGCCCTCGCGCGGGCCGTGCTGCGGGATCCGCCGGTCCTGCTGCTGGACGAGCCGACCGCCGGACTCGACCGGGCCACCGCCCGCCGCGTCCTGGGCGCCGTCCGCGCGGCCCTTCCCACCACCGCTTTCGTGATCGCGCTGCCCGACCGCGACCACGACCTCCTACCCTTTCCGGTTGACGGCCGGATCGAACTGACGGCCCGAGTGACGATGGAGCGCGTATGACCGACGAGGCGATGGGTGACGAGGTCTACCAGCCGGACGGTTCGGAGGTGCAGGACGACGCCGGTCTGCTGGACGCCTCGGACACCCTGGACTACCGGGCCGGCGAGGAGGCCCTGGACGAGGGCTACTCGCCGCCGGAGCGGCCCTGGGCCGTGGAGCACACGGGAGTGACGGCGGCGGAGGGACTGCACGGGGAGACCCTGGACGAGCGCCTCGCCGAGGAGGTGCCGGACATCGGCGTCCCGGACGGCGACGACCTCGGCGACGCCTGGGACACGGACGGCGAGCTCCTCGACGACGAGGTCGGCGACGACCGCGCCGGACGGCTCCTCGCACCGGACGAGGGCGCGCACGAGGTCACCGACTCCGACCTGTTCGCCTCCGACCGGGGCCTGGACGGCGCCGGGGCGTCGGCGGAGGAGGCCGCGATGCACGTGATCCCCGACTCCGAGGACTTCTGAGACGACACGCACGAGGGCGCGGGGACGGTTTCCGTCCCCGCGCCCTCGCCGTCTCCCGGACCCCGCCTAGCGGCGCAGCAGGTACTTGTGCTGCCCGGACAGGACGAGTTCGCCCCGCTGGTTGTGCACGGTGGCCGCGGTGGTGACGACCCCGGTGCCGTCCTCGGCGGGTTCGAGGGCGGTGATGGTCAGCGCGGGGTACAGGGTGTCGCCCGAGTGCACCTCGCCGGTGAAGGTGCAGGACAGCTCCGAGAACCTGACGAAGACCTCACCGATGACGTGCGGGAACAGGGTCGCGCCCGGTGCGGTGAAGGCCAGGACCTGGAGGCCGTGCACCACGGGGGCGCTGTGCCCGTGCCGGCGGGCCCACTCGGCGTCGTAGTGGACCGGGTGGTTGTCGGCGGACACGGTCTGGAACGCCGCCGCGTGCGCGTCGGTCAGGGTCCGGCTGGGGGCGCGGAACACCTCGCCGACCTCCAGGTCGTCGAAGGTCCGGGCGGGGACGACGAGGAACTGCTCGGGGTCGAAGGCGGCCTCGCCGGAAGGCGTCTGGGGGGAGCTCATGGGATGTCCTCGATCGGGTCAGTGGGACGACGGGCAGCGGAGGCGGGCGGTGAGGAGGTTGGGGTCCTGCCGCGTGACATAGGCGGCGTCGGCGACGTACACCGTGTTTCCCCGGACGGCGACGGAGGTGGGATTCTCTAGCCCATCGGTGTGGTCGAGGACGACGGAATGGCCGCCGTGCCCGGACACCAGGGCCACCTCGCTGCCGGCGTTGAGTGCCGCGAGGAGCTGGTCGCCGTGGCCCGTGAACGCGAAGTCGTCGACGCCGGTCAGGCCCGTCGCGGCGGTGTGGACCGTGCCCGGGGTGCCGTCGTGGCGGACCGGGATGCGCAGCAGGGTCCCGTGGTCGAGGTTGCTCACCCACACGGCTCCGTCGTGCACCTTCACGCCGTTGGCCCCCAGGAAGCCGGCCGGGGCGAGGGCGGCACCGGTCGCCCACACTTCGGGGGCCCCGCCGGTCGCGGGTATCCGCCAGATCCTGCCGAGCACCGAGTCGGCGGCGTACAGCTGCCCGGTCGGCCCGTCGAGGGCCAGGCCGTTGGGCAGCGCGTCGGCGGGCAGCGCCGCGATGCGCTCCGGGCTGCCGCCGGGACGCAGCCGCCAGACGCCGGTGAGGCCGGCGGTGCCGGTGGCGTAGAGGAAGTAGAGCGAGCGATCGGGACCTTGGACGATGCCGCCGAGGAACGGTGACCCGAGCACCGGGGTCCGGGCGTCCTCGGGCGGCGCGGGAAGCGTCGCGAGGACGCGGACCGTGCCGGTCCGCTCGATCACCGCGACCTGGCGGGAGAAGGCGAAGGTGACCGCGGCGGCACCGCCCGGAAGCAGGGTGAGGTTCTCGGGCTGCTGTCCCGCGGCGAGGTCGAGGTGCGCGACGAAGGACGTCGGCGTGAGCGGCGGCTGGGCCGCGAGGGCCGCGTCCGCGCTCGTGATCGTGGTGGCGAGTGCCGTGGTGCCCACCACGGCGGCGGCAAGAACTCTGCGAAGCTGCATGGCCTCGACCGTAGGCACCCACGGCCCGGTGACATGCCTCGTCGCGCACGTCGCCCTGCCGCAGAGCGCCAGAGCCCGGCGGCAGGGCACTGGAGGGTCCGTCGCGGTGCGCGCACGGTCATGGCGGCCGGGAGGGCGACGGCTAGCGTTCGGCGCATCCCACGCATGCGCGACGCAACTCGCCGGAACCGGAAGACGATAAACCCATGCAATTCGGCATCTTCACGGTCGGTGACGTGACGACCGACCCGACCACGGGACGTACTCCCTCGGAGCACGAACGCATCAAGGCGATGGTCGCCATCGCGCTCAAGGCGGAGGAGGTCGGCCTGGACGTCTTCGCGACCGGCGAGCACCACAACCCGCCGTTCGTGCCGTCCTCCCCGACCACGATGCTCGGCCACATCGCCGCCCGCACCGAGAAGCTGATCCTGTCCACCGCCACGACGCTGATCACCACCAACGACCCGGTGAAGATCGCCGAGGACTACGCGATGCTCCAGCACCTGGCCGACGGCCGGGTCGACCTGATGCTGGGCCGCGGCAACACCGGCCCCGTCTACCCGTGGTTCGGGCAGGACATCCGGCGGGGCCTCGACCTCGCCAAGGAGAACTACGCCCTGCTGCGTCGCCTGTGGCGCGAGGACGTCGTCGACTGGGAGGGGACGTTCCGCACCCCGCTCCAGGGGTTCACCGCCACCCCCCGCCCGCTGGACGGCGTACCGCCGTTCGTCTGGCACGGGTCGATCCGCTCGCCCGAGATAGCCGAGCAGGCCGCCTTCTACGGCGACGGCTTCTTCCACAACAACATCTTCTGGCCGGCCGACCACACCCGGCGCATGGTCCAGCTGTACCGGCGGCGGTACGCCTTCCACGGCCACGGCCGGCCCGAGGAGGCGATCGTCGGGCTCGGCGGCCAGGTGTTCATGCGGAAGAACTCGCAGGACGCGGTGCGCGAGTTCCGGCCGTACTTCGACAACGCGCCGGTCTACGGGCACGGGCCGTCCCTGGAGGACTTCACCGAGCAGACCCCGCTGACCGTGGGCTCCCCCCAGCAGGTCGTCGAACGGACGCTGTCCTTCCGCGAGTCGGTCGGCGACTACCAGCGGCAGCTGTTCCTGATGGACCACGCCGGGCTGCCGCTGAAGACCGTCCTGGAGCAGCTCGACATCCTGGGCGAGGAGGTCGTACCCGTCCTGCGCAAGGAGTTCGCGGCCGGGCGGCCGGCGGACGTGCCCGCGGCACCGACCCACACCTCCCTGGTCGCCGCCGCCCGACAGGAGGCCGCCGCATGAGTGCCACCGCCCCGGCCGGAGGCCGCCCGGTGAAGCTCGTCGCCGTCTCGGCGGGCCTGAGCACCCCGTCCGGCACCCGCCTGCTCGCGGACCGGCTCGCCGAGGCCGTCCACGGCGAACTCGGGCCGCGGGGCTACGAGGTGGAGAGCCGCGTCGTCGAACTGCGCGAACTGGCCGTCGCCATCGCCAACCACCTCGTCACCGGCTTCCCGCCGCCCCCGCTGGCCGCCGCCATCGACGCGGTGACGGGCGCCGACGGCCTGATCGCCGTGACCCCCGTGTTCAGCGCGTCCTACAGCGGGTTGTTCAAGTCGTTCTTCGACCTGATCGACCCCGGTGCCCTCACCGGCAGGCCGGTCCTGGTCGCCGCGACGGGCGGGACGGCCCGGCACTCCCTGGTCCTGGAGCACGGGCTGCGGCCGCTCTTCGCCCACCTGCGCGCCGTCGTCGTACCGACCGGCGTGTACGCGGCGTCCGAGGACTGGGGGACCGGCGGCGACGCGTACGCCGAGGGGCTGCCCGCGCGCATCCGCCGGGCGGGCGGCGAACTGGGCGCCCTGATGGCCGCCCGGCCGGCCGATCCGGAGCCCGGGGACGAGATCGGCGCCCTCGAACGGCAGCTGTCCGACCTGCGGTTCGACTGATTCGACTGAGGAGAGCACGATTCACGTGATGTGGCGCAGCAGCGCCGCGACGGCCGCCGGGGGCTCCCCCGGCGGCCGTACCACCATCACCTTCCAGCTCGGCGCGTGCCGGGCGATCCGGTAGGTCGTCAGGTCCGGGAAGCGGTGGGCGATGGTCGGCGGCATGATGCAGACGCCGAGGTCGGCCCGGACCAGTTCGGACGCGGCCACGATGTCGTTGACCTCGAAGGTCGTGGCGCGTTCGACGCCGGCCGCCCGGAACGCGCGGTCGGCCGCGTCCCGGATCGCCCAGCCGGGGGTGAACTCCACCTGCGGCAGCTCGGCGATCTCGGCCAGGTCGACCGTGCCCTCGGCACCGTTCGTGGCGAGGCTCCGGCGGGGTGAGGCCACCAGGACCATCTCCTCGCGGGCCAGCAGCCTGGTCACCAGACCGCGCTGCTGCTGGCGGTCCAGCGCCACCACCGCCAGGTCCACCGTGCCCTCGCGCAGCGCCTGCCGGATGTCGATGACCGCCGCCTGCCGCAACTGGACCACCACCCGCGGATGTTCCGCCCGCAGCGCGGCCAGCGCGCGGTGCAGGTTCGCCCAGACCCCCTGCATGGTGCCGACCGTCACCCGGCCGCGCAGCTCGCCCTTCGCCGCGTCGACCGCCTCGCGGGCCAGCTCGGCGGCGCGCAGCGCCTGCCGGGCCGCCGGGACGAACGCCTCACCGGCCGGGGTGAGCCCGACCCGGTGCGTGGTCCGGGTGAACAGCGGAGTGCCCAGCTCGCGCTCCAGGGCGCGGACCGTGCCGGAGACGGCGGACTGGACCACGTGCAGCCGCCGCGCGGCCGCCGTGAACCCGCCCGCGTCCGCCACGGCGACCACGACTTCCATCTGCCGCAGGTCCATGATCTGCTCCCGGTGGCACGGCGCCCGCCTCGGTACGGCGGGGATCTCCGCCGCATCCTAGGCAGGCATCCGCTGCTCCCGGGCTCTCTCAGGCGCGGACCAGGGGAGTGTCGACCAGGTGCTCCGCCAGGAACCAGGCCTGCAGCTCTCCGGTGCGGATCACCTGCGAGACCAGCAGGTCGTTGGTGCCGTCGTCGCCCGTCCCGGCGGCCCGGGCGGCCGCGTCGTGCGCGTCGACCAGGATCGTCTCGTGGGCCTCCAGAAGCCGCGAGAGCATCGCCGGGACCTCCTCGACGCCGTCCGGCGGACGCGGGATCGAGGTGATCTCGGCGACGTGCCGCGGGTCGCCCACCGCGACCCCGCCCAGGGTCTGGACCCGCTCGGCGAGCGTGTCGACGAGGGTCAGCTGGTCGTCCGCGTGCTTGTCCAGCAGCAGGTGCAGCTGGTAGAAGGTCGCGCCGCGCAGCAGCCAGTGGTGCTTCTTGTAGAGGCCGTACAGGATCTGCGTGTCCGCCAGGACCCGGTTCAGACGCTGGCAGGAGTACATGCGCGTCTCGTACGAGAGGCCGAGGGGGAACTGCTTGACGGTCCCGAACTCCTGGATGACCTCGCCCTTCTGGTGCAGCCACGGCTGGCTGTGCTGCAGGGCCTTTCCGGGCTCGGAGCTGGTGGTCATGGTGCGCCTCCTGGCGGATGTCCGATGCGGCTGGGTAGGCGAGTGACGCTAGGCGCGGCGGCGGGGGAGGCGTTGCCCGGGAGCGCCCGGACCGAGGCCTCTGAGCGCACCCGGTTCGCTCTGGGACCGGCCGCGGTGCACGCACGGACGCGGGCCGGCCGCCGCGGCGCCCTACCGTCGGTGACCGGCAGTCGTAGGGAGCGAGGGGCGTATGAACGAGCAGGTGGACGTGGTCGTCGTCGGCCTCGGGCCGGGCGGGGAGTACCTGGCGGGCACGCTCGCCGAGGCGGGGCTCGACGTGGTCGGCGTCGAGGCGGAGCTGGTCGGCGGCGAGTGCCCGTACTGGGGGTGCGTCCCCAGCAAGATGATGATCCGGGCCGGGAACGCGCTGGCCGAGGCCCGCCGGGTCCCCGGTCTGGCCGGACGGGCGGAGGTGACCGCGGACTGGAGCCCGGTCGCCGGGCGCATTCGCACCGAGGCCACCGACGACTGGAACGACCGGGTCGCGGCCGACCGGCTGGCGGCCAAGGGCGGCCGCCTGGTCCGCGGCCGGGGCCGTCTCACCGGACCGCGCCGGGTGACCGTCGACGGACGGGTGTTCGAGGCCCGCCGGGGTGTCGTCCTGGCCACCGGCAGCCGCCCCCGCATACCCCCCGTGCCGGGTCTCGCGGGCACGCCCTACTGGACCAACCGCGACGCCATGTCCGCCAAGGAGCTCCCGGCGTCGATGCTGGTGCTCGGCGGCGGTGCCATCGGCGCCGAGGTCGCCCAGGTCTTCGCCCGGTTCAGCTGCCGGGTCACCGTGGTCGAGGGGCAGGAGCGGCTGCTGGCCCAGGAGGAACCCGAGGCCGGAGAACTCGCGGTCGAGGCCCTGCGCGCCGACGGGGTGACCGTCCTGACCGGGGCGCGGGCCGGCCAAGTCGCCCATGACGGTGCCGGGTTCACCGTGTGGCTCGACGGCGAGGCCGAGCCGCGCCGGGCCGAGCGGCTGCTCGTGGCTACCGGACGGTACAGCGACCTCGCCGGGCTGGGCGTCGAGGCGGCCGGGCTCGACCCCACCGCCCGCGCCGTCCCCACCGACGGACAGCTGCGGGCGGCGGACGGTCTCTGGGCGGTCGGCGACATCACCGGCCGGGGCGCCTTCACCCACGTGTCCATGTACCAGGCGCAGATCGCCGTCCAGGACATCCTCGGCAGGCCCGGCCCCGACGCCGACTACCGGGCACTGCCCCGGGTCACCTTCACCGACCCCGAGATCGCGGCGGTCGGGCTGACTGAGCGGCAGGCCCGCGACCGGGGGCTGCGGGTGCGGACCGCCGTACTGCCGAACGCCTCCTCGACCCGTGGCTGGATCCACGGGCCGGGAGGCGAGGGTTTCCTCAAGCTGGTCGAGGACGCCGACCGGGGTGTCCTGGTCGGCGCGACCTCGGCGGGACCGGCCGGCGGCGAGCTGCTGTACGGGCTGAACGTCGCCGTCCACGCCGAGGTCCCGGTCGAGCGGCTGCGCCACATGATCTACACGTACCCGACCTTCCACCGTGCGATGGAAGCGGCCCTCGGCGCCCTACGCTGAGTGCTGCGCGCCGGTCCGGCGCTCGGTGAGCCAGTACAGCAGCCCCAGCACCGGCAGGGCGGCCCCGAAGAGGCTGACCGCGCTCCAGCCGCCGGACCGGTAGGCGATCGAGCCGAGCTGGGAGCCGAGGGCGCCGCCGATGAAGAAGATCGCGATGAAGGCGCTGTTCAGGCGGGCCCGGGCGAGGGGATCGAGTTGGTAGACGGTGTGCTGGCCGAGGATCAGACTGGTCTGCACGGCCATGTCGAGGGCGACGGCCGCGAGCCCGATCAGGACGACGCTGTGCTGACCGAACCCGGCTATCGCGAAGGCCACCGCGGCGAGGCCGAACGCGACACCGGTCATCCGGCGGGTCAGCCCGCGGTCGGCCCAGTGCCCGGCGAACGGGGCGACGGCCGCACCGGCGGCGCCGACCAGGGCGAACACCCCGACCCCGATGGCGGAGTAGTGGAAGTGCGGTCCGGTCAGCACGTACGAGACGGTGGTCCAGAAGGCGCTGAAGGCACCGAACATCGCCGCCTGGTAGAGGCCCCGGCGCACCAGCGCGGGGTGCGTGCGCACCAGCGCCGCCGTGGAGCGCAGCACCTTGCGGTACGGCACGGACGTGGTCGGCGCGTGCTGGGGGAGGGCCAGCCGCAGGGCCACGCCCAGCAGCGCCATCAGGACGGCGGAGCCGAGGTAGACGACCCGCCAGCCGGCCACGCTGGAGACCAGGCTGCTGAGCGTGCGGGACAGCAGGATGCCGGTGAGCAGGCCGCTCATCACCCGGCCCACCACCCGGCCCCGGGCGTGGTCGGGCGCCAGGCTCGCGGCGAACGGGACGAGGATCTGCGCCACGACGGAGGTGGCCCCGCTGATCAGCGAGGCGATCAGCAGCATCGGGAACCCGGTCGCCAGACCGGCCGCCACCAGGGCGAGCGTGGTGACCGTCAGGAGCGCGGTGATCAGGCTCCGCTTCTCCAGCCGGTCGCCGAGCGGCACCAGGAAGATCATGCCGATCACGTAGCCGACCTGGGTGAGTGTGATCAGCAGGCCCGCGGTCGCCTCGCCGATGTGGAAGACACCGCGCAGCTCGGACAGCAGGGGCTGGGCGTAGTACAGGTTCGCGACCGTCATGCCGGAGGCGACGGCGAACAGCGCGATCAGCCAGCCGGGCACCCCGTGGGCGGCCTCGGCGGCGGCCTCCCGGCGCGGGGAGCGTATTTCGGACGACGACATCTGGGACACGGGACCTTCCTCACAGGAGGCGTTGCTCTTGTCCTTCACCAGCGCTCCGCCGCCCGACATGCTTCCCACCGCACGGCGATGGTTCGGGATGTCAGTCATCTCGGCGGGAGATCGCCGTCGCCGTGCCTGCCCCACCGGTATCGTCACACCCCACCGAAAGGAACCCGATGAGTCAGCCCCAGGCCGCCCCGGTCGTCGTACACGACGACGCCCACCACCGCTACGAGATCCTGGTCGACGGCGAACGCGCCGGCCTCACCGCCTACCGCGACCACGGTGACCAGCGGGTCTTCTACCACACCGAGGTCGACGACGCCTTCGCCGGACAGGGCCTGGCCGGCCGGCTGGTCGAGGAGGCGCTCACCGACGTCCGCGCCGGCGGGAAACGCGTCGTACCCGTGTGCAAGTACGTGGCCAAGTTCCTCCAGAGGCACGAGGAGTTCGCCGACCTCGCCGACCCGGTGACCCCCGACGTACTGCACTGGCTGCGCGGCGAGCTCGACCGGGCGTGACATGCGCTGCCGGAGGTGATCCGGTGCGCTGATGGTCAACTCCGGTTCGCCCCGGGCCGTTACCGTGACCGGCGGCGCGGCGTCCCCCGCCGTGCCACCGGAGGCGAAGGAGCGGCATGGCCAGGCAGACCATCGCGGAACAGTACGTCGACCTCATGGCGCGCGCGGGCGTGCGCCGCATCTACGGGGTGGTCGGGGACAGCCTGAACCCCGTCGTCGACGCGGTCAGACGGCATGACGCGGTGGAGTGGGTCCAGGTCCGCCACGAGGAGGTCGCGGCGTTCGCGGCCGGCGCCGAGGCCCAGCTCACCGGCCGCCTCGCCGCCTGCGCGGGCTCCTGCGGCCCCGGCAACCTGCACCTGATCAACGGCCTGTACGACGCCCACCGCTCGATGGCGCCGGTGCTGGCCCTCGCCGCCCAGATACCCAGCGGCCAGATCGGCACCGGCTACTTCCAGGAGACCCACCCCGACCGGCTGTTCGCCGAGTGCAGCCACTACTCGGAGCTGATCTCCTCACCGCACCAGATGCCGCGCGTGGTCCAGACGGCGATCCAGCACGCCGTCGGCCGCCGCGGCGTCTCGGTCGTGGCCCTCTCCGGCGACACCGCCGCCGAGCACACCCCGGACGCGGCCCCCGAACTCACCCTGTCCCTGGACCTGCCCGCCATCCGCCCGGGCGACCGCGAACTCGCCCGGCTCACCGACCTCGTGGACGCCGCCGAACGCGTCATGGTCTTCTGCGGCCGGGGCGTCGCCGGCGCCCACGCCGAGGTGATGGCCTTCGCCGAGAAGGTCAAGGCCCCGGTCGGGCACGCGCTGCGCGGCAAGGAGCACATCCAGTACGACAACCCGTACGACGTCGGCATGAGCGGACTGCTCGGCTACGGCGCCGCCTACGAGGCGATGCACGAGGCCGACCTGCTGATCCTCCTCGGCACGGACTTCCCGTACACCGAGTTCCTGCCCCGGCATGTCCGCACGGTCCAGGTCGACGTCCAGCCCGAGCGCCTCGGCCGCCGCACCCAGCTCGACCTCGCCGTCTGGGGCGACGTGGGCGAGACCCTGCGCTGCCTGACCCCTGCGGTGCGGGAGAAGGCGTCGCGCCGCTTCCTCGACCGCATGCTGGAGCAGCACGCGCACGCCCTCGAAGGCGCCGTGAACGCGTATACGCGCAGCGTCGAGAAGCAGACCCCGATCCACCCCGAGTACGTGGCCGCGGTCCTCGACGAAGAGGCCGCCTACGACGCCGTGTTCACCGTGGACACCGGCATGTGCTGCGTGTGGGCGGCGCGTTACCTGACGCCGAACGGCCGCCGCCGCATCCTCGGCTCGTTCGTGCACGGCTCGATGGCCAACGCACTGCCGCAGGCGATCGGCGCCCAGTTCCTGGACCGCGGCCGGCAGATCGTCTCGCTCTCCGGGGACGGCGGCTTCTCCATGCTGATGGGCGACTTCCTCACCCTCGTCCAGTACGGCCTGCCGGTGAAGGTCGTCGTCTTCAACAACTCCTCGCTCGGCATGGTCGACCTGGAGATGATGGTCGACGGCCTGCCCCCGCACGCCACGTCCTACCCGCACACCGACTACGCGGCCATCGCCACCGCGGCCGGAGCACGGGGCATCCGGGTCGAGAAGCCCGCCGACGTGCGCGGCGCGCTCCGCGAGGCCTTCGCCCATGACGGACCGGCGCTGGTCGACGTCGTCACCGACCCCGCCGCCCTCGCCGTCCCGCCGAAGATCACCGCCGAGCAGGTCAGCGGCTTCGCGCTCTCCGCGAGCCGGACGGTGCTCAGCGGCGGAGTCGGCCGCATGGTCCACCTGGCGCGGGCCAACCTCCGCAACATTCCGCGCCCTTGAGTCTCAGGGCCGCCGTATCGCCGGTCCCGCCGTCGTGTCGAAGGCGTGCGTCACCTCGGGCGCGCTGCCCGGGGTGAGCAGCGCGCGGGCCTCCTCCTCGAACCGGCGGTCGGTGGCCGTCAGCCGGACGTGGTGCTGGGCCTGGTGCTCCGCCCAGGAGGACACCAGGTAGTTCTCGACGAAGCGCTCGGGGTCGTGGCCGTCCTGGTAGAGGCCCCAGGACAGGGCTCCGGTACGGCGCCGGGAGCGGGCCACCCGGCGCATCCGGTCCGTGAACTCGGCCTGCCGGTCAGCCGGGACGCGGTAGACGACGGAGACCAGGACCGGGCCGTCGGCCTCCCCGGGTTCGAACACCAGGGGAGGCGCCGGCCAGTGGTCGGACGGCGCGGGGTTGATGCCCTCGGCGTCCCGCAGCGGCCAGCGCCGTACGCTGGCCGCGCTCAGCAGCATGGCGCCGCCGGCGATCAGCAGACAGGCGCTCAGCCCGAGCCCGTCGGCGACCGCACCCCACAGCGGCGCGGCCAGCGCCTGACCACCCTGGAAGACCAGGAGGTAGACGCCGAGGCCGCGGGCCCTGACCCAGCCGGGGAGCCGGGTCTGCACGGCCGCGTTCAGCGTGGACAGGACGGCGATCCAGGCCAGGCCCGCGGGCAGCAGGGCGAGCGCGACCAGCCACGGCACATGGACCGTGGCCAGGACCGCGAGCACCGCGGCGAACACCAGGGCGCCGGCCGCGAGGGTGCCGTTGGCGCCGAGCAGGCGACGGGCACGGGGGAGGAGGAAGGCGCCGCCGACCGCGCCGATGCCCACCGCCCCGAGGAGCAGTCCGTAGCCGCCCGAGCCGAGGCCGAGGGAGCGGCTCGCGATCAGCGGCAGCAGGGCCCACAGGGCGGCGCCGCCGGGGATGAACAGGAGCGTGCGCAGCAGGATCCGGCGGACGCCGGGCGCGTTCCAGACGTAGCGGCGGCCGGCGTACAGGGCGGCCAGCAGCCCTTCGTTCCCGGCGGGCGGGACGGCGGCCGCGGCGGGGCGCCGCCACAGCAGCAGGACGGCCGCGATGCCCAGATAGGACGCCGCGTTGAAGGCGAAGACCCAGCCCGCGCCCGCCGCCGCGACCACCGCCCCACCGAGCGCCGGGCCGACGGCACGGGCCAGGTTCATGTTCACCGCGCCCAGCGCCGCCGCCTGACCGAGCCGCTCCCGGTCCACCAGCTCCGGCTGGATCGCCTGCCAGGCCGGGCCCATCAGCGCGGTGCCGCAGCCCAGCAGGAAGGTCAGGAGCAGCAGGGCCGTCGGCGACAGGGCGTCCAGGAACGCGAGCACGGCCAGTGCCCCGGACACCGCGAGCATCGCGAACTGCGCGGTCACCAGCACCGCCCGCCGGTCGAACCGGTCGGCGATCACCCCGGAAGGCAGCGCGAGGAGGACGACGGGCAGGCTGGACGCGGTCTGCACCAGCGTCACCAGCGCGGCGCTGTCCCCGACCAGCAGCCACTGGGCGCCGACCGTCTGCATCCAGCTGCCGACGTTGGAGACCAGCTGGGCGATCCACAGCGCCCGGAAGACACGGGCCGCGAGGGGCGCCCACGGGGAGTCGGCGGCGGTGTCGCTCATGCCGCTCCCGGCCGGGTCCAGGCGGGGTCGCCGCCGGCCAGGCGGTGCGTCGCCAGGGAGGTGGCGAACAGGAGCAGCAGGGCCAGGCCCAGGGTGAGCACCAGATGGCCGTGGAGGAGGAGTCCGGTTCCGGCGAACGCGCCGAGCAGCATGGCGAGGACGGACAGGATCCGGCGGCCGGGCCGGGGTGCGGCACCGCCCGCCGGACCGGAGTCCGCGGCCAGGCCCGTCAGCGTCAACGTCAGCACGGTCGTGGTCATGTCGGGGACGCCGAGGCGCCGGGCGACCGCGTTCTGCAGGCCCATGGCGAGCCCGAGGAACACGATCAGCGTGTACTGCACCCCGGTGCCGACCCGGCCGTCGCCGACCGCGGCGGCCGCCACCGTGACGGCGACCAGCACGGTCTGCACGGCCGTCGCCGTCTTCAGCAGATGTCCGCGGTGCGCGGCGAACCGGGTGCCCAGCCGCCCGCCGGCCAGCGCCCCGGCCAGGAACGCGGCCAGGGCGACGACGGAGGCGAGCGCCGACAGGTTCGGTGCGCCCGCCAGCGCGAAGCCGAGGAACACCACGTTGCCCGTCATGTTGGCGACGAAGACATGCCCGAGGGACAGATAACTCACCGCGTCCACCAGCCCGGTGACCACCGTCAGCGTCAGCAGCAGGGGAGGCAGCGGGCCGTGCCGGTCGTCCTTGGGCGGTACCAGTGTGTGGAGCGCGTCAGTCAGCAGCCTGCGCACGAGGGGCTCCTTCCGGTGCGGACGGTGCGGAGGGCGCGGTGGCGGTGCGGTGCAGCACCGCGCGGGTGAGCAGCCCGCTCGTGGGGCCGAGCACGATCGCCGCGAGGACGAGCCACAGCGGCCACGGGGTGAGGCCCAGCGCGTGGTCGACGGACCACCGGCCCGGCCCGGTGAGGGACAGGGCCACCGAGACGACGACGAGGACCAGCGGATACTCGTACCCGTCGTTCTGCACCCACAGGCCCTTGGGCCACTTGACCGTCCCGGCGACCGTCATCACGCCCATCGCGGCCATCGCGGCCAGCGGGGTGAGCAGCCCGGCGGCCAGGAACAGGCCGGCGCCGATCTGGCTGCCGCCCGCGACGACCGCGGTCAGCCGGCCGCCGCGGAAACCGTCGTGCCGGAACTCCTCCGTTCCGCCCGCCAAGCCCTTGCCTCCGAGGTGGAAGCTCACCTTCTGCACTCCGTGGCCGGCGATGAGGAGCCCCGCCAGCAGCCGGAGGACCAGCAGTCCAGCATCCATGTCTTCCTGCCTGTTCCTGCCTGTACCCGACTTGGTAAGAGACGTCCGGTCAGCCGGCCGCGTGGGCGCCGATCATGGTCTGGGCGTAGACCAGGCCGAGGCCGTAGGCGCCGCCGTGCTCCTTGACCACGTTCGTGACCGCCTCGTAGGTCTCCGTGCGGGCCCAGTCGCGCTGGAGCTCCAGGAGCACCTGGACCCAGGTGACCGGCGCGGCGCCGCCCTGGACCATGCGCCGCACGGCGTGCTCGTGAGCCTGCGGGGTGACACCGCCGGACGCGTCGGCGACCACGTACACCTCGTACCCCTGGGCGATCGCGGAGAGCACCGGCAGGACCACGCACACCTCGGTCCACAGACCGGCTATGACGAGCTTCTTGCGGCCGGTCGCCTTGACGGCCTCGACGAACGCCTCGTCCTCCCAGGCGTTCATCGTGGTGCGGTCGATGATCTTCTGGCCCGGGAAGACGTCCGCGAGCTGCGGCATGATCGGGCCGGAGAACGACTCGGCGGCGACCGTGCTGAGCACGACCGGTACGCCGAACGCCTTGGCGGCCTTGGCCAGGCCCAAGGTGGAGTTGACGATCGCGGTGCGGTCGCCGCTGCCGGTGCCGAAGAACATCTGCGGCTGGTGGTCCACGAACAGCACGGCGCAGTTGTCGGGGGTGAGGAGGTCGGGGCCGGGGGTGGCGGTCACCTGGGAGATGTCGACCATGACGAAGAACCTTTCTCAGTGAACAGAACAAGGGTGGGATGGGACCCGGAAGGAGGAGGTTCACGTGCCGTCCTCCTTCCGGGAGTCCAGAAGTCCGGGAGTCTCAGAGGAAGCAGGGGTCGGACGGCGTGGCGGCGCCGTCCGGGATCAGGCCGCGGCGGACCCGCCACGCCCGGTGCAGTTCGGACTCGGCGACGGCCTCGCCCAGCGCCTCCGCCTGGCGTACGCCCGTCAGGCCGCGCGGGGCCGCCTGGTAGCCACCGAAGTGCGCCACCGGGCTCCAGTCGGGGGTGATGGCCGGCAGCTCCTCGTCGAGGCCCTCGTACTCGCCTGCGGCGTAGACGATCCGGCCGCCGGTGACCGTGAGCAGCGACTCGATGTGGGCGATCTCCGGTTCGGGCACGGTGAAGTAGTCGTCGGAGAGGATCGCGAGGTCCGCGTAGAACCCCGGGCGCAGGACGCCCTTGACCCCCTGCTCGCCCGTCAGCTCGGCGCCGGCCCGGGTGAACATGCGCAGGGCGGCCTGCCGGTCGACCCGGTTGGACGGGGGGCGGAGCACGAGGTCGCCGACGTTGCGGCCGCTGATCAGCCAGTGCAGGGCGACCCACGGGTTGTAGGTGGAGACCCGGGTGGCGTCGGTGCCGGCGGCCACGGTCAGCCCGCGGTCCAGCATCTCCCGGAGCGGCGGGGCGTCGGCCGCGGCACCGGGGCCGTAGCGGCGCAGGAAGGCCTCGCCCTGGAAGGACAGCCGGTTCTGCACGGACATCGCACCGCCGAGCGCGGCCACGCGGTCGAGGCTCTCCGCCGACACGGTCTCCGCGTGGTCGAACAACCACCGGTTCCCGGCCGGGAAGAGACCCTCGGCGGCCAGCTTCTCGAACACCGCGAGATCCCGGCGGATCGTCTCGTCGTACGTGGCGTGCAGCCGGAACCCCCAGCCGTTCTCCATGAGAAGACGCACCGCCTTCTCGAACTCCGGCTCATAGTCGTCGTGTTCGGGACGCGGCTGGTTGAAGTTCTCGAAGTCGGCGGCCGCCCAGGTGAGGTTCTCGCCCGCGCCGTTGAGGCGCAGCCACTCGTCGCCGTCGCCGTAGTCCGCCATCTCGATCCAGCGGGTGAGGTCGGCCACTTCCTGGCCCGCGGTCTGCGGGAAGAGGTGGTAGGCGATGCGCAGCGACAGCTCACCGGCCGCGGCCAGCTCGACGACGGTGCTGTAGTTCTCGGGGAAGTTCTGGAAGCCGCCGGCCGCGTCGATCGCCGACGTCAGTCCGAACCGGTTCAGCTCTCGCAGGAAATGACGGGTCGAGGTCTTGCGGTGCGCCTCGTCCAGCACCGGCGCCTTGGCCAGCGTCGAGTAGAGGATGAGGGCGCTGGGCGCGGCCAGCAGCATGCCCGTCGGCTCCCCGTCCCGGCCACGCACGATCTGGCCGCCTCGCGGGTCGGGGGTGTCCTTGTCGAATCCGGCGGCCTTCAGCGCCGCCCGGTTGAGGACGGCCGACTGGTACAGGTGCAGGACGAACACCGGGGTGTCCGGGGCGGCCGCGTTCAGCTCGGCGACGGTCGGCAGCCGCCGTTCGGCGAACTGTTCCGCCGACCAGCCGCCCACCACTCGCACCCACTGGCCCTTCGGGGTCCGGGCGGCCTGCTCGCGGAGCATCGCGAGGCCCTGGCGCAGTGTGGGCACGCCGTCCCAGCGCAGCTCCAGCACGTAGTTGAGCCCGCCGCGGATCACGTGCAGGTGGGCGTCGTTGAGGCCGGGGATCACCCGTCGCCCGAGCGCGTCCACGACCTTGGTGGCCGGGCCGATGTGCGGGGCCACGTCCTTGTCGTCGCCGACGACCGTGACCACACCGTCCCGGACGGCGATCGCCCCCGCATGCGGGCGGTTCGGGTCTCCGGTGTGGATTTTCGCGTTGCGGACGACGAGCTCTGCGGGATCGTCGACGGCCTGGGGAACCAGACCGCCGACCGGCATTGAGGACACGCTTTCGGGACCCCTTCCGGGATGGAATTGCGGTGTCGGCCTGTCAGTTCGCCGTCGAATCGGAGGCGAACCGCGGCCGTCGAGCCGTCACGCTAGATCCGCTCCCGGCCGCGGTGTGTCCCGTGCGCGCACTCGCACCTGCCCCGCAGCGCACCGGTCCGCGCGTGCGCTGCGGGGCCGGTGGGCGTGCGCTCGGGGGCAACTGCCCGGCGGACACCGCTCCTACGGTGAACCGCGGCGGCGCCGGATCGCCCGGTGTGCCCCACGCAATCCCAGGAGACTCACATGTCCGAAGCCTTCACGCCCGTCACGCCGGTCCTTGAGCCCGCCGCGCAGGCCTTCGTCGAGGCCACCGCCAACCCGCCCTACCTCTTCGACCTCGCCCCCGCCGAGGGCCGCAAGGCCGTCGACGAGGTCCAGTC